>NZ_JBEYID010000011.1:121296-273558 GCF_040635605.1 Streptosporangium sp. NPDC006930 | reverse complement strand
CCTGAGAACAGCTCCGGCCAGCGCACCGGCGTCCCGCGCACGTACAGCCGGGCGGGCGCCGCCCGGGGGGGGGCGGGGGGCCCGCCGGGGACACATGAGAAAGGGCCCGGCCGCTATGCGGCCGGGCCCTTGGTTCCCCGTACTTCCGTACGAGCCGTACGGGGGGTCGGTACGGGGTCCTAGTGCGAGCTGGCCTTCTCGGCACCGATGCCGGTGAGCGAGCGGACCTCGATCTCCGCGTACTTGTTCGCGTTGTACTCCTTGCTGAGGCGGGCGCCGATGAACCCGGCGAGGAAGCCGATCGGGATCGAGACGATGCCCGGGTTGCTCAGCGGGAACCAGGCGAAGTTCGCGTCGGGGAACAGCGCGGTGGCGCTGCCGGAGACGACCGGCGAGAAGATCACCAGGATCAGCGCGGAGGCCAGGCCGCCGTAGATGGCCGAGACCGCGCCCGCGGTGTTGAAGCGCTTCCAGAACAGGCTGTAGAGGATCGCGGGCAGGTTGCCCGAGGCCGCCACGGCGAAGGCGAGCGCGACCAGGAAGGCCACGTTCTGCCCCTGCGCGAGGATGCCGAGCCCGATGGAGACCGCGCCGATGACGAAGGCCGAGATCCTGGCGACCAGGACCTCCTCCTTGTCGGTGACGTTGCCACGCTTGAACACGTGCGCGTACAGGTCGTGGGCGAAGGAGGAACTCGACGCCAGCGTCAGGCCGGCGACGACCGCGAGGATCGTGGCGAAGGCGACCGCCGCGATGACGGCCAGCAGGATGGTGCCTCCCACCTCGCCGAAGATCGCCTGGCCGACCGCCTCGGCGAGCATCGGGGCCGCCGTGTTGCCCGCCTTGTCCTGCGCCACGATCGCCTCGCCGCCGACCAGGGCCGCCGCGCCGAAGCCGAGCACGAGGGTGAGCAGGTAGAAGGTGCCGATGATGCCGATGCCCCACAGGACCGACTTACGGGCCTCCTTGGCGGTGGGGACCGTGTAGAAGCGGATCAGGATGTGCGGCAGGCCGGCGGTGCCGAGGACCAGCGCGAGGCCGAGGCTGATCAGGTCGATCTTGCCGGCGAGGCCCTGCGCCTCGGTGCCGTACTTCAGGCCCGGCTCCAGGAAGGCCGCGCCCTTGCCGCTCTGGGTGGCGGCCTCGCCGAGCAGGCCCGAGAGGTTGAAGCCGTAGTGGCCGAGCACCAGCAGGGTGACCAGGGTCGCGCCGCCCATGAGCAGCACGGCCTTGACGATCTGCACCCAGGTGGTGCCCTTCATCCCGCCGACGACCACGTAGACGATCATCAGAACGCCGACGCCGACGATCGTGAGCGCCTTGCCCGTCGGCGAGGTGACGCCGAGCAGCAGGCCGACCAGCGCGCCGGCGCCGACCATCTGGGCGAGCAGGTAGAAGATCGACACCGTGATGGTGGAGACGCCCGCCGCGGTGCGGACCGGGCGAGGGCTCATCCGGAAGGCCAGCACGTCGGCCATGGTGAACTTGCCGGAGTTACGCATCAGCTCGGCGACGAGCAGCAGCGCCACCAGCCAGGCGACCAGGAAGCCGATCGAGTACAGGAAGCCGTCGTAGCCCGACAGGGCGATGATTCCGGCGATACCCAGGAAGCTCGCGGCCGACATGTAGTCGCCGCCGATGGCGAGGCCGTTCTGCACGCCGCTGAAGGAGCGGCCACCGGCGTAGTAGTCGGTGGCGTCCTTGGTGTTGCGGCTCGCCCAGAAGGTGATGCCCAGCGTTCCCGCGACGAAGAGCAGGAACAGGATGGTGGAGAGGGTCTGGTGGTTCATTCGGTCTTCCCCTCGACTCCGTGGCGGATGTCGTCGGCCAGCGGATCGAGCTTCTTCTCAGCGAAACGGGAGTAGGCCCAGGCGATGCCGAACGTCGACACGAACTGGAGCAGACCGAAGATCAGCGCCACGTTGATGTTGCCGAAGACCTTCGTGCCCATGAAGTCGCGCGCCCAGCCCGACAGGACGACGTACAGCAGGTACCACGCGAGGAACGCCGCGGTCATCGGGAACGCCCAGGCCCGAAAACGCCTCTTCAACTCCCGGAACTGGTCGCTGGCCTGAATTTCTTCGTAGACCGACGAATCATGTTGCCTGGCGGTCACGGGACCTCCCAAAATGTGATCTGGATCACGGACAACGTAGGGCTGGACGCTACCCTCGGAGGAGACCCGCATGCGGTCTCTTCGCCGAGGCGCCGCCGAGTCGCGTTCAGTTGGGTGGGGCTTGCGGTGAAAGGTCTGTATCGCACGACGAACGGTCCCCGGGAGGCCGTCCTCACCACCGCCTCGCCCGCAGGGCGTACGCCCCGGCGCCGCAGACCGTCAGGCCGACCACCGCGAGCAGAACGCGATAATCGACGAGCGACACCAGCACGGCACCGGCGAGCAGGGACGACAGCTGGGCGAACCCGATGAGGGACTCGAAGGCGGTGGAGACCCGGCCGACGAGGTGGCCCGGGCTGCGGCGCTGCACCAGGGTCGTCCTGGCCACCCCCTCCAGGGTCAGCCCGGCGCCCGCGACCATCATGGCCACCAGCACGACCGCCTCCAAGGGCGCCATCCAGCAGATGACCGCCATGCCGTACAGGCCGATGCCCGCGCCGATCGCGAACAACTCGCCCCGGCGCGCGATCACCGTGGAGCTCCGCAGGCCCCCGGCGATCGCCCCGAGGCCCATCGCGGTCGAGGTGAACGCGGTGAACTCCGGCGACCTGGCCAGGCCGTGCTCGATGACCGCGAAGATCAGCGACTCGGTCGCCCCGGCCAGCGCGAACATCAGGCAGAGCGCCAGGGCCGCGCGGCGCAACGGCGGGTCGGCGCAGAGGTGGCGGGCCCCGGCCCAGAACTCCTCGCGCCAGCGCCCCGGAGGTGCCGGCGAGACGGGCGAGAGAGGTCTCGGCGCGGGGAGCATCGCGAAGACCCCTGCGGCGACGAGGAAAGTGATCATGTCGAACAGCACGAGCGCGCCGATCCCGAAGCCGGTGTAGACACCCACCCCCAGCAGTGGCCCGAACAGGCGCAGCCCCTGCCGGGTGGTCTGCAGGGCGCCGTTCGCCTCGGCGAGCAGGTGCTCGGGCAGGATGGCCTTGAGCAGCCCGCCGAGCGCGGAGAAGATCACCGCGTACGAGCAGCCCATCGCCGCGGACACCGGGTAGACCAGCCAGACCGTGCCCTGCCCGGTGACCGCGATCAGCGGGGTGAGCGAGATTCCCGACAGCAGGCAGGTGACGACGAGGAGCCTCCTGCGGTCGACCCGGTCGATGAGGTATCCGAAGCAGGGCGAGAAGCACAGGGGCACGGTGAAGAAGAACAGGGTCAGACCCGCGGCGGCGTCGGAGCCGGTGAGACTCTTGGCCAGGATGGCGGGCACCAGCAGCAGCGAGGCGTCGCCCAGCAGGCTGACGGCCATCCCGAAATAGACGAGCCGGAACCGGGATCGGCGCAGGACCTCCGGTATCACCGCTGACCGGCTGACCGGCGGATCGGCGGACCGTCCCGCTCCCGGCGCGGCGCCGTGAACCGGTGCGCCGTCCCGCTCACGGAGAGCCCCGCGGCCGACCGGCGTCCGGCCCGGTTCCCGGGTAGCACGGCAGTGGCGTCGCCGGCCTCGGCGACCGCCTCGTCACCGGAGCCGGCACATACCAAAACTAGTCAGAACAACCGAAATGTCGGTTCATAGTCGTCATTCCGTCACAGCTCATCAGAGCCGTCAAGAGGACCGCGGCCGCCAGTCACCCCGGTCCAGATTGAGGATCTCCGGGGTGTGCAGGCGCACCATCGTGCGGGCCACGTTCGGCGGGATGCGCCCGGGCGTCAGCAGCGAGACCACCACCATGACGAGAAAGGCGATCGGCACCGTCCACGCGGCGGGCTGCGCCAGCAGGGCACCGACCAGGCCGGTGTACGGTCCCCCGCCGATCGTCAGCAGGACCGCACCGCAGGCGAGACCGCCACCGGCGAGCAGCCCCGCCATCGCACCCGCGGGTGTCAGCCGCCGCCACCAGATGCCCAGCACCAGCAGCGGGCAGAAGGAGGAGGCCGCCACCGCGAACGCCAGGCCGACGACGTCGGCGACCGGCAACGAGCGGGCGAAGACCGCCAGAACCAGCGGAACGATCACGGCCAGCACCGCCGCCGCCCGGAACGACCGCACCCCTCCCTTGAGGATGTCCTGCCCGATCACCCCGGCGACCGAGACCATCAGCCCCGAGGAGGTCGACAGGAACGCCGCGAACGCCCCGGCCGTCACCAGCGCCGTCAGCAGGTCTCCGGCCACACCGCCGACCAGCCGTCCGGGCAACGACAACACCACCGTGTCACTGCCTTCCAACTCCGGGAGGTAGATCCGGCCCAGCGCGCCGTAGACCGCCGGCAGCATGTAGAAGGCGCCGAGCAGCGACAGGACCACCAGCGTCGTGCGCCGCGCCGCCCGGCCGTCGGGGTTGGTGTAGAAGCGGACCAGCACGTGCGGAAGCCCCATGGTGCCCAGGAAGGTCGCCAGGATCAGCGAGTAGGTCGAGTAGAGGCCGTACTCCCTGCCCGTCGACAGCGGCAGCGCCCACGAGGCCGCGTCCTGCGCGCTCAGCCCCGGCGCACCGTCGTCATGCCACGCCAGCAGCAGGAACACCAGCGGCACGGCGAGAGCGGTGAGCTTCAGCCAGTACTGGAAGGCCTGCACGAACGTGATCGACCGCATGCCGCCCGACATGACGTTCACCGCGACCACGGCCGCCACCAGCAGGCCCCCCGCCCATTCTGGCGCCCCGGTGATGGCCCGCAGGACCAGGCCCGCGCTCTGGAACTGCGGCATCAGATACAGCCAGCCGATCAGCACGACCAGCACCCCGGCCAGCCTCCGCACCGCCATCGACTCCAGCCGCGCCTCGGCGAAGTCGGGAAGCGTGTACGCGCCCGAGCGGCGCAACGGCGCGGAGACCAGCACGAGCAGCACCAGGTAGCCGCCCGTCCAGCCGACCGGCAGCCACAGCATGTCGGCGCCGTAGGTGAGGATCAGCCCCGCGATGCCCAGAAAGCTCGCGGCCGACAGATACTCCCCGCCGATGGCGGAGGCGTTCCACAGCGGGGAGACCGTGCGGGAGGCGACGTAGAAGTCGGAGGTGGTCCGCGACAGCCTGAGCCCGAACGCGCCGATCAGCACGGCCGCCAGCACCACCAGCACGACGGCCGTCACCCCGTACGCGGTACTCAACGGGCCCTGTCCACCAGCTCGGCGAAGTGGCGCTCGTTCCGCTCCGCCTGCCGGACATACAGCCAGGCCCCGATCACGAACGCCGGGTAGATCAGGCCGCCCAGCACCGCCCAGGGCAGCGGGACCCCCAGCACGTGCAGCGCGCCCAGCTCCGGCACCAGCAGGAACACCACCGGCAGGCCCACCACCACGCACCCCAGCACCGTGCAGACGAACAGGGCCAGACGGAACTGGGTACGGATCAGCGAGCGCATGTAGACCTCACCCAGGCGGGTCTGCTCGTCGATCTCGCGGGTGACCGGGTAACTGGGGTGGCGGGGAGCCATCGTGCGAGGGCTGGTCACCACCTCGCGCCGCGGGCGCTCCTCCTTGCGGGACCGCTCGCCGTCCCTGCGCGGACGCTCGTCCTTGCCTGGACGTTCGGCCTCCCCGCGCGACCGGTCGGCGTTCCTCTGGCGCGGCTCGCCCCCCTCCCCGGGCCCGGCGTCGCCACTCACTCCTGCCTGCCCTTGCGCGCCCTGCGGACCAGCAGATCGCGCAGCTCGCGGGTGTGGCGGCGGCTGACCGGGATCTCGGTCTCGCCGATGCGGACCACGCAGCGCCCCGAGTCGATGTGCAGCTCGTCGATGTGCTTGACCGCGACCAGGTGACTGCGGTGCACCCGTACGAACCCCGCAGAGGACCAGCGCTCCTCCAGCGTCGCCAGCGAGATGCGCACCAGATGGCTGCCACCCGCGGTGTGCAGCCGGGCGTAGTCGCCCTGGGCCTCCACGTAGCGGACCTCGGTGCTGGCCACGAACCTGGTGACACCGCCGAGCTCCACCGGGATGGTGTCGGGGTCGGCACGGCCGGAGCCCTCGACCTCCGGCAGCTCCGCGGAGACGAACACCCTGCGGATCGCCTCGGCCAGCCGCTCCGGCCGCACCGGCTTGAGCAGGTAGTCCTCGGCCTTGATCTCGAAGGCGTCGACCGCGTGCTCCTCGTAGGCCGTCACGAAGACCACCCGGGGCGGGTTGGCGAACTGCGACAGCAGACGGCCGAGCACCACCCCGTCCAGGCCGCGCATCCGGATGTCGAGGAAGACCGCGTCGATCGGCCTCCCGTCGGCGATCGCCCGGTCCAGGACGCGCAGTGCGGCGGCCCCGTCCCTGGCCAGGGAGACCTCTCCGATACGGGGATCGTCCCGAAGGAGGTAGGCCAGGTCCTCCAGCGCGGGAAGCTCGTCGTCCACCGCAAGGACACGCAGGCCGGTCACGCTCACTCCTCCGGGTCGTTCGCGAGGGAATTTCTAGAGGGTGATGAATCAGACATCGCCTGTCAACTTCACGGGATGAGGGGAAGATCCGGACCGGACGCGGGCTCACCGGACGGAGACACCCGGATGGTACTTGGGCAGACGGACGCTGACCTTCGTCCCCGCCCCCTTCGCCGTCTCCACCACCAGGCCGTACTCGTCACCGTAGACCTGGCGCAACCGCTCGTCCACGTTGACCAGCCCCACTCCCCCGGCCCCCGAACGCTCGTCTGCGGCACCGGCGAGGATGCGGCGCAGGCGGTCGGGCTCCATGCCCACGCCGTCGTCCTCCACGCTGATCCGGCACTCGGCCCCGGCGTCCTCGGCGACGATCGAGATGCGCCCGATCCCGGGCTTGCTCTCCAGGCCGTGCTGGACCGCGTTCTCCACCAGGGGCTGCAGGCACAGGAACGGCACCGCGACCGCGAGCACCTCGGGGGCGATGCGCAACGTCACCTGCAGCTGATCGCCGAAACGGGCCCGTTCCAGGGTGAGGTAGCGGTCGATGGAACGCAGTTCCTCGGCCAGCGTGGTGAACTCCCCGTGCCTGCGGAAGGAGTAGCGGGTGAAGTCGGCGAACTCCAGCAGCAGCTCGCGGGAGCGGTTGGGGTCGGAACGGACGAAGCTGGCGATCGTCGTCAGCGAGTTGTAGATGAAGTGCGGGGAGATCTGCGCGCGCAGCGCCCGGACCTCGGCCTCCATCAGACGCGTTCTCGACCGGTCGAGCTCGGCCAGCTCCAGCTGCGAGTCGACCCAGTTCGCGACCTCGTGGGCGGCCCTGACCAGCCCCGCCGAGGCGTGCCCGCCGTACGCGGCGAGGGAGCCCACCACCCTGCCGTCGGTGGTGAGCGGCACCACCACGGCGAACCTGATCGGGCACTCGGGAAGGTCGCACGAGACGACCTCGGGGCCCAGGACACGGGTCCGGCCCCCCGACAGTGTCTTGGCGGCGTGGGCGAACGCCTCGCGGGCGTGGTGGTCGCCCTCGCCGTCGTAGACCAGCAGCCGCTCCTCGTCGGTGACCGCCAGCGCCGGGGAGCCCAGCAACTCCCGAAGGTAGCGGGAGGCCTTCTGCGCCCCCGCCTCGGTCAGCCCCGCCCGCAGCGGCGGCGCGGCCAGGGACGCGGTGTGCAGGGTCTCGAACGTGGCCCGCTCGGCGGGGCTGCTGCCCAGCTCCCTGCGGCCGCGCAGCACCCGCCACAGCACCAGGGCGGGTACGCCGATCAGCGCGGCGACCACCAACACGGCGACGAGGGGTTCCACGTTCCGGACCTTATACGTCCGGTCACGCCCGCGCCTCGTTCATGGAGATCACGGCCATCGCCTTTACGATGTAGATTAAATTCTGTCCGCCGGGGACGGGGACCTGTCCTCACAGGTGGTGAGGCGCCTCTCAGTCCCGCTCTCGCCCCGGGGCGGGGGTGAAGTCGGCGGCCTGATCCGGCCGGTAGACGCCTTCCGCGCCCACCTGGGCGGCGTGGACCTGCTCGTCGGGGGCGTACAGCCGAATCTGAACGCCGTCGGGGTCGACGAAGCCCATCGCGTGGCCGGCGGACGCCTTGATGATCGGGCTGTGCGGGACGCCGAGCCCGTCGAGACGGGCGACCCAGGCCTCAAGCCCCTCAAGGGTGACCTGGAGCGCGAAGGGGTCGGCGTCGAAGAGCGCCCTGGCCAGGTCGGGGTTCTCACGCAGCGCGATCTGGAAGGCCGCGCCGGGGACCGTGAAGCTCATGCCCCTGATCACGCCGTCCTCGTCCTGGAAGCTGATGTGGTGTTCCAGCCCCAGGACCTTCTCGTACCAGGAACGGCTCCGCTCCAGGTCACTCACCCAGATCTTGAGGTGGTGCACACCGGTCAGTACGGCGTTCAACTCGTCTCCTCAGGGGGCCTGCGTCGTCGTGACGGTCGTGGTGAAACGGTGGTCGCGGAAAGGGCGGCGGCCCTCCGCGTGCCCGAGATCAGGATAGTTCGCCTTCCGGCCCGGCACCCTGGACCTGACAGGACATCCAGCGGCGGAAAGCTCCGGGTGGGCGGAGAGGAGGGGGTCCGCCGCCCACCCGGAAACGGTCAGATTACCCCGGCAGACATGAGTTTGGCTCGCTTGCGCGAACAGGTATCGGTCCGATCTCCGCGGACCCGACGGCCACGCCGCCTCCCAGAGGCCGAAAGGGCCCCCGTCGCGTCCGGAGCGCGGCGTGGCAGGGGGCCGGGGGTCAGCGTTCGCCCGGACCGGGAAGGGTGACGTTCTCGCCCTCCGCCTCGTCCCTCGGCTCGGCGTACGGCTCGCTCTCCGGCGGGTGGCCCGCGGCGATCTGACGCTCCCGCATGAGTTCGGCGTCGAACTCCGCGCCCAGCAGGACGGCCATGTTGGACAACCACAGCCAGACCAGGAACACCACGACGGCACCGAGCGCGCCATAGGTCTTGTCATAGGAGCCGAAGTTGGCGACGTAGGTCGCGAACCCGGCGGAGACGACGACCCACAGCAGCACCGCGAGCAGCCCGCCGGGGCTGATCCAGCGGAAGCCCGGCTGGCGGACGTTGGGCGCGGCCCAGTAGAGCAGCATCACCAGACCTGCGGCGATCAGCACCAGGACCGGCCACTTGGCGTACCCCCAGACGGTGACCGCCGTCTGCCCGACCCCCAGGGCATCGCCCGCCACTTCGGCGAGCCTTCCCGTGAAGGTGACGGCCACCGCCGCGGCGGCCATCAGGACGACGAACACCAGGGTGAGCCCGATCCGCAGCGGGGTGAGCTTCCACAGGGGACGCCCCTCCCTGATGTCGTAGATCGCGTTTCCGGCCCTGACGAAGGCCGCGATGTAGCCCGAGGCCGACCAGAGCGCCACCAGCAGACCGGCGATCGCGAGGAAACCCCTCGCGCTGCCGCTGCCGCGCACCTGCTCGACCTGGTCCTCCACCAGCCTCGTGACGTCGCCGGGGGCGAGGGCGGCGACCTGGGACAGGATCGTGGAGATCACGTCCTGGCCGACCAGCCCGAGCACGGACACCAGCACGATCAGGCCGGGGAAGATCGACAGCACCGCGTAGTAGGTGAGGGCCGCGGCCCAGTCGGGCAGACCGTCGCGCTGGAACTCCCCGACGGTCCGTTTGAGGACCCCCCACCATGCCCCGCGAGGCAGTTCCGAGGGGGTTTGGGGGACGGTTCGGGGGACATGGGCGGGCCGCCCTCGCGAATCGCCGAGAGCGGCCCTTTCCGTGCTACCGGGCATCTACTTCCTCTTGCCCCGCCGCAGGATACGCAGGACGACCAGGACGAGCGCGGCGAAGGCCGCGACCGTCACGACGGGACGCTTGCTCGCCTCGGTCGTGACCCTGCCCGCCGCGTCCTTGATCTCGACGGGAGTCGCCTCCTTCACCCGGCCGACGACCTCGGGGGCCGCCTCCTTCACCCGGCCGACCATCTCGGGAGCGGCCACCTTCACCCGCTCCACCATCTCGGTGGCCGTGCTGGCGGTCGCCGCCCCCACCTTGCGCAGGTCGTCGCCCACCTGGGCGGCGGTCTCCTGAATACGGCCCTTGACGTCGGTCTTGTGCACCAGTGCCTCCACTGTGTCGCCCAGTTCGCGGCGGGCGTCCTCAATGTCCCGCCGCAACGTTTCCGTGTCGTTCCCGTCGTCTCCGACGGTCTTTCCGATCTCTGTCGCTCCCGTCGTTCCCGCCGCGCCACCCCCGGTGTCGGCGTACGGGGTGGTCGCCGTCGCCTCCGGGACGGCGACGGGTGCCGCGCCCTCCCGGAACCCGGACGTGCCGTCACGCTCGGACCCCGAAGCGCCGAGGCCCTCGCGGGACATGCCCTCCGGCTGGTTCGGCGGGATGTTCAGCGATCCGCTCTCGTCCGGCGTGATCGGCTCGTCGACGCCCTTCCTCCGGGATCCGGTGGTTCCGGCGTCCGGCTCGAACCGGTTCCCGCCCGGGTCTGTCTCGGTCATCGGTGCGCCCTCTCTTTCACCGCGTCGATGTCGTCCTTGACGCTCTCGATGGTCCGTACGGGGGTCGGCGGAGCGGCCTCGGCGACCTGGCGCTTGCCGAAGAACCCGAGCGCGCCCGCCACGACCAGCAGTACCCCGCCCACCAGCGCGGCCGCCGCCCACGGGGGCATGACCTGCGCGAGCAGCAGGATCACCGCGGCGACCAGGGCCGCGGCCCCGAAGAGGGCGACGATCCCCGCTCCGCCGAACAGCCCCACACCGATCCCGGCGTGCCTGCCCTTCTCCGTCAACTCCGCTTTGGCCAGGCGCAACTCGTCCCTGACGAGACGCGAGACCTGCTCCGACATCTGCCGGATCAGCTCGGACGTCGGCAGTGACTCCTTGGTGTTGGTCATGGACTGCCTCCTCCCTCACAGCAAGGGGACGTCTACCCTCCTCTCCCCCGGCAAACATGGGTCTGGCTGCGATGATCACAGAGGGCTCGGGGGCGTCACCGTGCCGTATCTCATGGCGAACCACTCCATGGCCCGCATTTGATCCGTTCTTGATTTCGAGCCGGGACATCCGCGGCCCGGGCGGGCACGGCGGCGATCATGAAGGCCCGGTCCGGAGATCCGGGATCACGGCGGTCCGCTCGGAAACCCGGGCCACCCCCGGCCACCCCTCAGCCACCGAGGCCGGACGACCCTCCGGAGCGGCACCGCCACCCATGCGTCCGGCGCGGGTGGACACCTCGATCGCTCTCACCCCCGGGATGCGTCATGATCATAGGGAGGCCCGCGTGTCCGAGTGGTGGAAAAGTAGAGGTACGGGCGAAGATGAGCCTCTTGGGATACTGCGGGGCACGATGAACGCGAGCAGGAAGGCGGCACGCTAGAGATGGCACAGATCGTCGGCGGCGGAAGCCCGGTCAACGACGCCGAGCGACGGGTCATCGCACACCTGCGAGACAACGCCCCAGACGACTGGCTGCTGCTGCACAACATCGAGGTGCCCCGCGGAGACGACATCTTCGAGGTGGACGCGATCGTCCTGACCGGCCACTCGCTCTGCGTCATCGACGTCAAGGGCACCCGCGGCCGGATCGAGGTCGCCGGGACCCGCTGGTTCCCGCTGCGGCGTGAGGCTTTCGGCTCCCCCGTCGCCAAGCTGCGCGGCAACGGGCGCGCGCTGAAGGGCCTGCTCACCCAGGAGCGCCGCGAGCTGGACCGGGTCTACGTCGACAGCCTCGTGGTGCTCACCGGCCCCGACGCCGAACTGGTCGACCCCGCGGGCCGCGACTCGCGGCACGTCACCGACCTCGACGGGCTGATCGACACGCTGAGCGACGTCTCCCGCGTCAGGCGCGGCCACACCACCGACACCGCGCCGTACGGCACCGCGATCATCGAGGCGCTCAACGGGAGCGTGCGGCGCTCCACGGCGCCGCCGCGTTTCGGCAGCTGGGAGGTGGAGGAGCAGCTGGGCGGCGACACCCGGGTCACCGAGTACCGCGCGATCAACGCGACGGTCCCCGGCAGCGAGACGGTCCTGCTGCGCGTCTACCGGGCGGATCCGCTGGCGCAGGAGGAGCCGAGGGCGGCGGAGCGACGGCTGATCACCAACGCCTACCAGGCCCTCACCAGGATTCCCCCGCACCCGTGCGTGGTGCGCGCCCGCGACTTCTTCGCCATCGACGACGAGAGCCGGTTCGTGCTCGTCCTCGACGACGTGCACGGCCAGGCGCTGCACCTGCACCTCACCGCATCCCCGCCCACGCTCTCCACCGCCGCCCGGCTGGACGTGGTGGAGGACATGCTTCGCGGCCTGGCCCACGTCCACGCCAACAACGTGATCCACCGGGCGCTCAGCCCCGCGTGCGTGCTGGTGACGGAGGAGGGCCGGGCCATGCTCACCGGGTTCGACTACGCCAAGCCGGGGCCCCGCGCCCACACCGTGGCCAACGAGCTGCCCAACGTCCTCGACACCCACTACGCCGCTCCCGAATGCCAGGCCATGCCCGTGCGGGTGACGGCCGCCTCCGACGTGTACGCGGCCGGGGTGATCGCCTTCCAGCTGCTGACCGGGAGGCTCCCGCCGATCACCCCCGACGCCGAGCCCGCCTCCGGCGAGGCGTCCGTGGAGGTGATGGACCTGCTGCGGCGCATGCGCGACCACGCGACGCACAAGCGTCCCAGCGCCGCCGAGGCCCTCGCCGACCTGCGGCGGGCTCTGGCCCCCGGCGGGCCCCGTCCGCCGGAGCCCGCCGGCCGGATCCCCGCCCCGCAGCATCTCGCCGTACCACCGGATCCCGCCGGATCGGACGCCCGCTCCCAGGACATCCCGCCCCGGGAAGCCCGCCCCCGGGAGGTCCGGCCACAGCACACCGACCTTCCTCGGAACCCGGCCGCTCAAGCCCCGGGCACCCCAGAGCCGGGCGTGGCGGGCACCGATGTGGCGGGCGACCGGCGGCAGGAGGATCGCGGGCAGGAAGACCTCCCTCACCAGACCCGCCCCCAGGCTCCCGCGCGACCCGGGGACGAGCGCCACGAGGGCCCGCCCGCACCGGAGACGCTGCTCGGCAGGCTCAGGACGGGCCTACGCCGCATAACCGGCAAAAAGCCGTGAAGGCGAATCAGCCGCCCACCGTCATCAGGACCTGAACCCGGCGCGGGCGAAGGTCAGCGGCGACGGGTGGGGCCGCCGCGGAACCGGTCGAGGAGCCCGCGCAGCCTCTGCTGGTTGCGCGGGTCGCGGGCCATGGTCTTGGCCTTCTCCATGTTCCGCCGTCCCTGCGGGGTGCTCAGGTAGCGTCGGACCCGGTCGATCAGCGATGCCATGGTGCCCTCCATCTGTCGGAGATCTCCGACTACCCGGTGACGCCGGCTCCAATCGTCGTCGGCGCCGGGCCGCACCGGGCTCAGGAGTCGACGAAGTCGTCGGGGACCATCACCCGCAGGCCGTTGGGGATGGTGCGGATCGTGATCGGGGTCATCAGGCGGACCTCGCCGTCGACGTCGGCGGCCATCGGCGGGTCGGTCTCCAGGTGCATCTCGCGCCCCACGACGAAGGGGCCTCCCGCCAGGCTGCGCCAGCGGCCGCTGCCGGCGCGGACCATGGTCTCCAGCAGCAGGCGCAGGCGCTTGCCCGAGCCGAGCTGGTACGCGACCAGGAGCCCGTTGTCGATGCTGATGTCCCTGGCGACCTGCCAGCCGCCGTGGAAGCGGCCGTTGGCGATGTTGAGCTGGTGGGTGAGCAGCTCGTGGCGGCGCCCGTCCACGGTGAGGAAGGCACGGAACGGCCGGTGGCCCGGCAGGATCGTGAGGGCCGTGAGCGGGTAGGCGGCGCGGCCGAGAAGACGCTTCACCCCGTGCCTGACCTTGCCCGCCACCTCCACGGAGACCCCGAAACTGGCCAGGTTGGCGAACTCGCGGTCTCCGGCCACGCCCAGGTCGATGTCGGCGACCTTCCCCGTGCGCAGCACCCGGATCGCTCCGGCGAGGTCGAGGGGGACGCCCAGACTTCGGACGAAGTTGTTGGTCGTGCCCAGGGGCAGCACGCCCAGGGCGACGTCGCGGTGGGCGACGTGCTTGACGGCGGCGCTGAGCGTGCCGTCGCCGCCTCCCACGACGAGCAGGTCGGGCTCGGAGGCGAGGGCCTCCTCCAGGGTGGCGCGCAGGCGCTTGGGGTCGACCACCGGCAGGAAACGGATCGAGTCGAACCCCTCGGCCCGCAGCGCGCGGACCACGGCGGCGTAGTGGCGCCGGCCTCGGCGCGAGCGCGTGTTGACGACCACGCAGACCCTGCCCTTGGTCCGGATGGCCTCGGTGTGCTCGGCCTTGCTTCGAAGCTCTCCCACGCTGCCCCTGTCCGATCGGATGGTCGCCCGTTCAAATGGTAGGGCCCCGCCGTCGATGACGGCGGGGCCCTACCATTTGTGGGATGTCGATTGCCTTCCTGGCCGGTGCCCTTACTTCTTGGGCGGGGTGACCTGCACGATCGCGCCGAGGTCGCCGGGGAGCGGGGTGATCAGCTTGATCTTCACGCCCAGCGCCTTGCCCTCGTCACCGGGGTTGCCCGAGCCGAGGACGTGGCCGTTGCCCATGTCGGTCCCGTACAGCTCGGTGGCCGGGGTGCCGTCGGCGTTGACGATCCGAGTGCTGTAGAGCTGGTCGCCCTTGGACGGGACGACCGTGGAGGCGTCGAAGTCGCGGTAGAACAGGCTGGTGCCGCGCACCTCGAACCCGGGGTACCAGGTCTTCGCGTCGGTGAACTCGGAGACCCCCTTCTGCGCGGCCACCTTGGTGCAGTACTCGCTGAAGGGCTCACCGGGCCCCTCGAAGCACTCGGTGAAGGGGTAGGTCTTGGCGAAGGAGAAGGCGGCGTTCGAGCTCTGCACGCGGCCGCTCATGTTCTTGAGCGTGGTGGTGTCCTTCGCGGCCGCCGTGCCGGTCCGCCGCAGCGGGTCGAAGTGGGAGTCGACGAGGATCAGGCTGCCCTTGGAACCGATGCTCGGCGCCAGGTCGAGGTTGTTCGCCACCGAGTTGTTGGTGTAGTTGGAGTCGCGGAACCACACGAGCATGCCGGGGGCGTTGTACTTGACCTTCTCCACCTTCCAGGAGCCCTCACGGGAGTAGTTGGTGGCGTAGGTGTACTGCAGGCCCTTGTCGAACCCGTCGAAGTTGCGCCACTCGGCCAGATAGAACCGGGAGACCTCGCGCTTGCCGTCGTTGACGACCCAGCCCTTGCCGGTGGTGCCGTTGAAGGTGCCGCCGCTCGCCGTCCAGCCGGCGGCGCCGCTCTCCAGGTCGTCGCTCCAGACGGTCTCGGCGCCGTTGGTGAGCGCGAAGTCGTCGACGTGCCAGCCGCGCGGGGTGTAGGCGGCGTCGGTGTTGTACGTCAGGCGCAGCTTGACGGTCGTGCCGGCGAACGGGGTGAGGTCGACGTAGTCGTGCCGCCAGCCGCCGGTGTCGCCGGCGAGGCCGTACTTCTTGTTGCCGAACGCGGCCAGGTTGCCGTTGGGGTCTGGGTAGTCGTCGCCGGTGGAGACCAGGGCGCCGCCCTCGGTGTAGACCTTCTGCTGTGCCCAGGTCGTGCCGCCGTCCGTGGAGACCTCGACGAAGCCGAAGTCCCAGTCCTCCTCGATCTCGTAGTTGTTCCACATCCAGAACTTCAGGTCGCTTCCCGCGGGCACCTGGACGTCACGGCCGATCTTGACGTTCGCCCACTCCTGGTCGAAGTTGGACCAGAACGTCTTGGTGCCGCTGTGCGGCTCGACCAT
The DNA here is from genome assembly GCF_040635605.1 of Streptosporangium sp. NPDC006930. NCBI lineage: Bacteria > Bacillati > Actinomycetota > Actinomycetes > Streptosporangiales > Streptosporangiaceae > Streptosporangium > Streptosporangium sp. NPDC006930. Next base: position 257,829 of record NZ_JBEYID010000011.1, on the reverse strand, counting down.
CGTGACCGGAGGGCTGGTCAGGTTCACCCTGACGCCGTCCTGGGTGAGCTTGGGCGTGCGCGAGGCCTGGCCGATCGTCACCAGGCCGGCGCGGTCGCCCGGGTCGAAGACCTTGGGGTTGGCCCAGCCGAGGACCCACTTGCCCCAGAGGCTCATGTGGGTGGGCATCGACTGGAAGATCGGGCCGCTGTGCGAGCCGCTGGACATCAGGTCCCAGAAGTCGACGGCCGAGGAGGCCTGGCCGCTGGTGTCGTAGAGGTCGGGCAGGCCCAGGTCGTGGCCGTACTCGTGGGCGAAGACGCCGACGCCGGAGTCCTCGGGCTGCACGATGTAGTTGGAGATCTTCACGTTCTGGCCGGGCACCTGGTAGCCGCCGGCCACCGCGCTGGAGTGCGCCCAGATCGCGTAGGTGCCCTCGGCGCCGCCGTCGGAGGACTTGTCCTTGCCCGCGTGGACCAGGACCAGGTGGTCGATCACGCCGTCGGGCTCGGCGAAGTTACCGTCGCCGTCGGCGTCGCCGACGTCCTCGAGGTCGTAGTCGGCCCAGGGGAAGTTCGGGTCGGAGGCGGCGAGGGTGTTGACCGCGTCGATGGCGAGCTGGCCGGCCCCGCGCGGGTTGTCCGGGTGGCCGCTCATGTCCTGCACCGGCTGGCCGCAGGCGCGCGCGCCGTAGTAGGCCTCGGAGTGCGGGACCTTGATCCACGGACTGGCCTGGCCGGTGACCGTGTAGGCGCCCTTGGACATCTCCTCGTACATGTTCTTCATGGTGTAGCCGGAGATGTCGATGCCCTTGCGACCGTCGCGGGGGTCGGTCAGGTCGGTGCGGACGCGCTGGGTGATGCCCTGCTTGGTGTAGAGCATCTTGTTGAAGTGGTCGGGGCTGAAGTCGGGCACCCAGAAGCTGTTGTTGTCCTTGTGCGGCAGGGTGGCCGGGTTGGGGATCCTGTTGTGCAGCGGGCCGTTGAGCAGCGTGCCCGGCGGCTCGGTGACGCACTCGGCCGGGTCCTCGCTGTTCACGTCGGCCGGGCGGGAGAAGCCGGAGAAGTCGTCGTTGGCCTTGTCGTCGAACTCCACCAGCAGCGTGAGGAGCTTGGCAGTCTTGACGGTCTTCGACTTCTTGAAGATGAAGTCGGCGGGGTTGATCCCCGTCCTGATCGCCTGCGCCTCGCGGGCGGCCAGCACCCGCGCGGCCACGGGGTTGCCTTGCGAGTACTTCTCGGCGATCTTCTTGGAGGGACCGGCCTTGCGCGCCTTGGCCGACGGAACGGCGGGGTCCTTGACCTCCGGCTCATCCCTCGGGGGCGCGTAGTTGATGTAGTAGTCGGCCGCGGTCGGCTCGTACCGCGCGACCGAGGTGTCGCTCTCGGCCGACGCACCGCTCACGGCCAATCCCGTGACGGCCAGGCCGAGCACGGGGACTATCGCGAGAAGGCGCCTGCGAGCGCTCCCGCTCCTGACTCTGCCGGACAACGTGTCCCCTTCCTGCCGCCCGGGTTCACCGGACGCGTCCACCACCGGCGCGCCGTATGAGCGCGCCGAACGGGGACGTTAGACGAGAAAGTAAAGGAAGAGTCAAGAGACCAAATGATGTTGCGAAACTGCAATAAAACGCGTTTTGTCCGGAGAAGGCACGTTGGCATAGGCCGTAAAGTCCAATATGTGACTGCTATCTCCGCACTCGCCGCCGCGCTCGCACCGGAGAAGGTGCTGACCGATCCCGACGTGACCGACTCCTACGCGCGTGACCGGACCTTCCTGGAGCCGGGCAAACCGCTCGCCGTGGTACTCGCCCACACCAGGGACGACGTGGTCGCCGTGATGAGATGGGCCACCGAGCACCGGGTGCCCGTCGTGCCCAGGGGCGCCGGGACCGGGCTGGCGGGCGGGGCGACCGCCGTCGAGGGATGCGTCGTGCTCGCGCTGCACAGGATGGCGGCGATCAGGGAGCTCTCCCCCGCCGACGAGATGGCCGTGGTCGAGCCGGGCGTCATCACCGCCGACCTGGACCGGGCCGCCCGCGAGCACGGGCTGATGTACGCCCCCGACCCCTCCTCGTACGAGATCTCCACCATCGGCGGCAACCTCGCCACCAACGCGGGCGGGCTGCGGTGCGTGAAGTACGGCGTGACCCGCGATTCGGCGATGGGCCTGGAGGTCGTGCTCGCCGACGGGCGGGTGATCAACACCGGCAGGCGCACCGTGAAGGGCGTGACCGGCTACGACCTGACCGGGCTGTTCGTCGGCTCCGAGGGCACCCTCGGGGTCATCACCGCGGCGACGGTACGGCTGCGCAGGGCTCCTTCGGTCTACCCGGCGACGATCGCGGCCGAGTTCACCTCGCTCAGGGACGCCGCCTCCGCCGTCTCGGCGATCATCGCGGCCGGATGCCAGCCGTCGCTGATGGAGATGCTCGACCGCAACACGCTCAAGGCCATCGACGACTGGCGGAACATCGGGCTTGAGGAGTCGACCAGGGCGATGCTGATCGCGCAGTCGGACGCGGCCGACGGCCCCGCCGTCTCCGAGCGGATGGCCGAGCTCTGCACCGCCAACGGCGCGGCCTTCGTCGCGGTGTCGTCGTCGGCGCAGGAGGCCGAGGAGCTGATCGGGGTCCGGCGGATGGCGTACCAGGCGAAGGAACGGCTGGGCAAGTGCCTGGTGGAGGACGTGTGCGTGCCGCGCTCCTCGCTGCCGCACATGATCGAGAAGATCGAGGCGATCGCCGTCAAGCACGACGTGCTGATCACCACGGTCGCGCACGCGGGCGACGGCAACCTGCATCCGGTCTTCATCTTCGACCACGCCCTGACCGAGCCGCCGCCGCAGGTGTGGGCGGCGGCCGACGAGCTCTTCAGGGAGACCCTGGAGATGGGGGGCACCCTCACCGGCGAGCACGGCGTCGGACTGCTCAAGCGGCGCTGGCTGGCGCTGGAGACCGGCCCGGTCACCGAGGAGATCCACCACGGGATCAAGCAGGTCTTCGACCCGCTCGGCATCCTCAACCCCGGCAAGGCGATCTGAGCGGGCCTCCCCCCGGAGGGGATCTCCGTCACCGTTCACGCTGGTAGCGTTCTGCCCCATCCAAACCATTTTTGGTGTTGGTTCGGAGACATCGTGTTCGGGGGGACATCGTGACGGCGCCGCTCATCGAGGGGGATCCACCGCGACTGGGCCCGTTCGAGCTGGTCGGACGGCTCGGCGAGGGCGGCCAGGGAATCGTCTACCTCGGGCGGGGGCCCGAGGGTGAGCAGGTCGCCGTCAAGCTCCTGCACCACGGGCTGGTCGGCGACCCCGAGGCCAGGGCCCGCTTCCTGCGCGAGGTGTCGGTCGCGCAGCGGGTCGCCAGGTTCTGCACCGCCGTCGTGCTCCACGCCGACCTCGCCGGCAGCCGCCCGTACATCGTGAGCGAGTACGTTCCAGGCCCGTCCCTGCGCCTGCTGGTCGACCGGGAGGGTCCCCGGCGCGGCGCCTCCCTGGAACGTCTCGCCGTCAGTACGGCCACCGCGCTGTCGGCGATCCACCGCGCGGGCATCCTGCACCGCGACTTCAAGCCCGCCAACGTGCTGATGGGGCCCGAGGGCCCGGTGGTGATCGACTTCGGCATCGCCAGGGCGCTGGACTCGCCGGGGATGACGGCGACCGGGGTCGCGATGGGGACCCCGTCCTACCTCGCGCCCGAGCAACTCGGCCCCGGCGAGGTGACGCCCGCGGCCGACGTGTTCGCCTGGGGCGTCACGATGGTCTTCGCCGCGACCGGCAGCCCCGCGTTCGGCCAGGACTCCATCGCGATCGTGATCAACCGGATCCTGAACGCGCAGCCGGAACTGGGCACGCTTGAGGGACCGCTGCGCGACCTGGTCGCGGCCTGCCTGTCCAAGGACCCCGCCTCACGCCCCACCGCCGAACAACTCGTCAGCCACCTGATGGGCGCGGCCCCCACCGGCCCGGTCCCGCGCCCGGCCGCCCTCCCCCATCTCGGCCCCGCACCCGGCACCACTCCCACGACCGATCCCGCCACCGGCCCCACGTCCGCGACGCCCCCGCGACCTGGCGTACAGGGCGGGTACGGCCCACCACCCCAGGCCGGACCGCGCCAGGCCGGACCCTGGCAGAGCGGACCCTGGAAGAGCGGACAGGAGCAGGGCGGACAGGAGCAGGGCGGATCAGCACCGAACGGTCCCGACCCCGGCGAAAGGAAGAGACCCCGGCCCGCGGGGCTCCTGCTCGCCGGAGTGGCGGTCGTGGCCGCGCTCGGCGCGACCGCGGGGGCCGTGGCGCTCCTCCAGGACAACGGGAAGGCCGCGGCGACGCGGCCGGCGACGACCCCCACCGCGTCGGAGGTCACGGAGCTGGAGCCCGATCCGACGCTCGTCCCCGAGGTTCCGAAGGAGTCCTCCCAGCCCTCGGAGAGGGTTTCCGAGGCGGAGGAGAGAACCGAGACGGTCCCCGCGATCACGTCCTCCCCATCCCGGCGCACCGCGCGGCCCTCCTCCCGGCCGGACGAGGATCCGGCCGGAGGGACGGAGAAGCCGACGGCGAAACCCGACAACTCCCCCGCACAGACTCCAGGACCGACGGCCTCGCCGCAGCCGAGCGCCCCCTCCAAGCCCTCGCCGTCCTCGTCGTCCCCGACACCCACAGCGAACCCGACGGCGAAGCCCACCGCCAAGCCGCCGCAGAAGCCCAACCCCCACACGGCCACCGGCCTCTGCGGCGGCGGTTACAAAGTGATCAACTCCAGGGCTCTGGGCAGCGTGGCGACCGTCTATCTCCTCTACAACACCGCCCAGGGCAAGAACTGTGTCGTGACCATGTCCCGGTACGTGACATCCTCCAAGGTCGCGATGAACGCGATCCTCCGGGTGAAGGGCGGCTCCGCCGCGAGCGACCCCGGTAAATTCACCGCCTACGCGGGCCCCGTACGACTCCCCGCCGTGAAGAAGTGCGTGATCTGGGGCGGTTCGTACGGATCACGGTCCTGGAAGAGCGGCTGGAGCCACTGCGGCTGAACGTTCGCCCGAAGGGGTGCTGGAAAAAGCCGGATTCTCACCACATCGCCCGGCAAACCAGCTGTAGCTGCCAGGAGTCATAGGAAGAGTACATATCCCCTCCCCTCGGAGCCTCCCCTTGCTCAAGAACCTGCTCGTGTCGGCGGCCCTGGTCGGCAGCGCCCTGATCGCACCGGCCACCGTAGCGCTGCCCGCCTCGGCGGCGACCCTCCACGCCCAGGCCCCTGCCGTTTCCGCAGGTAGTCACGCCGCCTGCCAGTATCGGCAGGACAAGCAGGTCTGGCGGTGCATCACCCCCGGCGCCTTCTGCCCGAAGGCCGCACGCGGAAAGTACGGGTACGCCAAGGTCACCAACCGCAAGTACCGGTGCCTGTACAAGAGCAGCGACCCGTACTGGCGCTGGCGGCGCGCCTGATCCTTGAGACGCTGGAGAGCGCCGATCCCAGCGCAGGGGATCGGCGCTCTCCGGTGTTCCAGCCCGTCAGCAAGGTGACCGTCCTGCGCTCTTCGAGGTTCCCTCGGACACCGGCGGGGCGTCGTCTCGGGGATAGCGTCTCCGCACGAGCCGCGAAACGCCCGCCCGCGCCCCCGGGAGGCTCACACCGGGACGCGGTCCCCTCCTCGCACACGCTTCACGAGATCGTCGGCGGCCTCCGGCCACCGGGCGTGCTCGAAGGTGAAACCCGCTTCGAGCAAACGGCCGGGGACGACCCGGCGGCTCTTCAGCAGGAGTTCGGTGTCCGAGCGCAGCGCGAACGCGCCGAGCCCGGCCATCCACCTCGTCGCGGGCAGGCCGACCCGGATCCCCCATGCCGCGCGTAGCGCGCGCATGAACGCGCGCTGCGACAGAGGCTCGGGGGCGGCGAGGTTCACCGGTCCCGCGAGGTCGTCCCGGTCGACCAGGAACTCGACGGCGCGGACGAAGTCGCGGTCGTGGATCCAGGACATGTACTGCGCGCCGCCCGCGATCGGGCCGCCGAGACCGAGCCGCACCATCCGCAGCAGGACGTCGAGGACACCGCCGCGATCGGGACTCATCACCATCGCGGTACGCAGGGCGACCTTGCGCGTGTGCGGGGTTTCGGCCCGTTCCTGCTCCCGCTCCCACGCTTTCGCGATCTCGACGCTGTAGGCCCAGTAGTCCGGGACACCGGGTTCGCCGCCGCCGATCACGCCGGTCGCCTCGTCGTTGGGCGCGTCGAAGCGGTGCGCGTAGACGGTGGCGGTGCTCATCTGCAGCCAGACCCGGGGAGGCCGCGCGGCGGCGGCGATCGCCTCGCCCACGACCCGGGTGGAGTGCACGCGCGAGTCCATCATCGCCCTCAGGTTGGCGGCGGTGTAGCGGCAGTCGACGCTGCGTCCCGCCAGGTTGACCACGACGTCGCTGCCGTCGATCTCCCGTGCCCAGGGCCCCAGGCTCTCCCCGTCCCAGTGCACGTCGCGCTCCCGCACCGGGCGCCTGGTCAGCACCACGACGTCATGTCCTGCGGCGGTCATCGCACGATCCAGGATCGCGCCTACCTGACCGCTTCCTCCGGGTATCACTATTTTCATCGGACTCCCCAGAACGTGTGAGACCAGCCTAGCGCGGCACGCTGAACGCGTTCAAAAGAGGTCACTCATCGACCCGAGCGCATGCGCGGCGGCCTCGCGAACGTTCCCCAGGGCCGGGTGGCCAACGCTCGACGGCATGAGTTCCCGCCCTCACTCCAGGGCGGCGGGGGCTGCATCGCGCGGTCCAGGATCTCCGCGCCCGGCCGCTCGGACGAGCGGCCCTCCTCCCACATGAGTGGGCAGCGGACCCGCAGGACGCGCCGGACATGCTCGCCGACAGTCGTGAATAACCGGAAACCGCTCCTTCGCACTCAAGCTCGTACCTACCCTGGTCTCGACGATCAGCCGTGGAGGAATGCGTTCCTATGGGCAGAGCGCGCCGGAAGAAGCGCACATCGATCGGCCGCGACGCCGCGGCCCAGCGGCAGGAGGACGCCGAGGCGTCCGATCCCGCCCGGGCGAAAGGGTTGCTGGCGTGGCTGGCGGGGATCGTCGGCGCCGTGATCCTGGCCGCGTTCGGCGTCGTGTTCACCGAGTGGTACAACGCGCACGGCTCCGACACGGTCGAGCAGGTACGCGGCGCCGCCCCGATCATCGTCGGCCACGTGGCCGTCGACTACTCCGAGCGCGACACCGTCCTACGCGAACCGGTGACCACCCCCGAGGACCGGGCGCTCATGCTCGCCGCCCACGCGGACAAGCAGCGTGAGGCGATGCTGGCGCGCCACCGGATGGCCCTGATCGACAGCATGAACGTCACCGTCGCGCTGACCGGGAACCGCAGCAGCCTGCGCATCGTGGACATCGAGCCGCGGGTCCTCGCCCGCAGACCGGTGTCGGAGGGCGCCCGCCTGATCGCCGTCACCGGCGGCGGCGAGACGGGCACCGTCGAGATGGCCGCCGACCTTGACCGTCCCACGCCTCGGTTCACGACCGGCGGGGACACCCCGTACTTCCGGAAGAAGCAGATCGACCTGAAACGGGATGAGCCGGTCACACTCAGCCTGAGCTTCACCGGCAAGAAGGCCTACTACGAGTTCGACCTGCGGGTCACGGTGCTCGCGGACGGCCGCACGGAAGAGGTCGTGGTCAAAGGGCCGGACGGAGGGCCGTTCCGGTTGACCGGCGAGGCCGCCCGGTACCGGTCCCACTACCGGCAAGCCTCGCAGGGAGGTTGGCAGCCGGTCTCCTGCGGGAAACGCCGGACATGCTGATCACCCGCTGCCTCCGGGTTCTGGTGGCGCTCTCGGTGGCCGCCGCGCTCGCGGTCGCCGACGACGGGCGGCCTCCGCTGGAGCTCGTGGGGTGGAAGACGGCGTGGTCGGCCCCTGCCGATGAGAAGGCCTCCCTCTCCTTCCTGTCCGGCGAGAATCTGATCATGGCGGCGCCGGAGGCAGGGACGGTGACCGTGCGCGATCCCGACACCGGCGCGATCCGGCTCACCGTTCGCATCCCGCTCCACTCCCTCGGCGACGCGTGGGCCGCGGCCGACACCCTCGTCGTGGTCGGGACCCGGAAAGGATCGTCGGATCGGACCCTGTACGGCTACGACCTGGCCTCCGGCGGACCGCTGTGGCGGCACGCGCTACCCCCGTCGAGGCCACGGGAGTACAACTTCCCACGGATCCAGGTGTCCGAGCACGGCGTCGTCGTCTTCCACCGGGAGTCCGGGCTGCTCTTGCTCGACGTACGAACCGGCGGCGTCCGGGCGCGGGCCGCCGAGGCGGTGGGCTGTGAGGGAGAGACCGACTCCGCCTCCGGGGCTCTGCTGCTGCTGAGCCGCTGCGAGCAGGGCCGCGTGCGGCTCGACTCCTTCGATCCGCGCACACTACGGCGGAACTGGACACGTCCGGTGACCACCTGGCGCGTCGCGCCGGGCGTCGGCGTCCGGCTCTGGTTCAGGGAGGCGTCGGAGGGCTTCGTCATCGCGGCGTTGGACGGCGACGATTTCCTCTTCACGCGGGACGGCACACCGCTGCCCCGCTCCCACCTGGAGCGGGCCACCGCCGGGATCCCGGCGCCGGTCCTCGGCCGGCATCCCGACGCCGAGGACCGCCCCGGGTTCGACTGGAACAACACGTGGCCGCTGCCCGGTTACCTCAACTCACGAGAGCAGGACAGTGGCCCTCCCATCGCACTCCCCCTCGACAGGCCGCTCACCCACACCACCGTCTTCGTGGGGGCGACCTCCCACATGGCCTTCATCCACGGTGACGCCCACATCACCGCCCTGCGTCCCGTCTACGGACGTCCCACCGGCCCCGTCGCGCTCGGCGGTGTCCCGCCGGGCGATTGGCCGGACGCCTGCTCCCTGCTCACCTCACGCGACCTCGGCGACGACTTCCACCGCGTCCCGGGAGGCAGGTCCCTGGGCCGCCTCACGCTGCCCAGGCCCGTGACCTGCGACTGGGTGCCCCCCGAGGACGACCGTGGGGTCATCTCGCTCTCCGTGAGCTGGGTGTCCCCGGACGCCGGCGCCCTCTTCGCCGCCGCCGCCGAGCTGACCAGGCGTCACGAGAGCTTCGACCACGACCCCACGATCGAGGGCGAGGGCGTCTTCTCCTACACCGCCCACGGCCCCGGGGGGACCTTCGGCGCGGCACTGGTCAACGTGGGCCCGGTCGTCGTCCATCTGACGTCGCCGTCGCGACTGGCGCTGCGCCTGGCCGCGGCCCGGGTGCGTGACAACCTGATGGCCCGCTATCGGCCGGGGGAACGCGTCCCACCTCCGGCACGGACGGGCGGGTGGACCCACCTCGCCGACGGAAGGGTCGGCGCCGACCCGGTGGTGGACGGCGGTGCGGTGTACGCCGGCGCCGACGACGGTCTGTACGCCCTGGACGCCGTCACCGGCCGGGCGCGGTGGAAATCCTGGCCGGCCACACCCATGCTCGTGGACGGCGTGCTCTACGGCGTAAGGAACGACGGGATGGCGGCCATCGACACCACCACCGGCCGGATGCGGTGGAACCGCCGCTTCGGCACCCAGTACGTCGGTATCAAGGATCTCGTCATCCAGGACGGCGGCGTGTACGCGGGCGTCGGATTCACCCACGTCGTGGCGCTGGAAGCCGCCACCGGCAAGCGGCGGTGGCGCTTCCGCGTCCCCGGCACCCTGGGCCGCGTGGCCGTGGCCGCCGGCACCGTCCACGTGAGCAGCCGGGAAGGCATGCTGTACGCCCTCGACGCCAGGACGGGCACGCTTCGCCGGCGTTCCCGCGTGGGCACCGGCAACATCAACCCGGCCGGTTACCTGGCCGCGACCGGGAAGGCCGTCTTCGTGGTCACCGATGAGAAGGTGTCCGCGCTCGATCCCGCCACCGGGAAGACACGGTGGCGCGCCCGCGTACACACCGCCGTCCGGTACGACCCCGTCGTGATCGGCGACACCGTCTACCTCCGCGATCTCACCGGGCGCACGTACGCGCTGAACGCCGCCTCCGGCCGGGAGCGATGGAGGCTCACCACCGAGAGCGACAGCGGCCGGTGGAACGTCACCGCGTCACGAGGGAATGTCTACGTCGCAGGCCAGAGCCTGCACGCCCTCGACCCCGAAACCGGGAAGGAACGGTGGAGCAGGCCGCTCACCACCCAGGTGTCGGTCCACGAGGACACCGTCTTCGCCCAGGACGAGGGCGGCACGCTGCACGCGCTGGACGCGGCCACCGGCGCGCCCCGCTGGCGTTTTCAGACCGGCGGCCGTTTCCAGACCCGGCCGGTCGTGGCCGGCGGCCTCGTCTACGTCGGCAGCTCGAACGGCAACCTGTACGCACTGCGCGCCACGGACGGACTCCCCGGGCCGAACCCGGCGGAGCTTGACCGGCGCACCCGGTGAGTACGGGACGTCCGGTGCGAGCCGACGAACTCGGGGGCCGCGTCAGGAAACGACCGGGCTGCGGCGCTCGATCAGTACGACGTCACGCCAGACACCGTGGTGGCGTCCGATCCGCTCGCGGGTGCCGATCACCCGGAACCCGGCGCGTGCGTGCAGGGCGAGGCTCGCGGTGTTCTCGGGGAAGACACCGGACTGGATCGTCCAGATTCCGGCGGCCTCGGTGGAGGCGATCAGCGCCGCGAGCAGCGCGGAGCCGACACCGCGGCCTCGGGCCTCGGGGTGGACGTAGACCGAGTGCTCGACCACCCCGGCATAGGCGCACCGGTCGGAGACCGCCGTCGCCGCGACCCAGCCCAGCACCCGGTCACCGGCCCGGTCACCGTCGCTGTCGACCGCGACGTGACTGTGGGCGGGCAGCTTGGCCGCCAGGAAGTGTTCCCAGGCCGGGACGGTGGTTTCGAAGGTCGCCTGGCCCTCGTCGATGCCGAGCCGGTAGATGTCCAGCACCTGCGCGCCATGCCTCGCGGTCATGGCCGTGACGCGCGGCCCCGCGGTGGTGGTCATGCTCGGCCCGCGGCGGGGACCAGTTCGGCCAGCAGTGCGCGGACGTGTGCGTCGATCTCGTCGCGGATGAGGCGTACCTGTTCGATGCCCTGGCCGGCCGGGTCGGCCAGCTGCCAGTCCAGGTAGCGTTTGCCGGGGAAGATCGGGCAGGCGTCACCGCAGCCCATGGTGACGACCACGTCGGCGGCCTGGACGGCCTCGCCGGTGAGCGGTTTGGGGAACGCGCGCCTCAGGTCAAGGCCGAGCTCGTCCATGACCGTGATGACGGCCGGGTTGATGGAGTCGGCGGGGGCGGATCCGGCCGAGCGGACGGTGACACCTCCGGCTGCGTGATGCTGCAGCAGGGCGGCGGCCATCTGGGAGCGTCCGGCGTTGTGCACGCAGACGAACAAAACCTCGGGGACGGTGGACATGAAGGCTCCTTGAACGCGGGCGGCCCGTAGCCGGTCGAAGGACAGGGACATGAGGGTTCTCCGATCACCCGCGGGCGAGGCGGTGGCGCAGGGCCAGGGAGAGGTAGACCAGCGCGAGCAGGACGGGGACCTCGATCAGCGGGCCGACCACTCCGGCCAGGGCCTGGCCGGAGGTTACGCCGAAGGTGGCGATCGCGACCGCGATGGCGAGTTCGAAGTTGTTGCCCGCCGCGGTGAACGCCAGCGTCGCGGTGCGCGCGTATCCCAGACCGACCAGATGGCCCAGGGCGAAGGCGCCGATCCACATGAGCGCGAAGTAGACCAGCAGCGGCAGCGCGATCCGCGCGACGTCGAGCGGCTTGGAGGTGATCGCGTCGCCTTGCAGGGCGAACAGGATCACGATGGTGAACAGCAGCCCCCACAGCGCCACCGGGCCGATCTTCGGCAGGAAACGGGTCTCGTACCAGGTGCGGCCCTTGGTCCTCTCCCCCAGACGGCGGGTGAGGTATCCGGCCGCCAGCGGGATTCCGAGGAAGATGAGCACGGAACGGGCGATGTCCCAGGTGGACACGTCCAGTGCGGCGGCGGGCAGGCCGAGCCAACCCGGCAGCGCGACCAGGTAGAACCAGCCGAGCCCGGCGAAGGCGATCACCTGGAAGGCGCTGTTGAGCGCGACCAGCACGGCGGCGGCCTCCCGGTCCCCGCAGGCCAGATCGTTCCAGATGACGACCATGGCGATGCACCGGGCCAGCCCGACGATGATCAGGCCGGTGCGGTAGGCGGGCAGGTCGGGCAGGAAGAGCCAGGCCAGGGCGAACATCAGCGCGGGGCCGGCCACCCAGTTCAGCACCAGCGAGGTGACCAGCAGCCGCCAGTCACCGGTCACCGTCTCCAGCCGGTCGTAGCGGACCTTGGCCAGCACCGGATACATCATCACCAGCAGGCCCAGCGCGATCGGCAGCGAGATGCCATCGACCTGCACGACCTGCAGAGCGGCGCCCAGGCCGGGGACCGTTCGGCCCGCCACCAGCCCGGCGGCCATCGCGGCGGCGATCCAGACCGGCAGCCACCGGTCCAGCGTCGACAACCGCCCCGGCGACACCGCTTCGGCCCCTGCCGGGGCGGACGGTGTCTGCGCGGCGCCGCTCACGCCATCTCCGGCAGGCGCGTTCCCAGGATCGCCGACAGTCGCGCCAGCACGCCCGGGTTGACCCAGTAGTAGACCCAGGTACCGCGCCGTTCGCAGTCGATCAGCCCAGCCTGGCGTAGCACCTTCAGGTGGTGGCTGATGGTCGGCCCGGTCAGCTCGAAGGCGCCGGTCAGGTCGCACACGCACGCCTCGCCGCCCTCATGGCAGGCGATCAGCGACAGCAGGCGCAGCCGCACCGGGTCGGCGATCGCCTTGAACAACGGCGCCAGTTCCTCGGCCTCGGCCGTGTTCAGCGGCTCGCACACCAGCGGCGCGCAGCACGCCTGCCCGGCCTCGTCGGTCCCGGCCAGGTCCACGATCGGCAACGCTTGTTTCGACATAGCTCTAAGTTGACAGATCTCTAAGCAGTATTGCAAGCTGGCGATGCCCGCTGAATAGATGTTCATCGAAACAGCGGTGCGGGTGGTGACCGCCACCGCCCGCCGGAACCTCACGGAGGATCACCATGTCCCGTGTCCAGCTCGCCCTGCGCGTCGCCGACCTGGAGGGGTCGATCGCCTTCTACTCCAAGCTGTTCGGCGTGGAGCCCACCAAGCGCCGCCCCGGTTACGCCAACTTCGCCATCGCCGAGCCGCCGCTGAAGCTCGTGCTCCTGGAAGGCGAGGAAGGCCACGACACCCGCCTGGACCACCTGGGCGTCGAGGTCACCGACACCGCCCAGGTGGAGGCGGCCACCCGGCGACTGAAGGACGCCGGGCTCGCCACCTTCGAAGAGAACGACACCTCATGCTGCTACGCCCTGCAGGACAAGGTGTGGGTGACCGGTCCCGGCGCCGAGCCGTGGGAGGTGTACGTGGTCAAGGCCGACGCCGACGTCCTGGGCAAGTCCGCGACCGCCGACCAGGACCCCGCGGCCCCGTGCGCCTGCGGCCCGGCCTCGGAACAGGCCCCGGGCCAGCCGGTCGGCGCCGCGGCGAGCACCGGCTGCTGCTGACCGAACCACGGGAGATCACCCTTGCCCGCCACGGCGCGCATCTCGGCCGGCATGCGATACGGCTGCGCCTCAGAAATGCTGCACTCCGGTCACCCGCAGCAGGTCGAGCGCCGTGGCCTCAAGGGCTCCCGGCTCGGCCGAGTACACAAGCACGGCCTGGTCGCTATCCGAAAGCAGGAGAGTGTCACAGTCGAGCTCCCCCTGCAGTCCGGACACCGATGGTTTGTCATCGGGTCATTCGACGCCCAGCGCCTTCTTCACCCGAAGGGCGACTTCGTCGACGCTCCCCATCGCCTTCCACTCGCCCTCCAGGTCCTCCTGTCCGCCCACGAGTTTCGAGCCGTCGTCGAAGACCATCCCCTGGGGGTCCGGGGCCGCCAGAACGGCACCGCTCGGTAGGCCGTTCTCAGCCCCTTCGATTCGAAGGGCCGTTCGCCGATCCGAGAAGAGGAAGAGCATCACTCTCACACCGGCAGGTACGGCCTTTCGGAAATCGTCAAGAGACCTACTGGGCGTCCCATCGTGATATAGCCCTCCCTGGTCCAGGTCGACATAGACGCGGCCGCCACTGACAATCCCGTTGTCCTTTACGGTGGAGTCGACGCGAACGTGCATGACCACACGCTTTTCCGGATAGGGGTCACCCTCGATGTCATATATGTCTCGCCCTTGCTCGAACCCCTCGACACTTCCGATGACGATGGCGTCATGATTCCTGGACTTAACCAGTTCCTCGGGTGAACTCTTGTGGTCGTAGTCGACAATCATCGCCCGAAGCACCGATGTGTCTATGCGGTATGTCGTTCCGGTTGCCTGTCCGTTTCCCTCGGCCGGAGATTGCCGAGCGCCGCAGCCGGAGGTCATGGAGATGGACAGGGCCAGCGCCATCACGAGACGGCAGCTCGTCGAATTCACGTAACACTCCATGAGCATCATCGGTAAACGGTTCGTGGTCGCCGACGCGCTCGGACCGCTGACGGCGGTGACGGCGCGCACCTCGGTCGGTATGCGACAGGGCTGCGCCTCAGAAATGCTGCAGTCCGGTCACCCGCAGCAGGTCGAGCGCCGTGGCCTCGGGGGTTCCCGGCTCGGCCGAGTACACGAGCACGGTCTGGTCGCTGTCCGGAAGCAGGAGAGTGTCACAGTCGAGGGTGACGGTCCCCAGCGAGGGGTGGGCGATGCTCTTGGTCGCGGTACGCCATGAGGAGGACCGTCCCTCCCGCCACAGCTCGTCGAACCGGGGGCTGCCACGACGCAGCTCTGTGATCATTCGCGCCAGTTCGGGGTCATTGGGATACCGGGCCTGGGCGGCACGCAACGTGCCGACCGAGGCACGGGCGGCCGCGTCGTCCTCGTCGGGGCCCGCGGCGACCTGGCAGCGACTACTGCCGAGAAAACGTTGCCAGATGAGATTCCTTTGCCGCTGCGGCCACACGGACATGTCGCCCTGAAGCGCCGCCGCGAGGGGGTTCCAGGCCAGCACGTCTCCCTTGGCCGACAGCACCATCACGGGCAGGTCCGCCATGCGGTCCAGCAGCCGGAACACACTCGGCCGTATGACCGTCGCGACGCGTCCGGTCTGAGGCGGCTCATGACCGGCGAGCCGGAACACCAAGTCGCGGTCGTCGTCGTCGAGCCGCAGAGCCTGGGCCAGCGCGGCGACGACCTGCCTCGAAGGCCGTGGCCCGCGCCCCTGCTCAAGGCGGACCACGTAATCGACGCTCAGGTTCGCGAGCAGGGCCACTTCCTCCCGGCGCAGGCCCGGCACCTGACGGCGCGTTCCCGACGGCAGCCCGACGTCCTGCGGTCGCACACGGGCTCGGGCTGTGCGGAGTACTTCGGCGAGTTCGGCGCGGTCCACTCCTCGATGATGCCGCACGGACCGCGAGGGCCGGGTGGTACCGCCGGTCCCATGCCCCGGCGGCCCTGGCGTGCCCGGACGCGTGCCTCGACGATCGCCCTCATGACAGACATGAAGACGGTGGCGTTGGTCACCGGAGCGAACAAAGGGCTGGGCCGGGAGATCGCGCGCCGCCTGGCCGGGAGCGGATGGCTGGTCCTGCTGAGTGCCCGGGACCGGGAACGCGGCATGCGTGCCGCGGACACGCTGGCGGCCGAAGGGCTCGACGTCGAGTTCGTCGAACTCGACGTGACCTCGGACGAGTCCGTGGCGACGGCCGTGAAAACCGTGGCCGGGCGCGTGGATCGTCTGGATGTGCTGGTCAACAACGCCGGGGTCGGTGGCCCGTTGCTGGACCCGGCCGAGATGCGCGCCGACGCGCTACGGGAGTTGTACGAGGTCAACGTGTTCGGCCAGGTACGGGTCACCCACGCGTTCCTGCCGTTACTGCGCAGGTCAGAACGACCCCGCGTCGTCGTGGTGTCCAGCGGTCTCGCCTCGCTGACACACGCCGGCGACCCCACCCGCCCCGAGTCCGGCTTCCTCGCCCTGGACTACGCCTCGTCGAAGACGGCGCTCAACATGATCGTGTCCCAGTACGCCCGAGCGCTGCCCGAGTTCAAGGTCAACGCCGCCGATCCGGGCAACCCCGCCACCGACATGAACCATCACACCGGTGTCCACACCGTCGAGGAGGGGGCCGATGCGATCATCAAGTTGGCCACTGTGGACCCTGATGGGCCCACCGGAGGCTTCTTCGACCGCAACGGCCCCGTCCCCTGGTAGGAGCGAGATGGCGACGATCCTGACGATCGGGCTACACCCGAACGTGATCGACTACACCCGGTATCCCGGCCTCGACGAGGCGACGCTCACCGCACGCATCGAACAGGGCGACGCGGCTCTGCGGGCGGCGGGTTTCGACGCCGTGCCGTGCCTGATCGGCACCGATCCGGACGCGGCGGAGAGGACCGTCCGTGAACGGCTGTCCGAGGGCGCCTTCGATCTGGTCATGATCGGGGCTGGTGTACGGATGGCACCCGAGCACACCCCACTGTTCGAACGGCTGATCAACGTGCTGGTGGAGACGGCACCCGGAATCCGGTTCTGCTTCAACACCTCACCGGAAACGACGGTCGACGCCCTTCGCCGTTGGGCATAGCCGTTCGCCGATATCGACGTTCGCCAGAGGGGACCGGCCCACGCCGCCTTGTAGCCGCGGTGTGGGCCGCTGAGGTCGCGGTGACAGAACGCCATCGGGTGGTGTTGCCGTTACAGGGACGATGGGTCAGTCACGGTACAGCTCGGGGTTCGCCCGGCGGGCAGGAGGGGTTGCACAGGACGTCGACCCAGATGTCGGCGACCGGCGCGGTGATCTGCTCGACGGCCTCGGCCGGGATCACGTCGTCGGTGACGTCGGCCCAGATCAGGCGTACCGCTGCGGCCAGCGTGACGATGTGGGTGCCGCACCCCGCACACAGGCGCACCCCGTCGGACAGATCCACGATGGGCAGCGGACCACTCACCGAGCCCTCCACTCCGCGCAGACGAACCAGACGGTCTTACCGTCCACCGGCCTGCCCTCCGACGCCGGTACGACGCCCCATCGGTCGGCGTAGGCAGTGACGATCGCCAGCCCCCGACCGTGCTCCTCCTCCGGACCGGCCGGAACCGGGTTCGGCCACACGGCGCTG
Organism: Streptosporangium sp. NPDC006930; assembly: GCF_040635605.1. Lineage (NCBI taxonomy): Bacteria > Bacillati > Actinomycetota > Actinomycetes > Streptosporangiales > Streptosporangiaceae > Streptosporangium > Streptosporangium sp. NPDC006930. The sequence continues at coordinate 240,716 of NZ_JBEYID010000011.1, read as the reverse complement.
TGATCGGTGACCTCCCCACGCACGACCCGCCCGTACCGGTACAGCGCGAGGGTGATCGGCGCCTTACCGTGCAGGATCGCGTTACTCACCAGCTCCGACACCACCATGGTCACGTTCTCCACCACGCAGGACATGTCCCAGGCGGCGAGGACCTCCCGCACGAGGCCACGCGCCTTACCGACCGCTTCGGGATCAGCGGGCAGATCCCAGTACGCCTCCCGGGTGTTCTTGTCATTTCTTACGAGATGTGGGGGGATGGAGCTAGGGTTCTTCATAGGTCAGAGGGCTCCGAGTTCCTGATCCAGTCCTCGGGCCGGTGGTTGCGTCACCAGGCCCGAGGACGCCGGGGATTGCCTCCGCTCGCCATGACCGAAACGAGCGTATTGCGTTAATTGATATCGAATTTCCGATGTGACGCCACAATCTCACTAAGAAAATCCAGCTAATCACCCTGTAGTTTTCGATACTTTCCGATAATGCCCTTCACCGCGTCCGTCACGGGCTGCTCGCCGGCGAGCGCGCTCCAGATGTAGGCGTCATGCTCCTGGAGCTTGATGGGTTTGGGAGCGGCCACGTCCACGACGAAATTGAACTGGCGGCTCTTCTTGCCGCTGCCGGACGTGTAGTCGAAGCTTCCCAGGTAGTCGCGGATAGCGACGACGTCGAGGCCACTTTCCTCCTCGACCTCCCGGATCAGTGCCGAGTCCAGCGTTTCACCCACCTTGGCCTTGCCGCTGGGCAGCTCGAAGATGCCGCCCATGAAGTCGTCCTCCGGCCGTCGAAGGAGAAGCACCTTGCCGTCGTGTTGCACGACCGCGCCAACGACGAATTGTTGAACGCCGTCACGTTCGGCCTCGGCACTGAGTTCTTCGAGGAGAGCAGATTGATCCATGATTCCTTACCCTAGAGGAGGTCGCGATAATTCTCGGTCACCTTGCGGAACGCCTCGATATAGCTATCGACCAGCGGAATTTCCTCCTCCCTGTGCCATACCGGAAGCTTGAGAGTGTCTCGGTGAATCGCCTCGGCATTCGGAAAATCGCCGGGCGAATAGTTGATCCTTTCGCTGTACTCGGGAAACAATGGCCCCGGCTCCTGGAACAGCGGAAGGAGATTGAGTGGACAGGTCGAACCGGGCCGATCTACCTCGTGGCACCCCTCGGCCTGCAGCGCCTTGTAGAAGCGTTCGATAGGCAGGCCGTCAAGCTCGTTCATGGCGTAGCGGAGCGGCAAGCCGTACCAGGAAGCACGCACGCCGAGCGGCCGTTCCGGCACGATGATGCCCGGCAACTCGGCCAGGCGCTCGCACAGATACTCCGCAGTGGTGGCACGTCCTTTCAGGTAGCCGTTCAGATACCCAAGTTGGTCAAGAGCGATGCCGGCTGCCAGGGGGTGGATGCGGGACTTGAGCCCCATGCCGGTGGTGGCGTAGCGGTAGAGCGAATGATCGGATGGCAATTCGCTGCGACACCGCTTGTTGTACTGGCTGTGCAGCAGCACGCGGTAATAGACCTCATCGTCGGCGGTCAGGACGAAGCCACCTTCCCCGGCAGAGAGAGGCTTGGGTCCGTTCATGCTGAAAGCGGCGGCACGTCCGAAGGTGCCGATCCGCTGGCCATCGATGGTTGCGCCGTGGGCATGCGAACCGTCCTCCAGGAGGATCAGGTCGTGCTCATCCGTGATGCTTTTGAGCGCCTGCATCGCGGCCGGCTGTCCCCACATATGCGTGACGACCATGGCTTTGGTGCTCGGAGTAATCCGTCGTACGACGTCCTGCGGATCGAGATTGCCCGACTCGTCACAGTCGGCCAGGACAGGGACCGCACCCAGGTGCAGCAGTGGCGTAACCGTGGCGAAGAACGTGTACGCGGGCACGATCACCTCATCCCCCGGCCCGAGTTCGCAGGCCGCGTACATCGAATGAAGTGCCGCCGTCCCCGAACTGGTGAGGATGGCGTGCGCGATGCCGTGGTAGTTGCACAGCTCGTTCTCCAGCAGTTCGATGACACCCGAACGGTTGTAGATCGAGATACCTTTCCCGAGTTGGCTCAGCACGGCCGCCGTGGTGGTTTCACTCGGCGGCCAGGTGAAATGCGGTGCGGACTGGGTGATGGTTGGTGCACCACCGAGCAGCGCCAGGGGTGAGTTCACAGCATCTCCTTGGGGTTGATGTAGACGTGGGTCTTGGCTGACTCGTAGCAAGCGGCGATGAAGCTCATGTGCGCCAAATTCTCTTTCGGACCGCTGAGGTTCGGCCGCAAGCCCTCGATGACCCTGCAGAAGTAGTCGATCTGGCAGGTAGCCGCCGATGGCCATGCCTGTTCACGCGACAGCGATTCGATGACGTCGCCGCCATTGGTGAGCCTCTGGATACGGCCGCGCTCCAAGTGCACCATGCCCTTGCTGCCGACCAAGCGGATCCGTTCGGTCTTCGGGCCGATGAAGCGCGATAGCAGTAGTGAGCCGTATAAGCCGCTGTCGTAGCCGAAGTGGATGAGTGCGGTGTCCTCGGCGTCGTATTCACGATCTGGCCGGGCAGCCACCGAGACGTCAGCCAGCACACGATCCGGTAGGCCGAAGTACCACAGGATCATGTCGATCAGGTGGTAGCCCATGTCAATGATGCAGCCGCCACCGGCCTTGGCGTTCAGGCCACGCCATCCCTCGGAGGGGTCGTCAATGAACAGTGTGTACTGCGCGTCCACGACGAATGGCATGCCAACTTGGTCGGCAAGTTGCGTGAAACTGGTGTAGATCGGATTGAAGCGGCGTTGCAGCGTGACCATGAGCTGAATGCCGGATTCCTCGCACTGCTTGGCGAGTTCCTGCGCTTCGCTCATGCTGGTGGCAAACGGCTTCTCTTTCAGCACATGAATGCGATGTTCGACAGCAGTCTCGATAACCGCCCGGCCGACGTGGTGCGGCACAGTGACGATCACCATGTCGAGCTGTTCAGCCCTGAACATCTCCCGGAAGTCGGTGTAGCCGTTGACCCGGAGTCGGTACTGATGCTCACGGACGATCTCGGGGTTCTCATCGCAGATGGCCACCAACTCAGCGCCATCGGACGAACAGAGCCCTGGAATGTGGTCCTCCAAGGCTTGCTTGCCGAGGCCAACCACACCGGCTCGCAGTCTCACCGGTCGCCGACCTTTCGTGAAATTGTCAATCTTAGCGATTGGCATTGCCTTGGGAACGGGTAGCACCGCCATATCTTCGTTAACCCTTTCGCGATGACGAGGCCAGCCAAGTACAGATAGTTTCAATGATCACCTTCACCCCCTCTACGAGTAATCGGCTGTTGTCGATGACAAGAAACGTCCTGGTTCACGAACACTCCTTGCGACTGCTCATGGCCGCCGTGCTACAAAATTCCGAAAACGGATAAAAACCAGAAAGCGGAGCTACTCCCTTTCTTTTTCATAACCGCTTCCCTTCCGGCATCTGCGCACCGTAATCTGAATGCAACAGGGAGTAACGGATGTACGCCAGGGCAGAAGCGCTGCACTGTTGTCTCAGGATTGCGGCGTTCAGCCCTCTGACCAGCTGAAATGCGTTCCGGACCGGCGGAAGGGAGCGGGGGATGGCATCGCGACGACAGCGGTTCGCGCAGCGCCGGAAAAGCGTGGGCTTCAGCCAAGAACGGTTGGCTGAACGGCTCGGCATCGACAGGTCAACGGTGACACGCTGGGAGGCGGGCGAGACCGAGCCGTTGCCCTGGTTGCGGCCGAAGCTGGCACGCGTCCTCCAGGTGTCCATCGAACAGCTTGACGAGTTGCTCGCCGAGGCCGGAGAAGCCGAAGCCGTTCCCGATGAGCGACTGAACCACGTCCTCAAACACCCCGGCAGCGTCGATCTGGTGGCCGTGGCTCGGCTGCGCGAGCGCGTACAAGAGCTTGATGTGCGCTACGACAGGGCACCGTCCACCTCCCTACTGGCCGACGCCGGGCAGTGTCTGGGGCAGGTCAGCTTCCTCAAGGCGCACGCCGCCACAAGCCGAGTGCGCCGCGAACTGTTCGCGGTCGAGGCCGAGGCGGCAACACTCATGGGTCAGCTTGCCTGGGACGCCTCACAGCGCCGCGATCACACCACGGCCCGTGCCTACCTTGGGCAAGCCGTAGAAGCAGCGCGGCAGATTCACGACCCAACGGCCGAAGGACTGGCCTTGCTACGAACGAGCTTTGTTGCCCTCTATGGCGAGAAAGAGCCGCAGGCCGGATTGGCACTCGCCATGCAGACAGCCGAAGCGGTCAAAGGCAACAGCCACGTCCTGACGGGCCTCGCCATCTTGCACGCGGCGGAGGCGCGAGCCATGCTCGGGCAACGGCAGGACTGCGAGCAGGCCTTGTGCCTGGCACAGGCGCACTTCGAACAGATCGGCACCGCGGACACGGCGGCAGATCTGTTCTCACCGACCCAGCATGGTCGGCTGGCAGGCTCCTGCTATCTGTTTCTCAACGACGCCGAGCGCGCTGAGTCGATTCTTGAAGATACGGCGCAAGCCCTACACGATCGGTCGAAGTCCCAAGCGATCGTGCTCGGCAATCTGGCCCTCTCCTGTATCCGTCAGAAGAAGATCGACGAGGCCGCAGCCTGGCTGCACATCGCTATAGAAGTGGTAGAGAGGACCTGGGGTGGCGGTGGGCTCGGCATCGTTTTCGGAGCGGGCCGGGAACTGCGTCCCTGGCGACGGATGCCGGTCGTCCAGGACGTGTACGACCGTCTGCTCACCCTTATGGCGGCGGCGTAGGGAGCGAAGTTGACCAATTCGGGCACCGACCAGGCCAAACAAGCGATCCGCGAACGAGTATGGGCGTTGCTGGAGCAGGAGCGGGCCGCACCGCCCGGTGTCCACGGCCGTATCCCCACCTTCTTCGGAGCCGAGGCCGCCGCCGACCGCCTAGCCGAGTTGCCCGTGTGGCAAGCTGCCCGGGTCATCAAGTCCGTGCCGGACAAGGCACAGCTCCCGGTCCGGGTGCGGGCACTCACTGAGGGCCGGTTGGTCTATATGGCCGTGCCAAAGCTGGCCGAGGAGCTGCCGTTCTACCTGCTCGATCCAGCGACACTGACCGTGCCCCTGGCCGAAGCCGCGTCAAGCGAGGTGGCCGCGACCGTGTCGCGCAAGATCGGCGTGGACGACATGCGGCCGGTCGATCTGATCGTGTGCGGCAGCGTCGCGGTCAATCGGCATGGCGTCCGACTGGGTAAGGGCGCTGGCTACTCCGACATCGAGGTGGCCCTGCTACAGGAGGCGGGGTTGATCGGGCCGGAGACGACCATCGTGACGACGGTGCACTCTCTGCAGGTGGTTGACGACAAACTGCCGGAAACCAAGCATGACTTCAGCGTCGATCTGATCGTGACTCCGGACGAGGTCATCGAGTGCGGACCACAGCGCCGACCGCAAGGACTCTATTGGGATAGCTTGAGCCAAGAAAAGATCAAGGCTATTCCCATCCTGTCTGCGATGAAAAACGCTCTGTAGATAACCGGTGACATGAGCGAGGTCCGTACCCGGCACGACATCCCCGCCTACATGCGCATGATCGCAGACGGTCACTTGGTCGCCGATGAGCTGGCCACCTCGCGCCAGCCGTTGGAGGAGGTCAATATCGCCTTCGAGCATGCTGCCGCCCGGCGAGGCATCCGAGCGATGATCGAATTCCGAGCGGGGGGCCGGGTGGGTCAGGCTCCTACGGCGAAGGCGTCCTCGACATCCTGACGGTGGTCGGTCCACCAGCTCAGCAGCCGTTCGCTGGGGGCCATCAGAGCATCCGGACCGTGGTCGTCGCGGTCGTAGTGGAACTCGAAGATCCAGTAGTCGGACATGCGCTTCCACCACAACCGGTTCACCGCATCGGCTAGGTCAGCACGGGTCAATGGCCGCACTGTGCGGTAGCCACCCACGAAGGCGGCCACACGGTCCAGGTCGAGACGACCGTGCTCGCCGCCGAACTGCACCTGCGCGGTCCTGGCCACCTCCTCGGCCAGAGGTTTGACCGCGACCCGATCCCAGTCCAGGACAGCCGTCACCTTCCCCTCACGACGCAGGATGTTGCGGTACTGCAGGTCGCCGTGTGTCCAGCCGAACGGGCCCGGCGCCTCGCCCTCGGCGGGCGGGGATGCCCGGTGTTTGTCGATAAGAACTTTGCGCTCTTCGAGCAGCCGGCGGGCCAGGTCATCGAAGGCGCTCGGCTCGCCGACCGCGCTGATCGAGCTCAGGAGCCGGTCGGCCTTGTCGAGCGCCCTGTCCGGGCTGGTCACTTTCACGCGGGGCCGGATGTCGACCACCGGCAGAAGCACGGGCGTCTGATCGCTCAGAGCCTGATGGAGGCCGGCCGCCAGCGCCCCGAGATCGGCAACCTCGTTGAGGGGCAGATCGACTCCTTCGACGTGGGTGCCCTGCGCCCATGGAGAGAGCAGATAGTGACGTGAGTCGACCTCCAGTACGGCGGCTCCGTCTCGGGTCCTCACCGGGGCGCAGACGGGAAGCTTTGCCGCTGCCAGCGCGCCCAGCACCAGCGCATTGCGACGCGCGATCTCGGCGGGGACGTCACACAACAGCTTGAGCGCGTACACGCCCGTGACGGTGTCCAGGCGCCAGTTACGGTTCATCAGCCCCTGTGCGAGGAACATCGCGTCCTGGATCTCTCCCAGTCCGAACTCCTGCCGTACCCTCCTCAGGTCATCGGTGTCCGGCCCATCACGGAAGGCATCCGGTACCGCTGAAGTTCCATCAGTCATCACGGCGACGACGGTAGTCAGATCAGCCCGAGCATGCACGCCAAACGTCCGGCGAATGCGACCACCTCGCCTGAGCCGCCCAACCGCGATGCTCCGAGAGGAAAACTTGAACCTCGCCCGACCCCACCAACTGACCTGGTGAAAGAGCTCACTCTCCGGCTCGGACGACAACTGTTTCCCGGTTCACGCTCGGCAAGGGGGACCGCGAGCGTGAACCGGCTCCGGGTTCAAGGGATCGGTGAGAACGATCCCGCTGAACCCGGAGGTCGCGGGTTCAGGGCCGGTGGGGACGGGGCAGGTCGAAGCAGACGGCGGTGCCGAGTTGGCCGGTACCGCGCGGGCGGGTCCACCGGGTGCCGGTGGCAGTGAATGAGTTCGGTGGTGACGGCCGTACGGCGCGGTGACGGCGTACTCAGCTCGGGTGTGGTTCGTGGTCGCCCGGCGGGCAGGACGGGTTGCACAGGACGTCGACCCAGATGTCGGCGACCGGCGCGGTGATCTGCTTGACGGTCTCGGCCGGGATCACGTCGTCGGTGACGTCGGCCCAGATCAGGCGTACCGCAGCGGCCAGCGTGACGATGTGGGTGCCGCACCCCGCGCACAGGCGCACCTCGTCGGACAGGTCCAGGATGGGCAGCGGACCCCTCACCGAGCCCTCCACTCCGCGCAGACGAACCAGACGGTCTTGCCGTCCACCGACTTTCCCTCCGACGCCGGTACGACGCCCCACCGGTCGGCGTAGGCCGTAACGATCGCCAGCCCCCGACCGTGCTCCTCCTCCGGACCGGCCGGGACCGGGTTCGGCCACACAGCGCTGCGGTCGGTGACCTCCCCACGCACGACCCGCCCGTACCGGTACAGGGCGAGGGTGATCGGCGCCTTGCCGTGCAGGATCGCGTTGCTCACCAGCTCGGACACCACCATGGTCACGTTCTCCTCCACGGAGGACATGTCCCAGGCGGCGAGGGCCTCCCGTACGAGGCCGCGCGCCTTACCGACCGCTTCGGGATCGGCGGGCAGATCCCAGTACGCCTCAAGGGCGTTTCGAGGTGTCTTCATGAGTGCTCCAGCGAGGGCGAGGCCGACAGAGGGAGTGCCGCACTTGGCGTGCGCGAGCCCAGAGACGCGAGACCGAAATCCGACCCAGCCAACGGCTGGTGTCACACAGAATCACGTTTCCCTTACAAAGCGTGCTCGTCTGACGCGCCCTATGATGTGGCCTGCACGGCCCAAACTGCAACTCTCATTCTGAAACTCGACCGATATGTCTCCCCTTACACCGAGTGCTCTACGATCGACATCCCTACGCCCTGGAGGTAACCGATGACATACAGTGGCCAGAGTCCGACGGTGCGCCGACGGCGTCTGGCTGCCGAACTCAGGGGTTTGCGCGAGGCTGCCGGCCTGACCATGGAGGAGGTCGCTCAGGCGCTGGACATGTCACGGGCCACGATTTCGCGCCTCGAAACCGGCAAAACAGCCCGACCACGACCTCGCGACATCCGGGACATCCTTGCTCTGTACCGGACAGAGGACGCTCACCGGGAAGCGGTCATGGACCTCGCCCGGGGTGCCCGCGAGCGAGGATGGTGGGAGCAGTACAAAGGCGTCTTCACCGGCAGCTACGTGGGTCTCGAAGCGGAGGCCTCCTCAATCGACACCTTCGAACCCCTCGTGATCCCGGGCTTGCTGCAAACCTCCGCGTACACAGCCGAACTGACTCGGGCTTCTCTGGCCTGCGACCCCACAGAGATCGACAAGCATGTAGAAGCAAGGATGCGTCGGCAGGAAATTCTGCGGCGGCCGAATTCACCCCGCTATCGGGCGATCATTGACGAGGCAGCTCTTCTGCGACCAGTGGGCAATGCAGAGGTCATGCGCGGCCAACTTCGCAAGTTGATCAACACCCATCCGCTTGAGCATGTGACGGTCCAGATCATACCGATGTCAGCCGGTCCGCATATCGGACTGTGGGGTCAATTCGTCATTCTCAGCTTCCCTGATTCCACCGACCGAGATGTTGTCTACGTTGAAACCCCGACAGACGGTCTCTATCTCGAAGAGCCAGAACATCTCGAACGTTATAATCTGATGATGCAGCGCCTCGTCGCCGACGCACTTGGAGCTGACGCTTCGATCGCTTACCTATCCGAATTGATCGAACGGTTGTGAGGCACCGATGGATCTGTCCGGCGCCGAATGGCGCAAGAGCACCCTCAGCCAGGGCGGCGGCAACAACTGCGTGGAAGTCGCCCGCAACCTTCCTGGCATCGTCGCGGTACGTGACTCGAAGGCCCCCGATGAGCCAAGCCTGATCTTCACGCCCTCGGAGTGGTCCGCCTTCGTCAAAAGCATAAGGAACGGCCAGTTCGACTGACCAAAACCCGCCGCACAGCTACAGCCGAGAGGAAACCATGGATCTCCCCCAGTCTCACCTCCTTACCTGGCGCAAGAGTTCCTATTCAGGCTCAGGTGACAATTGTGTCGAGGCCGCGGCGCTGCCCGGCGGGGGCCAGGCCGTACGGGACTCCAAAAACCCCGGCGGCCCCGTTCTGAAGTTCACCCCGAGCGAGTGGTCCGCGTTCATCAGCGGGGTCAGGAACGGCGAGTTCGGCTGACGGACACCCCGCTACGGGCATGACCGCGACCAGTCGCCCGGCCAGGGCCCTCACCTCGTTGAGGAGCCCGGCCGGCGACTGGTCAAAGCCGAGACGTGCTGGTGAATGGTGATGCGGGCATGCCGAAGTTCCGCCCGGAGGTCCAGCGCGGCGATGCGAGAGGTGAGTGCGCCGAAAGGCGCTACGTGTATTCGCCAGAAGAGGAGTACGGCGGAACATGACGAGCGGCAAGCCGGTTCTGTATGTGATCGCATGTGGAGGACGACCGGCCGCGGAGCTTCCCCGTCTCGTGGGGCACGCCCAGGCGCAGGATTGGACCGTCTGCGTGGTCACCACACCGTCGGCGACGAAGTTCGTCGACCCGACGCGGCTCGCACAGCTCACCGGGTATCCGGTGCGAAGCGACTACAAGCGCCCCGAGGAGCCAGACGTCCTTCCCCCGGCTGACGCGATGGCCGTGGTTCCCGCCACCTTCAACACGATGAACAAATGGGCCCAGGGCATCAGCGACACCCTCGCCCTGGGACTGCTCAACGAGGCGCTCGGGCTTGGACTGCCGCTCGTGGCCGTTCCCTGGCCCAACGTCGCGCTCGCCCGTCACCCTGCCTTCGCCAACAGCCTGGCCCTGCTGCGCGAGTGGGGCGTGCGGGTCATCTTCGACGTGGAACGGCTCCCCGCCCCCAACTCGGGCGAGCCCGGAGCCGCCACCTTCCCCTGGGACGAGCTTCGCGAAGAACTTCAGGAAGTACGATCCGCTTGCAAGCCTTGATAGCCGTTGCCCACGAGACCGAGGCGCCGTCTCCCTGCCGGAGCCAGGCCGCCGCGCGGCCTGTCGTCTCACAGGGCGCGAGCGGCGTCACCCGGCCCGAGTGGCCATGGTTTCCCTCACGTGGCGTACGCGCCGGTCGTTCATCCCTTGTTGTTGTTCTTCTTGCCGGTCGTGAAGGCCACTCCCAAACCGGCGCCGACGGCGATACCGATGCCCATGCCCATGGCCAGGTTGCCGAGCGCGACTCCCAGGGCGGCGCCGATGGCGACGCCGACGGCGATGCCCATGGAGAGTCCGGTGGCGGCCTTCGACGCTTCGTCTTTCTCATCCATGTGCCTGCCGCTTCCCCCGCTCCGGTGGAACATGCGCCCCGTCGGGCCGATATCTTGGCGCGTCGGCCTTTCTCGCTCACGAGCGGGCATGCGCGCGACGGCGGGCCCGGCCGGACGAATCCAGCCGGGCCCGCCGTGCTCTATGAGACGGATACCGGGATCAGGCGACGACGGAGCGGAGCGGAACGCCCGCGCCGTCCAGATCACGGATCAGGTCGCGGACGTACGGGTGCTCGTCGGCCGTCAGGCCGTCGGGGTTGGGGATCGTGATGTACGTCGAGCCCGCGGCGGACGCCGTCTGTGCCGTGTCGGTGTACTTCTCGATGACCGCCTGTGCCCGCGCGAGGTCGGCGTCGGCCACCTCGATGGTGATCGGCCGCCACTCCCCGCCCAGGTTGGGCAGTTCCTCCGCCTGCTCCGCGGCGCTGCGCGAGGGCTCCGCACGCAGGGTCCGCTGCTGGGCGGCGGGCGTTCCCCCCTGGTACAGCAGGGCGTTCGCGACGAGGTGGATACCGTTCTCGTTGTACGCCCTGAACAGCGGGTTGTAGGCGAAGAGGACGGCGCGTCCGGCACCGGTCGGCTCGTCGACGATGGCGGCCGTGCCCTTGAGCGCGTCGGCCCCCACCGTGTAGCCGTTGGACCAGAACCTGCCGTCGGACGGGTAGGTGAGGACGTTCCTGCCGGTGGTGCTCGGGTTCAGGATGGGGTCACCGTTGTTGAACTGGAAATCCTCCAGGGGACGGCCGAGTGCCACCGGGTTGTCGCTCGCCACGTCCACCCGGAAGTGCGATCCGATGACCTGGTAGCCGGTCGGCTTGGGCTTCTCGGTCGTGGAGGTCAGCCCCGCGGCACGGGCGACCCGGGTGCCCTCGTTGCGCAGTCCGATGTAGGTGCCGCCCGCGGCCACCCACTGCTTGAGGTTGGCCTGGCCCGTGGCGGTCAGGCCGCCCGTGGAGTTGCTCCCGTCGGGAACGAGCACGACGGTCCGCTCGGTGAAGGCCGGGGTGTTGTCGTTGATGTCGGCCGTGGTCACCGGCTTGAGGTCCAGGCCCCAGCGGTTGCCGAGCACGTAGCGGGCCTCGCCGTACGACCCGGAGGTCGTGCTGATGCCGGTTCCGGCGAACAGGCCGACGTCCGGGGTGCGCAGCGGGCTGCCGGAGGCCGCCGCCGAACCACCCGTGACGGTGACGCCGAGCGACCGGGCCAGCTTGTCCAGCGTGTTCGGGGTGAGCGCGCCCGCGGGCAGGCTGACCACACCGCTCTGCATGTCACGCGAGAGCGGCACACCCGAGGCGAGCAGTTTGAAGGTGAGCTCGGAGGCCGCGGCCGAGTCCAGCGGGTAGGAGTAGGAGCCCTTCGGCGGAGCCGAGGAGGCGATCCCGCCGTCGATGTCCTTGACCAGGTCGGCCTTGGGTGACAGCTCATCCCCGGTGTAGATCGTGTCGACCCCCATCAGCAGCGGGTTGCTCCACGAGGAGACGTCGTAGAAGTACGGGAACGGCGCGTAGGGGTTCTCGCCGATGAGTGCCTGGATCCAGTGCTTCTGCGGCTGGTTCATCGGGATCCAGTAGGCGCCCTTGGGAACCGTGAGGTTGGCGGCACTCCGGCCGCCGAGGATCTGGGCGCTGGGTACCTTGACCGGGTTCTTCAGCCGGTAGACCTCGACGTCCATGTCGCGCAGCCGCTCGACCAGCCGGCGCACGTCGCCGATCTGCCGGTCGGGCAGCAGGAAGTACGAACGGATCTTGATGTCGGGCACCGGGAACTGGACCGTGTTGGTCGGCTGGACGACCTCGTTCGGCTGAAGGGTGCCGGCGGCACCTTCCTCGATCGCGGTCCGCCATATCGAGTAGTAGCCGTCGAGGACCTCGCGCTTGTTGTCGGCGGCCCAGCCGATCGTCGCCCACTGGGTGTTGAACTGCTGCTGCACCCGGTCCTGCACGGCCGAGGCGCTGCCCTTCTCGTACGTCATGCCGGCGGCGCCGAAGCCCGCGGCCGGCACGGTGTCGCCGTAGCCCATGTAGAACAGGTCGTACGTCGCGTAGTTGAAGTAGCACTCGGTGGTGACGCCGGGGCCACAGGCGCCGTTGTAGCCGAAGCCCTCGCCGTTCGCCGCTCCGATCCGGTTGATCCAGTTCACCGGCTGATCGGCGATCTCGTGGTGGATCGGGTCGGCGTTGGGCGGAAAGAAGTACTGCCGGCCGCCCATCTCGTGCGCGTCGACGAAGACCTGCGGCGGATATTTCCGCAGCATTTCGATCTTGCCGTCGGTCTCCGGCTGGGTGCGGGCGAACCAGTCCCGGTTCAGGTCGAAGCCGTACTCGTTCTGGCGGCGGTTCGCGTCGCGGCCGTCCGGGTTCTGGGTCGGCACGATGACCGTGACGAGGTTGTCGTTGCGCTTGGCGACATCGCAGGACAGGCCGCTCGCGAGTTCGTACAGGGTCCTGAGCGCGGCGTCCGCGCCGCTCTTCTCACCACCGTGCACGTTGCCCGTGATCCAGACGATGGCGGGAGAGTCCTTGGCGATCCGCGCCGCCTTGTCGGCCTTCAGCGAGCGCGGGTCACGCAGCGATCCGACCTGGTCGGCGATCTTCTTCAGCTGGCCGGGAACCATGTGGTGCTGGTCAGACACGATGGCATAGGGCAGTTCCTGGCCGGAGACGCTGTGCGCCATCGTTCCCGTGACCACGCGCTTCGAGGCGCTTCCCACGGCCTTCAGGTAATTGTTGATCTCTTCTGTCGTGAGGATCCTGGGCTGTCCCTGGCCCAGCGGGAAGCCGAAGAACTGCTCGGGGCTCGGCACGTTGGCCGCGTGGGCGGTGGGGTCGGTGCTGCACTTGTCGCCGATCGGACCGGCTTGCGCCGACGAGGTCGGTGTCAGGGCGAGCACGGCCGATACCAGGACCGCGACGCCTAGCACCTTCCCATAGGGGGATCTTCTGCACGCCGTCGTGCGAAACCGCATTTCAACTCCAGACAGGGGGCGGGGGGTGACTCTGGGGAGAGCCCCGGCCAGGAAAGGATGAATTCACGGCGAACAGTATTAGAAAGCAGCAAACCGGACAAGGGGGAAGGAAACTTCACAACACCGTGCGAATTGTCGTGATTTGTCATTTCTCCAGGTGGGGGCATTGGAGACCGGCCCAATCAGCTATACCGCAGTGCGTTGGCCGGTCAGGACCCGGCTGAGGTGAAGGACGCTCATCCCGAACAACAGCACGCCCAACGGGAGGTGCAGGGTCGTCATCCCCGCGATGCCCAGCGCCACCTGCGCCAGTGTGAGCCCCAGGAAGACGGCCGCGTACAGGATGGGCTTGGGCGAACCGCCACCCGGACGCCACAACAGGATCGCGGTGGCCAGGTGCACCACCGCCACGATGAACACCCCGTACGCCGAAGCGCTGTGCAGGGCCCGTCCGCCGGGCGAGGACAGCAACAGGCCCGCGGTGATCGGCGCGGTGAAGACGACCAGGGTTTGCAGAGCGATCACGACACGCAAGAACACGGATGACTCCTTGACGGCTGCGGGGCGGAGGAAGACGGCGACGACGGCGTGCCTTCTATGCCGTCGTCCAGGGCCGGAGCTTCTCGGGGTTGCGTACGGCCCAGATCCGGGTGACCCGATCACCCGCGACCTCGAACGCCATCACCGCCTCGGTGACGCCGTCCCGCTGAGCGACCAGACCGGGCTGACCGTTGACCGTTCGCTCCAGGATCGTCATCCCGGGCGCCATGTCGGCGATCGCCATGGCGTAGCGCGCGATCTGCTCGCCGCCCTCGATCGGGCGGAGCAGGGCGCTGACGACGCCGCCCCCGTCGGAAACCATCGTCACCTTGGGATCGAGAAGTCCGATGAGTGCGTCGATGTCCTTGGCCTCCCAGGCCCGCTTGAAGTCCCTGACGACGTCGGCGCGCCGGGCCACCGGAGTCGCGGGGACCTGTGCGCGGATGCGGCGGCGGGCCGAGGAGGCCAGCTGGCGGCAGGCCGCCGGGGTACGGCCGACGATCTCGGCCACCTCGGCGAAGGAGTAACGGAAGACGTCGTGCAGGACGAACGCGACGCGCTCGGCCGGGGTCATCGATTCGAGCACGACGAGGAAGGCCATGTTGACCGACTCGTCGAGAGTGACCCGATCGGCGGGGTCGGCCAGATCAGCCGTGGGGCCGCCCGGCCGCCCGCCGAACCACTCCGTACGGTCCGGCAGCGGTTCGGGGATCCATTCGCCCACGTAGCGCTCCCGCCGGGCACGCGCCGAACCGAGCAGGTCCAGGCAGACGCGGCCGGCGACCGTCGTCAGCCAGGCGCCGGGCGACTCGATGGCCTCCCGCTGCTGCCGCGACATGGCGTACCAGCGGGCGTAGGTCTCCTGCACGACGTCCTCGGCGTCGGCCAGGGAGCCGAGGAGCCGGTAGGCGAGATTGATCAGCTGACGCCGCTCGCTCATGACCGCGCTCAGGCTCGGGTCGGTCCGGTCGTCTCCTGGCTCGGACGGGACGGTCATGGTGTCGTCGGCTCCCTCGGTGTGGTTGCTGGTGTGGCTGCGCTCACCGGATCGACGAGACAGCGCGCCGAACTGTGAGGCCGGTCGCGTCGCCTCACATTCTCGGCGGTTGTGTCGTCGGAGTTCCCGGACACCGTCCAGCACGCGGGAGGACTCCGCACCCCAACCCGGGACGCGGGTCACCGTCGGAAGTCTCACCTCGGAAGACGGGCCGTCCTCCACGGGGTCGAGGACGGCCCGCCGTCGGGGCGTGAGCTTCGGAAACACCGCTGACATCGAGAGGAAGACATCGTGACGTCCACCCCCAGAAGTGCCGAGCAGGACGACCTCAGGTCGCGTCTGCCCGATCCCTCCCAGTTCTTTCCCGAGGTGATGTCGATCGCCGGAGCCATGATCAAGGCCGTCCAGAACGGTGCGATTCCGCAGATCACCATCGGCCTGGTGCAGCTCCGCGCCGGACAGATCGTCGGCAGCACCTACCACGCGGTCCGGCAAACCGACAATCTCCGCAAAGCCGGTGAAACGGAGGAGCGCATCACCGCCGTGGCGTCGTGGCGGGACGCCCTCTACTTCACCGACGCCGAACGGGTCGCACTGGAACTCGTGGAGGCCGTCCTCACCCCGAACCCGTTCGGGGAGCGCGTCCCCGACGAGCTGTACGCCAGGGCATCGGCCCACTACGACGACAAGGCGCTCTGGACGCTCATCCTCGCGATCGGCCAGATCTGCTTCTTCATCCCCGTCGCCCTCATCGCCAAGCCGATCCCCGGTATGCCTCCGGGCAAGAACTACCGGGCGTAACGCCCTTCGGGCGTGAACACCGTCCCTGGCGGGGGCACCGGTTGTGGGCTACCTTACTTGGCGTGATCAGGGGCGCGGATATGACGTCCGTGTCAAGCGAGGGAGCGGAGTCATGAGCCGCCTGGACACCACGGGTGACGACTACCGGGCGCGGCGCGAGGCGATGCTCGCCAAGCTGGCGGAGCTCGACGCCGAGCACGCCAAGGCCGTGGCGGGCGGCGGCGGGAAGTACGTCGACCGGCACCGCGCGCGGGGCAAGCTCCTGGCCAGGGAGCGGATCGAGCTGCTCGTCGACCCCGACTCGGCGTTCCTGGAGCTCTCGCCGCTCGCGGCCTGGGGCAGCGACTTCCCCGTGGGGGCGAGTGTGGTCACCGGGATCGGGGTGGTCGAGGGCGTCGAGTGCGTGATCGTCGCCAACGACCCGACCGTGCGGGGCGGCTCGTCCAACCCGTGGACGCTGCGCAAGACGCTCAGGGCGGCCGACATCGCCTTCGAGAACCGGCTGCCGCTGATCAACCTGGTGGAGTCCGGCGGTGCCGACCTGCCGACCCAGAAGGAGATCTTCATCCCCGGCGGCCGGATCTTCCGCGACCTGACCCGCCTGTCGGCGGCCGGGATTCCCACGATCGCCCTGGTCTTCGGCAACTCCACGGCCGGTGGTGCGTACGTGCCGGGGATGAGCGACCACGTGGTCATGGTCAGGGAAGGCGCGAAGGTCTTCCTCGGCGGTCCTCCGCTGGTCAAGATGGCCACCGGGGAGGAGTCAGACGACGAGTCGCTGGGCGGCGCCGAGATGCACGCCCGCGTCAGCGGCCTGGCCGACCACCTCGCCGCCGACGAGCACGACGCGCTGCGGATCGGACGGCGAATCGTCAAAAGCCTGAACCGGCGCCGCCCCGGCCACTCCCCCGGCGCCGTGCGTGACCCGCTGTACGACGAGGACGAACTGCTGGGCATCGTGCCGGAGGACCTGAAGATCCCGTTCGACCCGCGCGAGGTGATCGCGCGGGTGGTGGACGGCAGCGAGTTCGACGAGTTCAAGCCCCTGTACGGCGCGAGCCTGGTGACCGGGTGGGCCCGCCTGCACGGCCATCCGATCGGGATCCTGGCCAACGCCCGCGGCGTGCTGTTCAGTGAGGAGGCGCAGAAGGCGGCGCAGTTCGTCCAGCTCGCCAACCAGGTCCGCGTCCCGCTGGTCTTCCTGCAGAACACCACGGGCTACATGGTCGGCAAGGACTACGAGCAGGGCGGCATCATCAAGCACGGCGCGATGATGATCAACGCGGTGTCCAACTCGTCCGTCCCGCACATCACGATCGTGATGGGCGCCTCCTACGGCGCGGGCAACTACGGCATGTGCGGCAGGGCCTACGATCCCCGCTTCCTGTTCACCTGGCCCAGCGCCAAGTCGGCCGTGATGGGTCCCGCCCAGCTCGCCGGGGTGCTGTCCATCGTCGGCCGGGCCGCCGCCCAGGCGCGAGGTCAGGTCTACGACGAGGAGGGCGACGCGGCGATGCGACAGCTGGTCGAGGCGCAGATCGAGGCCGAGTCGCTGCCGTTCTTCCTGTCGGGCCGCCTCTACGACGACGGCGTGATCGACCCACGCGACACCCGGACGGTCCTCGGCCTGTGCCTGTCCGTCATCGGCAACGCCACCGGCGACGCCGCCCTCCACGGCGCGGCGGCCGGCCCCACCACCGCCCCGCGGCCCTCGGGCTTCGGCGTCTTCCGGATGTGATCGTGACCATGCCCATGCCCATGACCACGCCCATGTTCCGGATGTGACCGTGACCACGCCCATGACCGCCGCCGCGTCGATCCGCCGCCTGCTCGTCGCCAACCGCGGTGAGATCGCCCGTCGCGTCTTCCGCACCTGCCGCGACCTCGGCATCGAGACCGTCGCGGTCTTCTCCGACGCCGACGCGGACGCGCCGCACGTGGCCGAGGCCGACCATGCCGTACGGCTGAAAGGTGTCAGGCCCGTCGACACCTACCTGTCGACGGAGAAGATCATCGAGGCGGCCCGCCTGGCGGGGGCCGACGCGGTCCATCCCGGCTACGGCTTCCTGTCGGAGAACGCCGCCTTCGCGCGGGCCGTGACCGAGGCCGGGCTGACCTGGGTCGGTCCTCCGGCCGAGGCCGTCGCCGCGATGGGCTCCAAGATCGAGGCCAAGGCGCTGATGGCACAGGCGGGGGTTCCGGTGCTGCCGGGCTTCGTCGCGGGTCCCGACCACTCCACGGACGACCTGGACGCCGTGTTCGCCCGGATGGGTGGATCGACCTCCGAAGGGGCCTTTCCCCTGCTGGTGAAGGCGTCGGCCGGTGGCGGCGGGCGCGGGATGCGCGTCGTGCGACGCGCCGGCGACCTGCCGGAGGCGGTCGAGTCGGCGCGCGGGGAGGCCGCGTCGGCGTTCGGGGACGGCACGGTGTTCGTCGAACCCCTCCTGGAGGGCGCCCGACACATCGAGGTGCAGATCCTGGCCGACGGGCACGGGACGGTGTGGGCGCTGGGCGAGCGGGAGTGCTCGATCCAGCGGCGGCATCAGAAGGTGGTCGAGGAGACTCCGTCCCCGGCGGTCTTTCCCGCGATGCGGGCGCGGCTCCTCGACGCGGCGGTTACCGCCGCGCGGGCCATCGGGTACGTCGGCGCCGGGACCGTCGAGTTTCTCGTCAGGGAGGAGACGGTCGCCTTCCTGGAGATGAACACCCGCCTGCAGGTCGAGCACCCGGTGACCGAGTGCGTGTACGGCGTCGACCTCGTCGAGTGGCAGTTGCGGATCGCCGAGGGGGCCCAGCTCCCCGCGTCACCGCCCGAGCCGTCCGGGCACGCCGTCGAGGTGCGCCTGTACGCCGAGGACCCGGCCCGCGACTGGCTTCCGCAGAGCGGCGTCCTGCACCGCTTCGAGGTCTTCGGGGTGGACTCCCGCTTCGCGCCCCTGCCGGGCGGGCGCCACGGCCTGCGGCTGGACTCCGGGGTCGAGGACGGCTCGGAGATCGGCGTCCACTATGACCCGATGCTCGCCAAGGTCGTCTCCTACGGCGCGAGCCGCGCCGACGCCGTGCGCAGGCTCGCCGCCGCGCTGGCGGGCGCGAGGATCCACGGTCCGGTCACCAACCGGGACCTGCTGGTCGAGGTCCTGCGCCACCCGGCGTTCCTCGCCGGGGAGACCCACACCGGATTCCTGGAGGAGCACGGGCTCACCGGGTCCGAACGAGACACCCACCCCGCTCTCCCCGAATCCGGGCAAGACGCCCACATCACCTCGAAGCACGAGGGCGCCGGGCTCGAACGAGACACCCGCACCGGACTCACCGCCCCCGAACGGGATGACCACGACAGCGACCCCGTACCGGACCACGGCCCCCCGGCGGGACGGCCGGGGCTCGTGCGCCTGTCCGCCCTCGCCGCCGCGCTCGCGGGGGCGGCGGCGAATCGGGCGGCGGCGACCGTGCAGGCGGGACTGCCGAGCGGGTGGCGCAATGTGGTGTCGCAGCCGCAGCGCACCGCCTTCGCGGAGGCGGAGATCTCGTATCGGATCACCAGGGACGGCCTGCGAGCCGAGGGGTTTCCCGATACGGTCCTGATCGGCGCGACGCCCTCGCTCGTGGTGCTGGAGACCTCGGGCGTGCGGCACCGGTTCGCCGTCGCCCGCTACGACGACGTGACGCACGTGGACTCCCCCCTCGGTTCCGTACGGCTCACCCCGCTGACCCGCCTGCCGGAACCGGTGGAACGCGTGCTGCCCGGCTCCCTGGTGGCGCCCATGCCGGGTACGGTGCTGCGGGTCGATGTCGAGGTCGGCGAGGCCGTCGGGGCGGGGCGGGTGGTCGTGGTGCTCGAGGCGATGAAGATGGAGCATCGGATCGCCGCGCCCGCGCCGGGTACGGTGGCGGCGGTGAACGTGGCGCCCGGCCGCCAGGTCGAGGCGGGGGCCGTGCTGGCCGTCATCGAGGAGCGGACGTGACCTTCCAGGTCCCCGACGGGCTCCGTGGAGCCCCGGGGAACGGAAGAGGGTCTTGGATGAAAGGACCGAAATGAGGACCGACGGCGGCTGGCCGGTGGAACGCCTGGTGCACAAAGAGGTGTCCGGCGGGGTGGCGACGATCACCCTCGACTCCCCCCGCAACCGCAACGCGTTGTCGGTGCGGCTGCTCGGCGACCTGGAGGACCGGCTCAACTGGGCGCTCGCCGAGGAGAGTGTCCGGGTGATCGTGCTCACCGGGACCGGGCCCGTGTTCTGCGCGGGCGCCGACCTGAAGGAGCAGCGGGTCGCGCCGGGCGACGCGCACGAGGCGCCGGTGACCGCGTCGTTCCCGGAGATCATGAGCCTGATCTGGGAGAGCCCGAAGCCGGTCGTCTGCAGACTGAACGGTACGGCTCGGGCCGGAGGGCTCGGCCTGGTGGCGGCCTGCGACTTCGCGATCGCCCCCGACTCGGCGTCGTTCGCGTTCAGCGAGGTGCGGCTCGGCGTGGTGCCCGCGATGATCTCGGTGACCGTGCTGCGGCGGCTCGACCCGCGCGCCGCCGCCGAGTACCTGCTCACCGGCGAGACGTTCGACGCCGCCCGCGCCGCGCGGATCGGGCTGCTCACCCGCGCCGTGCCCGAGGAGGAGCTGGACGCGACGGTCGCCCACTACACCGGCATGCTGCTGCGCGGCGGCCCCGAGGCGCTCGCCCTCACCAAGCAGCTGGTGCGGACCGTGCCCGAGCTGAGCGTCGAGGAGGGCATGCGCCAGATGGCCGAGTTGTCCGCGAGGCGTTTCACCTCCGCCGAGGGTCAGGAGGGGATCGCCGCCTTCATGGAGAAACGGCCCGCGTCGTGGATTCCCGCGCCGGAGGCGAACTGATGCCGCCCTCCCTACGGCGGACGGGGAGGGAGAGCTGATGCCGCCCTCCCCATGGCGGACGGGGAGGGAGAGGCGCGCGATGACACACGCCGGAGCCTCACCGCACCGGCCGAACTTCGCGGCGCGCGAGGTGCCCGAGACGTCCGGACCCGAGGAGAGCTGATGTTGCGCGTCGCCAACTGCTCCGGCTTCTACGGTGACCGGCTTTCCGCCGCCAGGGAGATGGTGGAGGGCGGTCCGATCGACGTGCTCACCGGCGACTGGCTCGCCGAGCTGACCATGCTGATCCTCGCGGGGAACCGGTCGAAGGGCCGTCCCGGCTACGCGCCGACCTTCCTGCGGCAGCTGGAGGAGGTGCTCGGGACGTGTCTGGAACGGGGCGTCAAAATCGTCTCCAACGCGGGCGGTCTGGACCCGGCCGGGTGCGCCGAGGCCGTGCGCGAGCTGGCCGGACGTCTCGGGCTGCCGGTGCGGGTCGCCCACGTCACCGGTGACGACCTGACCGGCCGCGACCTGGGCGGCGCACCCAACGCCGACACCGGTGAGCCGCTGCCCGCCCCCGCCCTGACCGCCAACGCCTACCTGGGGGGCCGCCCGATCGCCGCCGCCCTGTCGGCCGGGGCGGACGTGGTGGTGACCGGCCGCGTCACGGACGCCGCCCTGGTCACCGGGCCGGGGATCTGGCGGTACGGGTGGGGGCCGGACGACTTCGACGCGCTCGCCGGTTCGGTGGTCGCCGGGCACGTCATCGAGTGCGGCTGCCAGGCGACCGGCGGCAACTACGCGTTCTTCGGCGAGGTGCCCGACCTGGCGCACTGCGGGTTCCCGCTGGTGGAGCTGGAGGCCGACGGCTCCAGCGTGGTCACCAAGCACCCGGGGACCGGCGGGCTGGTCTCGGTGGGCACGGTCACCGCGCAGCTGCTGTACGAGATCGCCTCACCCCGCTACCTCGGTCCCGACGTGGTCGCGCGCTTCGACACGATCCGGCTGGAGCAGGAGGGCCCCGACCGGGTCCGCGTCTTCGGGGTGCGCGGCGAGGCGCCTTCCGACACGCTCAAGGTCGCCGTCAACTACCTGGCGGGCTACCGCAACACCATGACCCTCGTACTGACCGGCCTGGACATCGAGGCCAAGGCCCGGCTGGCCGAGGAGGCCATCTGGTCGCGGGTGCCGAGGGAGTCGTTCGACGAGGTCCACGTGGAGCTCACCCCGCTCGCCGGGACCGCCCTGCTGCGCGTCACCGTGATGGACGCCGACCGGCGGAAGGCTGGACGCGCCTTCTCCTCGGCGGTGGTCGAGACCGGCCTGGCGAGCTATCCGGGCTTCTACGGCCTCACCCCTCCCGGTGACGCCTCGCCGTACGGGGTCTACTGGCCCACGCTCGTCCCGGCGGAGACGGTGCGGGCCCGCGTCTGGCTCGACGGCCGCGAGCTTCCCGCCGTACCCGGTACGGACGACGCGTCCGGCACACACGCCGCGTCAGGCGCGGGCGAGGCGTCCGGGACGTACGTACCCGGCACGGACGAGAAGCCCGACGTGCCCGGATCCTCGGAGGTCACGGCCTCGCCGGCCGCGAGCGGCGGTGGAGGTGAGGCGGCGGGCTCGGTGGACGATGCCGACCTCGGACGGCACGGCGAGCGCGGCGACACCGAATCCGGCGACGGTGAGACCGCCCGGGTCGCGCTGGGAACGATCGTGGGCGCCCGCTCGGGCGACAAGGGCGGCAACGCCAACCTGGGGGTCTGGGTCGCCACGCCGGAGCGGTTCGAGTGGCTGGAGGCCCACCTCACGGTCGACCGCCTGGCGGAGCTCCTGCCGTTCACCGCCGGCCTGCGGGTCGAGCGCTTCGAGCTGCCCAACCTGCTCGCCCTCAACTTCGTCGTGCACGGCCTGCTCGGCCGGGGTGTGGCCGCGAGTCCCCGTCTCGACGCCCAGGCCAAGGCCCTCGGGGAAGAGCTCCGCGCCGGGCTCGCCGACATCCCCCGGCGCCTTCTCTGATCCGCTCGCCCCGCCACGACGACCTTCTCATCACGCCGGCCGGGAGTACGCGGTGACGGCCTGCCGCAGGCTCGGCTCGTCCCGAGGGCGCCCGCGCGGGCAGGGGTCCGGCAGCAGGGGTCGTGCTCCACGCCACCCCGTTGAACCGGTTCGCCCGCGTCCGCAGATTCATGTCACATACGGGGAGATGTTCAGCTGCCGTGCGGTGAAATAGGCGGAATACGCGCTGTCTGGCATTGAAACCTTCATGCAACCTTCCGAAATCTAGGATTGCACGCAATTGCTCCACGAGTGTGATTCAGGAAGGACTCAAACATGCGCCTCCGGTTTCTTGGCTCCACCTCTGAGGCGGGGGCCTGTCCCTCCCTCTACGAGACCGATCGCGGGACCATCGTGGTGCAGGGTCTCCGGGTGACCGACGCCGAGGCGACGGCCGACCTGCGCCACGTCCTGGACGGCGAAACCGCCGTCGAGGTACCACGTGAGCTTCTCGTGGACATCGCCCGCCGAGTACTTTCTGTAAATATTGGTCACGATTAGGAGTGCTCTATGGTTTGATCCACATGCTCGGGGCTAGCGTCGTGCAGCACCATGGGGGAGGCGGCGTGAGCACGCGGGAACAACGGACGGACCACAGCCTCGGCACACGGCCCGCAGGAACGGCCGAGGAGATCGGGTGAGTGGGTTCCAGCAGGCCAGGACCGAGCTCGGCATGCGACTGCGGCACCTGCGAGAGACCGCCCACCTGTCGGGCAAGGACCTGGCCGAGCGGCTGAGGTGGCAGGCGTCCAAGGTCTCCAGGATCGAGAACGCCCGCCAGACCGTCACCGAGGACGACGTCACCCGGTGGGCGCGGGCGGTGGACGCCTCCCCCGAGGTCGTCGAGGTGCTGTTGGAGCAGGCCGCGGGCCTGCTGGACCGTCAGGACTCCTGGCGGCAACGGCACCGCGGCGCGCTGGTCACGCTCCAGGAGGACATCCGCGACGTGGAGGCGCGGACGACCCTGCTACGGGCCTTCGAGCCCGGCGTGATCATCGGGCTGCTGCAGACCACCGAGTACGCCCGGAGCGTCTTCACTCGGATCAAGCACCTCTACCGGGAGCCCGACGAGATCGACGCGGCCATCCGGGTGCGCATGCAGCGTCAGGACGTCCTCTACGACCAGAGCAAGCACTTCAGGTTCGTCGTCCCGGAGGCGGCGCTGCGCTACCGGCTGGCCCCGCTGAACGTGATGCGCGGCCAGCTGGACCGATTACTCGCGGTGACCGCACTGCCGAACGTGGAGTTCGGCGTGATCCCCTTCGAGACCCCCCTGCCCTCGGCGCCGCTCAACGGTTTCTGGGTGTACGACGAGGACCATGTGACGGTGCCGACCAGGACGAAGGATCTGCTTCTGCGTGACCCGGAGGACGTCGCCTTCTACGCGCGGACTTTCGAGGAACTCCGCGAGGTCGCGGCCTTCGGCCAGGGCGCCAGATCGGTAATCGTCCGAGTACTCAGCGATTTATCAGGACAATTAGAGGACTAAACACTGCAATTGCTTGATTAGCATCCCAAGATCGTGCAATTCTCTGTCCAGACGGAGGTGACTCACGATGCTGGACACGCTGTCTTGTCTTGAGAGATTCATTGCCGCCATACGGCTGCACGCCGACCTTTCCGTGCAGCGGATCTCGTTCGGCGACCCCGCGTACGTCTACGTCCGCAACCGTTTCAGCAACACCCTGGCGGAGACCGTGACCTGCGCCCAGGACGGCGGCTTCATCACCTCGTGGGGATATCGGCTCGGCACCAGCGACGACATCGACGACGCCGCGGCCCGGCTCGCCTTCCTCCTCGCCGCCATGCCCACTCCCCGGGTCTGAGCGCCCCGGCACCGGGCCGGTTCCCTGTCACGACGGCATCGCCCCTCGCCGCGAAAGTCAGCTCTCGGCCGGCACGTCGGGGAAGTCGGCGAGGTCGAGGCCGACCTCGCGGGCGGCGGCGACCCGGGCGTGGTGCAGCATCCGGCTCCGCGACATGTTGCCGGCGTGCAGGGTGTATCGGACCACGAGGCCGTCGAGCATGCCGTCGATCCGCTCGGCCGAGCCCAGGGGGTCGTCGCAGGTGAACTCACCCGAGGTGACGCCGTCGGAGATCACCTGGCCGAGGATCTCGATCCAGGCGCCCTCAAGCTCCAGCAAGATCGCGCGGACGTGCTCCTCGCGCACCCCGACGGCCCAGGCGTCGACCCAGAGGATCCAGCTCTGGTCGGAGCGGGAGGCGGGGATGTAGAAGCGCAGGACGCGATCCAGGCGATGGAGTGCGGTGCCGGGACCCGCGACGATCTCCTTCAGCCGCTGGACCTCGGAGTCGCTGGTGCTGCGGAGCATCTCGGTGATGAGATCGTCCTTGGTGGCGAAGTGGTAGTGGATCAGCCCACCGCTCACGTTCGTCGCCTTGGCGATGTCGGCGACGCGGGTGCTGGCCAGCCCGCGCTCCAGCACGACCCGCCTGGCGGCTTCAAGGAGCTCCGCTCGACGCTGGTCGGCCTGGTCGGCGCGGCTGCTGCGCGCCCCTCCTCCGCTATGCACGGCGCAAGACTACAGCAGCTCGGACCGCCGCTCACTACTCCTGATCAGCAGATCAGTCAATACCTCCACGCCTGTCTCATCGGCTGTATTCGGTCACCGTACGGGCGAAGAAGACGGTGACCGAATACGGCGACGACCGCTCACACTCCCGGAGGTGCGGGAGAGCGGGTGGGAGAGCCGGGCAGTCGGACGCGGGCGAGGATGCCGCCTCCGGCGGCGTTCTCCAGGTTCACCTCTCCCCCGGCGTCGCGCACGGCCTTGGCCACGATGGCCAGCCCGAGTCCCGAACCGGGCATGCTGCGGGCCGAGGAGGACCGCCAGAACCGGTCGAACACGTACGGCAGCTCCTCCTCCGCGATGCCGGGGCCGTGATCCCGCACGGTCAGCTCGCCGTCGCCGAGCCGCACCTCCACGGGTTCGGCCCGGTCGCCGGAGAACTTCACCGCGTTGTCCAGCAGGTTCACCACGGCCCGTTCCAGGGCCGCCTGGTCGCCCTGCAGGTACCAGGGGCTCAGTTCCACCTCGATCGAGGTGTCGGGGGCGCGCAGCCGCGCCCTGCGTACGGCCGCCTCGACGGCGTCGTGGAAGGCGACCTCGACGTGCGGTTCGTGTTCGTCCTCGACGCGTGAGAGCTGGAGCAGATCCCCGACGAGCGTGGACATCTCCTCGAACTGGGCCTTGAGGTTGGTCAGCAGCCTGCGCTTGGGAGCGGCGTCGAGAGGGCGCCCGGCGTTCTCGCTGCGCAGCAGCAGGTCGATGTTGGTGCGCAGGCTGGTGAGCGGGGTGCGCAGCTCGTGGCCCGCGTCGGCGATCAGCCGCCGCTGGCGCTCGCGGGACCCGGCCAGCGCGGTGGTCATCGCGTTGAAGGAGACCCCGAGCCTGGCGATCTCGTCGTTGCCCTCGACCGGGATCCTGGTGTCGAGGTCCTCGGTCCTGGCGACGTACTCGACGGCCTCGGTGAGCCGGCCGACGGGGCGCAGCGCCGTACGGGAGACGAGCAACCCGGCGGAGGCTGCGCCGAGCACACCGAGCGCGGTGACTCCGGCGAGAATCCAGGCGAGCGTGGCGAGGGTGGTGCGGACCTCCTCCAAAGATCGGGACTCCATGACCGCGACACCGGGGCGGACGTTCCTCGTCAGCACCCGGACCTCCTCGCCGTCGTCGGTGACGCCGTTCCTGAACACCTGCCGGCCCGGGGGGCCGTGTGTCAGGGCCAGGTCCGCCGGGGTGACCTTGACGGGGGTGGAGCCGGCCACGCACCTCTCCCCGTCGGCGTAGACCAGCTGGATGGGCGTGAGCCGGGGCAGCGGCCTGCGACCGGGGCCCTCTCTCGGGTGGTCGGGGCCATCGGGGACCTCTCTCGGGTGGTCCGGGCCTCCGGGAACCCCCACCCCTCGTGGCCCTTCGTGGCAGTACGGACCGATCCACTCGATGCCCTGCGGCCGTCCCTCCAGCGAGCGCTCCACCTGCCGCAGCAGCTCGGCCTTCACCACGAACCAGCACAGCACCGCGCACACCGCGATCGCGAGCGCCACGGCCGCCGCCACCAGCAGGGTGAGCCGGGAGCGCAGGGAGCGGCGCCCGTTCACGCGGAGGTCCGCAGCACGTATCCGACGCCCCGAACGGTGTGGATCAGCCGGGGGCGCCCGCCGATCTCGGTCTTGCGGCGCAGGTACATGACGTAGACGTCGAGGGAGTTGGAGGACGGCTCGAAGTCGAAGCCCCACACCTCGCCGAGGATCTGCTCCCGGGTGAGCACCTGGCGGGGGTGGATCATGAACAGTTCCAGCAGCAGGTACTCGGTGCGGGTCAGCTCCAGCGGCTCGCCCGCGCGGGTGACCTCGCGACCCGCGGTGTCCATCCGCAGGTCGCCGAAGGCGAGCACCGCGTCGTCCTGTGCCGCGGGGGCGCTCAGGGCGCCGCGCCGCAGCAGCGCCCGGACGCGGGCCAGCAGCTCGTCCAGCTCGAACGGCTTGACCAGGTAGTCGTCGGCCCCCGCGTCCAGGCCGGACACCCGGTCGCCCACGGCGTCGCGGGCGGTGAGCATGAGCACCGGCAGGTGGTTGCCCGCCGCCCTGAGCCTGCGGCAGGCGGTCAGCCCGTCCATCCGGGGCATCATGACGTCGAGCAGGACCAGTTCGTACGGCTCCTGGTCGATCGCCTCCAGCGCCGCCTGGCCGTCCGGGGCGACGCCGACCCGGTAGCCCTCGAACTCCAGGCTGCTCTGCAGTGCCTCCCTGAGCGCGGGCTCGTCGTCCACGACCAGCACCCGCGCCGCCTCACCCTCAGCCATGACCTCCACGGTAGACGCACACCATGAGAGCGAGATGAACGCCTCAGGTGAGCAGTGCCATCGCGGCGTTGTGGCCGGGGATGCCGCTGACGCCGCCGCCGCGCCTGGCGCCCGCGCCGCAGAGCAGGACGCGCTCGAAGGCGGTCTCCACGCCCCAGCGCCCCGGCTCCCCGTACGGCCAGGACAGGTCGCGGTGGAAGATGTGACCGCCGGGCAGGCCCGCCTCGTTCTCCAGGTCGACCGGGGTCTTGGCCTCCAGGCAGGGGCTGCCGTCGGGGGCGCGCAGCAGGCAGTCCTCGACGGGTTCGGCGAGCACCTCGTTCATCGAGGCGAGCGTGGCGCGCAGCGCCGCCTCGCGCGCCCCCGCCGGGTCCTCCCGGAACAACCTGGCCGGCATGTGCAGGCCGAACAACGTCATCGTGTGGGCTCCGGTCCGGCGCAGCTCCGGGCCGAGGATGGAGGAGTCGGTCAGCGAGTGACAGTAGACCTCGGCCGGGGGCAGCGAGGGGATCCGCCCCGCCGACGCCTCCTGGTACGCGCGGGCGAGCCGGTCGCGGCCCTCGTTGATGTGGAACGTGCCGCTGAACGCCGCCGCGGGGTCCACACCGGTGTCCCTCAGGCGCGGCAGCCGCGAGAGCACCATGTTGACCTTGAGCTGTGCCCCCTCGGGGGTGGAGGGCTCGGCGTCTCCGAGCAGCCGGGCGAGCACGGCGGGCGGCACGTTGGCCAGGATCCGCTCGCCCGTCACCGTGTGCTCCCCGAGGGCGTCGCGGAAGGAGACCTCACCGGAGGGGTCGACCGCGAGGACCTCGGCGCCGGTCAGGATCTCCGCCCCCGCGGCGCGGGCGGCGTCGGCGAGCGCGCCGGAGACCGCGCCCATGCCGCCGACGGGGACGTTCCAGTCACCGGTACCGTCGCCGATCACGTGGTAGAGGAGGCAGCGGTTGGCGAGCAGGTCCGGGCCCGCGGGGTCGGCGAAGGTGCCGATGAGGGCGTCGGTGAGGACCACGCCGCGTACGGTGTCGTCGGCGAACCGCTCGTCCACCACCTCGCCGATCGGGCGTTCGAACAGGTCGCGCCAGGCCTCCTCACCGACGAGGTTCCGCGTCGCCGCGCGGTCGGCGAGGGGTTCCAGCAGCGTCGGCGCGATCCGTTGGGCCACCTCGGCGGTCATCCCGTAGAAGCGACGCCACGCCTCCAGCTCACCGGTGCCTCCGGTGACCCGGGCGAAGGAGGCGGCCGTCCGCGCGGCGTCGCCGTTGTCGACGAGCAGCCCGGTGTCGCCCACCGGCGTGTACGAGGCGTACCTGCGGCGGCGCAACGCGATCTTGAGCCCCAGGTCGGTGACGATCTTCGAGGGCAGCAGGCTGACCAGGTAGGAGTAGCGCGAGAGCCTCGCGTCGACCCCGGGGAACGCCTTCGCCGAGACGGCGAGGCCGCCGACGTGACCGAGGCGTTCCAGGACGAGGACGCGTCGTCCGGCGCGGGCGAGGTAGGTGGCGGCGACCAGGCCGTTGTGGCCGCCTCCGACGATCACGGCTTCGTAGCGAGAGCGGAGCACGAGACTTCCCAATCGGTGAGTAGGTGAGGTGGGTGAACAGGTGAGGGAACAGGTCCGGAGTCATCGCCGCTCGCGGGCGGCGGAGAGGGTGATGTCGAGGAGGGTGGCGGCGGGGCCGGTGAGGACGCGCCCGTGGCGCCACACCGCCCGCAGGCGGCGCGTGAGGTCGATGTCCTTCGTGGGCACCTCGACCAGGCGGCCGGTGGCCAGCTCGGCCTCCACCGCGTAGCCGCTGAGCACGGCCGGGGCGGCGCCCTCGCGGGCGGCGCCCTTGACCGCGGCGTTGGAACCGAGCTCCAGTCTCGGGGGGGCGGCCGTGTGGCCGGTGAGCGCGAGGTCCAGCGTCTCGCGGGTGCCCGACCCCCGCTCGCGGACGACGAGCGGGGTGGCGGCCAGCTCTGCGGCGAGCAGCGGGGTGCGGCGACGCGCCCACGGATGCCCCGGCGCGACCACCACCACGAGCCTGTCGGTGGCCACCACCCGCGACACCAGCCCTGCCGGGACCGAGGGCCCCTCCACGAACCCGAGTTCGATCTCCCCTCCGATCAGCCTCGCCACCTCGGCCGAGTTCTGCACGTCCAGGCCGACCTGGACCTGGGGCTCGCGATCCTGGAGCTCGCCCAGCCATCGAGGCAGCAGGTATTCGGCCACCGTCATGCTGGCGGCGATGTGCAGGTGCGCGGCCCGGCCGTGCCGTACCGCCTCCGCCCCCCGCATGAGCTCCTCCGCCGCGGCCAGCACCTGCGCGGCCCAGGCCGAGACCATCACGCCCTGCGGGGTGAGGGTGGATCCGCGCGGGGTGCGCTCCAGCAGGGGCAGCCCGAGACGGCGTTCCAGCAGGGAGATGCGCTTGCTCACCGACGGCTGCGCGATGCCCGCGGCCCGGGCGGCCTGGCCGAGACTGCCCAGGCGTTCCACGTCGACGAGCAGGCGCAGGGATTCGAGGTCGGGCAGCT
Organism: Streptosporangium sp. NPDC006930; assembly: GCF_040635605.1. NCBI lineage: Bacteria > Bacillati > Actinomycetota > Actinomycetes > Streptosporangiales > Streptosporangiaceae > Streptosporangium > Streptosporangium sp. NPDC006930. The sequence continues at coordinate 210,721 of NZ_JBEYID010000011.1, read as the reverse complement.
CACTCATAGCGCCAGGCTATGACCTGCCACAGAGGTGACGGCTACCGGCCTCCCGGCGTCACACCGACACTCGGGGCATGCCCGTCTCCCACTCCCCCCCTCCTCCCGGCTCCGCCACGCGGTCCCCGACGATGTCCGTACGCCCGGCAGCGAGCTCGGCTGCGGCACCGACGTCGGCACCGGGCGCGTGGTCCGGAACTCTCGGGAGGCTCGCGCCGGGGCTCGGGGCCGTGACCGTCGCGGTGGTCCTGGCGACGGCCGCGACCAGGGTCGTTCCGGGGGTGAGCGCCGGCGTGATCGCGGTGTTCCTCGGGGTCGCGCTCACCAACCTCGGCGGCCTGCACCGGTCGCTCGTCCCCGGGCTCGGGTTCACCTCCCGCCGGGTGCTCCGCCTGGCGATCGTGCTGCTCGGCCTGCAGATCGCGTTGCCGGAACTACTGGCGCTCGGCTGGCAGGCGCTCGCGGTGGTCGCCGCGGCGACGGGCGTCACGTTCATCGCGACACGGCGGATCGGAGGTCGCCTCGGGGTGGGTCCGCGCAGGTCCCTGCTGATCGCGACCGGCGTGTCCGTCTGCGGGGCGGCGGCGGTGGCCGCGATGCACGAGGTCGCCGACAGTGACGACGACGACGTGGCGGCCGCGGTCGGCGTGGTCGTCCTGTACGGCAGTGCCTCGATCGTCATGCTTCCCCTGCTCGCGGGGGCGTTGGGACTGACGCCGCAGCAGCTGGGACTGTGGGCGGGGGCCTCGGTGCACGAGGTCGCGCAGGTGGCGGCCATCGGCGCGGCGGCCGGAGCGGGTGTCCTGGTGAGCGCGATCGCCGTCAAACTGGCCCGGGTCGTCCTGCTCGCCCCGATCGTCGGGCTGACCTCCGTCTCCCTGCGCCGTGCCGCGACGGACCGCTCCAGGAGCGAAAGCGCCCGGAACGCCGGGAGCACCCGGAGTGCTGGGAGCGTTCGGGACGTCAAGGACACCGGGGACACCGGGGACACCGGGGACACCGGGGACACCGGGGACACAGTGCGGCGCCCGCCGGTGGTGCCGCTGTTCGTCGCCGGGTTCGTCGCGGCCGTGGCGGCGCGGAGCATGGGCGCGGTGCCGCCCGAGATCGTCCAGGTGATTCCCGGCCTCACGGCGGTGCTGCTCGCCGCCGCGCTCTTCGCCCTGGGGACCGGTGTGGATCTGAGAAAGCTCGCGCGGGGCGGGCGATCGCTGCTCTTGGGCGGGATCGCCACGGCCATCATCGGCGGGATCTCACTGTTCGGGGTGCTGGTCATTGGCTGATCTTTAAGTGGACGTCTCCTCGCAACCGTCGTAACGTGCTCTTTTTGGGGAAGACGGTGTCGTTTACACCGTTCCAAAAGCAAGCAATGATTACGACCTCGGACAAGGAGACAGAACCAGCTCATGCGTACCACCCGACAGTCCCTCTCCAATGTGCTCCGCCCCTCGGACGAGGTGGCCGAAGCGCTGGAGCGGGGTGCCCCGATCGTGGCGCTGGAGTCCACGATCATCTCTCACGGCCTGCCACAGCCCCGCAACCTCGAGGTCGCGGTGGAGCTGGAGCGGATCGTCCGGGAGACCGGGGCGGTGCCCGCGACGATCGCGGTGCTGGACGGCGTGGCCCGCATCGGCCTCGACAAGAGCGAGCTGGAGCGCGTCGCCGGTGAGCCCGGGCTTCGCAAGCTGGGCTTTCGCGACCTGCCCACCGCCGCCGCGCTCGGGGCGAGCGGGGCGACGACGGTCTCCGCCACCTCGTTCCTCGCCGCCAGGGCGGGCATCCGGATCTTCGCCACCGGCGGCCTCGGCGGCGTGCACCGCGGATGGACCGAGAGCCAGGACGAGTCGGCCGACCTCGACATGCTGAGCCGGACCCGCATCACCGTGGTCTGCGCGGGCGTGAAGTCGATCCTGGACGTTCCGGCCACCCTGCAGCGGCTGGAGACGCGCGGCGTCACGATCGCGGGGTTCCGCACCGACGAGTTCCCCGGCTTCTACCTGCACTCCTCCGGCGAGCCGATCGACTGGCGCATCGAGACCCCTGACGAGGCGGCGGGCATCATGCGGGCCCAGGACGCGCTCGGCGGCCCGGAGACCGCGCTCATCGTCGCCAACCCGGTGCCGCTGTCCGAGCAGCTCGACCCCGAGCTGCACGACCGGATCCTCGCCGGCGCCCTCGCCGAGGCGGAGCAGCGGCGGATCACCGGTCAGGCCATCACCCCGTTCCTCCTGGGCTACCTGGTGCGCGGCACCGACGGCGCCTCGCTGGAGGCGAACCTGGCCGCGGTACGGGGCAACGCCCGTGTCGCCGGGCAGATCGCGGCCTCCTGGAGCCGGGGAGACTGAGGGCACCGTGGCCGGAACGGGGCTGCTGATCATCGGCGACGTGGTGACCGACGTCGTCGCGCTTCACGGCGGGTCCGCCAGGAGCGGTCTGGCCGTCGGGACGGACACCGCCGCCGACATCGTGCTGCGCCCCGGCGGCTCCGGCGCCAACACGGCCTCCTGGGCCGCCTGGCTGGGCGCCGACGCGCGGATCCTGACCCGGGCCGGCTTCGACACCGCCGACTGGCACGCCGCCGAGCTGCGGAGGTTCGGGGTGCGGCCACACCTGCGGGTCGACCCCGACCGGCCCACCGCGGTGGTGATCGCCATGGTGGACGTGACCGGGGAGCGTTCCATGCTCACCAATCGGGGCGCGGGCGGGCACATCGGCACGGGCGACTGGGACGAGACCCTGCTCGACGGTGTGGGTCATCTCCACCTGTCCGGATACACACTGTTCGCCGAGCCTGGGCTCCAGCTTTCCCGGCTGGCGATGGCCGAGGCGTCCCTGCGCGGGGTCTCGATCAGCGTGGACCCGGCCTCGACCGGTTTCCTGCGCTCGTTCGGCGTCGAGCGGTTCGTCCGGGAGACCCTCCCCGCCCAGCTGGTCATCCCCAATCTGGACGAGGCGCTGCTGCTCACCGGCGAGGCGACCGCCGAGGGGGCGGCCGAGAGCCTGAGCCTGCGCTACGGTGCCGCGGCGGTGAAGCTGGGATCCCGCGGCGCGCTGATGGCCAGGGAAGGAAAGTTGGCCGCCCGGGTTCCCGCGCTCACCACCGAGGTGATTGACTCCATTGGAGCGGGGGACGCGTTCGCCGCCGGGCTGCTGACGGCCCTGCTGAGCGGGGCCACCGACGAGGTCGCGCTGGACGCGGGACGCCGTGCCGGGGCGGAGGCCGTGACGGTTCTGGGTGGCCGTCCACGTGTCCTTCCGTCTGATTTGGGTACCAGGGAGCTTTACCCTCTTAATGCCAATTGATAGCTTGCGGCGTAAGCTGCACCATTAGCCACACGCGTCACTTTGGGGAGGTTACGGTCCGCCGATGGATGCCGAGTCATCGATCTGCCTGAGTGATCTGGTCCCGGCCCTGCGCTGGAGCCGTCCCCAGCAGGTCGCCGAAGCCCTCGCCGACCCCCGGCTGCCCGCCGGCTGGTGGTCGTCGGTCACCCTGCCAAAGGCCCTCGGCGCCGCAGGGCTCGACTGGGTTTGCGACAGGCTGGCCCGGCTCTCGCTGTCACGCTGGGACCATCTGCCGTTGAGCGACGTGCTGCCCGCGCTGCACGTGCACACGGTCGATCCCACCCTGCCCGACTGGCCGGAGCCCGCGCGCTCGGCCATCGCCGGCCTGGGCGGCTGGAGCCGCCTGCGCCGCCTGACCGCGGGAGACCTGAGCGCGCCCGCGACGCCCTCCCCCGAGATCGTGGTCACCGCCGTCTTCCGCGAGGTGCTCAGCCACATCCCCGGCCTCGTCGAGCAGGCCGCGCCGGCCGCCGTCCACGCCCAGGTCCCGCTCCAGGAGCGCGACCAGGACCCGGCGCAGACACCCGCGCCGCAGATCCCCGCCCAGCCGTCGGCGCCGCAGGCGCCGATTTCCGAGCCCGCGGCCACAGAACCGGCGGCCCCCGAACCTGCAGCCCCCGCGCCCCCGGTCAACCTCAACGACTACCCGCTGGTGCGCCTGGTCGACAACATGTTCCGCGACTGGAGCCCGCTGGAGCGCGCGGTCGCCGTGGAACGGCTCTTCGCGGTCGACCCGATCAGCCTGCGCGCGCTCGCGCACAAGCTGAACGCCGACCGCGACGCGCTCTCGACGGCCCAGCGTGCCGCCGAGGAACGCATTCTGCTCTGGCTGCGCTCCCCGGAGTCCGCCCCGCTCACCGGGCACATGTTCGGGCTGACCGAGTGGCTCGGCGCCGCCGCCACCAAGGACCAGCTCATCGGTGCCGACCCCGCGCATCCGATCGAGGTCCCGACCCTGCGGACCCCGCTGTGGAGGGTGCTCGTCACGCTCATGCCGGACCGGCGGCTCCAGGACGACTGGCTCGTCGTGGGCGACCTGGGCGGCCTGCGCGAGCGGACCCGCCAGCTCCTGTCGAACAAGCCGATCGACAGCGACTCGCTCAGGCTCATGGAGCACCAGCTCGGCATCCGTGCCCACTCGGCCCAGCCCTGGCTGGACGCCCTCGCCGCCGCGAGCACCGCGCAGGAGGCGGCCCCGCAGGAGGGTGCCTCCGAGGAGGTCAGGCAGCTGCCGCGCCGCACCCCGGGGGCCAACGGCCATCATCACCGCGGCGGACAGCCGATCCCGCAGGTGAACACCGGCGCCATCGACCCTCGCGCGGCCCTGGCCACGCTGTCGGCCCTGGCGGGCGGAAACTCCAGGCCGCACCTGATCACCAGCCAGCGGGCCCCGCTTCACTCGCCCGCGAGCCCGTCGTCCGACCCGGGCCGCTGGCAGCGCATCGAGGTGACCAGCGACCACCTGCGGGGCGGCCCGGTGGCCGTGCCCGAGGGATACGCCACCCGGCTGGGCATGCGTCCCGGCACGTTGCTGTCGGTCACCGGCCCCGGCGACAACGCGGTGGTCCTGGTCTGGCGGGACCACCCTGTCTTCGACTCGCTGCAGCCCGTCCTGATGCGTCTGAACGCCCGTCCCGGCGACCAGGTCTACGTCACCGTCGACGGCTACCGCCTGGACGCCCAGCTGCCCGCCTGACGGCATTCCGCCTGTTCCCTTCCCCGTGCTACGGAGAAGGGACGGGCGTGAGGCACGGGAATCCGGCGGGGAGAGCGGGCTTGATTTCGTTTATGTGAATCGGCGCTATGCTTGGGCCTCCCGAGGCTGGAATTAACAATGGGACCCGTATTCCAGGGGTCCCATTGGTCGTTTTCATGTCAACAAAGTCCCATTTCTCCGCTTCTGCTGGCGATTTTGACGGCCCACCTCACAAATCAGTTGTCAGCTGTTGTCCAACGGCTGACAACGAGAACAGGAATACGCAAGCTGTGGGGGACGGACCGGCGAGGGCGCCTCAGGCACGCAACGCCAGGAACCTCAGGTTGGCATGGGTCGGCTCGGCGCTTTCCATGACCGCGTTCCGGACCCTCGGCGTTTCCTATCCGCTCATCGCCCTGGCGCTCACCGGTTCTCCCATGGCCGCTGGATGGGTGGGGTTCGCCTCGACCGTTCCCGGCCTGCTGCTGTACATTCCGGCCGGTGCTCTGATCGACCATTTCGATCCGCGCCGGGTCATGCTGTGGACGGAGGCGATCCGGGGGATCGCCGCGGCCAGCGTCTTCTTCGCCCTGCTCTGCGGCTCGGCCTCACTGCCCCAGCTGCTGGTGGCCGCCCTCGTCGAGGGAGCCCTGTGGGTCCTGCACTCGCTGGCGGAGAACGCGCTGATCCCGATGCTGGCCGGCCGTGACGGACTTCGCCGCGCGCTCGCGCGAAGCGAGATGAGCTTCCACACCGCCGTCCTGACGGGAAGGCCTCTCGGCGGTTTCCTGCTGGGAGTCGGGCAGGCGATACCGTCCGCCGTCAACACCGTGCTCTTCTTTCTCTCGTTCGGCCTTCTGATGCGAATGGACGCGAAGGGCGTCCGACGAGACGCGCGCCCGCTGGTCAAAGTCGGCGACGGGCTGCGTGAGGTCGCCCAGCAACCCTTTCTTCGTACCGCGATGGCGCTCACCGCCTTCACGAATCTGATGGTCAACGCGCTCACCATGGTCTTTCTCGCGAGCTCTGCGGAACTGTCGCCGCTGATCGTCGGGGTGGTGCTGGCGGGGGGCGGGCTGGGGGGAGTCGTGGGATCCCTTGTCGTCCTGCGAGTGACACCGCCGTCCTACATGCTGTTCGCGCAGGTGTGGGTGTGGGCATTGGCGCTGTTTATCGCCGCTTTCGGTGGACACCCCGCTTCCTTCGCCGTGGCGACGCTGGTGACCGGGTGCAGCGGGGCCCTCAGCAATATCAGCATCAGGACCTTCGAGGCTCACGCGTTCGACTCGGACAAGATCGCGAGGGTGGCGAGCGTGTCCCGGCTCACCAGCCGCGTGGCGATCTCGGTGGCGGCGCCGCTCGGCGCCCTTCTCGTCACCTGCTTCGGCGGCGACGGGGCGACCGTGATCCTTTTCGTCACCATGGTCGCGGTCGCGATAGTCGTGACGGCCGTTCCCGCTCTACGCGGCAGCCTGATTCCCGGAGCGGAAAGGCTGATGCCCGGAGAGGAAAGACCCGCCCACTCCTGACCCGCCCACTCTGCCCCCCCATTCCTGCCCCCACTCCTGAACCGCCCGCTCAGCTGAGCCCGACCAGGCGCTCCGCCTCCGCCGCCAGGTGGGCGGGGAGCCCGGGCGACCTCGCCGCGCCGGCCAGCCGGGCCAGTGCGGCCGCCTCCCCCGTCTCATCGGCCAGTGCCTTGATACGGGCGGCGTACAACAGCACCGGGCCGTGATCTCCCGCCTCGGCCCGCACAGCCCCGATCTCCCGTTCCGCCTCGGGGAAACGGCCCAGCGTGGCCAGCGCGAGAGCGTGGGCGGCCCTGGTGGAGGGCCACTGCAGCGGCCGGACCCTGTCGAGGTCGCGTAGCGCGGCCTTGGCCTGGCCGAGGCCGGCGAGGATCTCACCGCGGGCGCGCAACGCCTCGGCGAGATTTCCCTCCCTGCCCAGCACGTCGTTGAGGACGTCGCGCGCCGCGTCGGGATGGCCGTCGTACCAGAGCGCCCAGGCGAGCTCGGTCTGGATGTGCATGTCATCGGGCACGCGGCGTATCGCCGAGTACAGCTCCCGCACCGCGGCCGAAGGGCGTCCCTGGGCCAGCCGCAGCCTGCCGATCCCGGCGAGAAGGCCGCCGACCGCCGAGGTCGCCCCCAGCGACTCGAAGAGGACCGCGGCGGTGCGGTAGTGGGAGACGGCCTTCTCGAAGTCCTCGCGTCGGTGCGCGACGTTACCGAGGAAGGACTCGATCTCCGCCCGCGACCTGGTGTTGTCGCCGCAGCGCTCCAGAGCCTCCTCCGCCTGCTTCGCGGCCAGCGCGAACTCCCCGTCGCGGAACGAGAGTTCGGCGGCGCGCAGGTAGTCGTCGGGGAACGACCCGCTCTCGGCCCGTACGACGAGATGGTCGTTCTGGAGGATGGGCTGGATGAGACGCTCGTGCGAGAGCTCACACCACCGCGTGCCGGCCTTGATGTCCTCACGCAGGATGTGGCGGTCGACCAGCGCCCTGACCACCGCGTTCGGCATGCCGGCGGTGACGGTCTCCCCCTGGTAGACGACCTCGCGGGTGCCGAGCTCGGTGATGAAACAGCGGCGCAGCCAGCTCCTGAGCTCCGCGACGTCGTCCCCGAAGTGGTCATGGGCCACCTCGGAGATCATCCGCTCGGAGAAGTCGGTGAGCGAGCGGTCGGCGTTGGCGAACCTGCGGACGTGGTCGGAGGAGATGACCCGCACCTCCTCGGGCAGGGAGCGCCACATGGCCGAGCACACGACCTGCAGCTGGACGGGCTCGACCACCTTGGCGTCGGCGACGACCTCCTCGCCGAGCGCCCTGCCGACCCTGATCATGCGTAGGTCGTCCACCAGACCCCGTGCCGCGCCGGGGGCGAAGGAGCGGCCCGTCCCCTCGAGAGGCCCCTCGGTCGCCCGGACCGCGGCGGCCGTGTCGAGGGCGGTCAGCGAGAAGCGGCTTCTGGCCATGCCCGCCAGTTTCGGCTCGTGGGGAAGGATCGCGGCGAGGTGGTCCTCCCGGATCGAGACGAGAAGGCGCAGGTTCGGGTCGTCGTCCAGCGCCTCGACGAGCTGGCCGATGAACCACTCCCGGTACGGCTGGCGGTGGGCGAAGCCGCCGAAGAGCTCCTCGGCCTGGTCGATCGCGGCCAGGGTGAGCACCGGATCTCCGTACGGATCCTGGCGGGGCGGGCGCCGGCCCAGGAACTCGCGGATCGTCAGCCCCGCCAGCCGGGTGGGCGTCTCCGACGGGGACCACGACGACAGCAGCGCGAACACGTGCGGGTTGTGCCGTGAGAGCGCGGCGGAGGGGAAGGGCGAGCCGTGCGAGACCCGTCCTATCGGCAGGACGTCGGTCCTGCCCGCGTCCAGCAGCGGGAGCACCCCGGCCTGGATCAGCGAGGTCTTGCCCACGCCGGACGGCCCGTACAGCACGGTCAGGCGCCCGGCCTGCCACAGGTCGGAGACCTCGCGAGCCTCCCTGTCGCGGCCGAAGAACTTGGAGCCGTCCTCGCGGCGGAAGGCCCGCAGGCCGACGTACGGTTGACCGGTCGCGTCGGACCGGTCGCGATCGGGGGTCACCTCGGAGGTCACGGCACCGGTCCCATCCGCCGGCGCAGCTCACGGCAGAACTCCTCCGCCGTCCCCCAGAAGATGGAGATCCGCCAGTCTTCGTAGTATCTGGCCAGCTGGCGCTGGACCTCCAGCACGTCCGCCTTCGTGCTGGCGAGCGAGGGGGCGAGCTGGACGCTCACGTGCCTGCGGCGGTTGATCCCGGGAACGGCTTTCAACAGCCCGTGGAAAAGCACGCGAAACGTCCAGTCCTGCAGGCTGTAGCCGATGAACAGCAGGGGTCTCCTGGTCAGCGCCGCGAGAATGGAGGTGGGCAGCATTCGCTGGCCGCCCGCGACGCCGTCCACCGCGAGGTTGGTGAGAAACTCCAGATAGTCGTCCTCGGCCAGCACGATCGACGCCGGATCCTGCAGGTTGCCGTGCAGATGGTAGATGAGCGGAGCCTCAGGCCTGGGGTTCCAGCCCGCCTCACTGCTGAACAGATCCTCCGCGTAGGCGAGCCCTTTGTTCCATGGGCAAATTGCCACATTCGGCCTTTTTCCTACTGCTTCGAGCGAGCGCAGGATGAAGTCGTCGTAGTTCGTCGTCAGGTATACCGGAAGAGGGAAACTCGCCAGCAGGGCGTGCGGCTCCAGCGGGTCGAGGAAGTCGGGAGCTCCCCCGGCATCGAGTTCGTCGCAGATCCGCCTCTTCACATATACCGAATCCCCGTATCTCATCACCGCGAACTGCGTCACCCTGGGGAGATCGTGGTCGTCGGCGAAGGGATAGTCCCATCGGCGCGCCATGTCGCGGCTCAGCGCCGTCCCCGTCGGCAGGGTGCCCACGCACGCCCCCGATCCCAGGAAGGGCGTGCAGTCTCCGCTGTTCAGCTGGTCGAGCAGGCGCTCCCACTCGGCCTCCCCCATGTCGTGCACGCAGGGCACCACCTCACAGGCAGAAGGCCCGTTTGGACCACGGACCCGATGCCGAATGACTCTATTGCCCCGGTCAACCCCCAGCGAGCAGGACCTTGATGCCCGGCTCACCGACCGACGGGAAACGGGCGGATGCTTCACGGTTATCTTTCTGTCGCACTCTGCCCGGAATCGCAAGGCGGTCGCTCATATCGAGCTGTCGAAACCCGCGCTCGGCTCCAGATCCGCACCGTGCTCGAAAAACTCCTCCAGCACTCTCCTGAGGGAGGCGCTCCCGACCTTCTCAAGATCCCTGAACGACAGATCGGTGATGTCGATGGAGACCGTCGACGCCGCACCGTCATAATGCATTTGCGCTCCCTACTAAACGACCCTGCCGCCGACCTGTTTTCGGCCACCCCAAACGGGCGTGACACCCATCTGCCGTGCCCGCAGAATTCAAGATGCGCCGTTCATTTATTTGATTCTGTTCTGCCCGGCTTCTCGAATCAAGCTCTAAGATGGCGGCAGAATCCTTCGGATCGAACAGGGCGGAGGCCAGAGGTGGTGGAGCTTTCACACGCCGCGAACACGGTGCCGGAGCGTCAGCCCGAGATCTGGGAGAAAGTCCCGCCCCGCAACAGAAACTTCACGGGGCGGGACGACCTGCTTCTCAAGCTCCGCCAGGGCATCAGCACCGTCACCGCCGTGGTCCCCCAGCCCCAGGCTCTTCAGGGATGGGGCGGCGTCGGCAAGACCCACCTGGCCATCGAGTACGCCCACCGTTACCGCTCGCACTACGACCTTGTCTGGTGGATCCCCGCCGACCAGCGCGTGCTGGTGCCGTCCGCCCTCGCCGCGATGGCCCCGCACCTGGGCCTGCCCGCGGTCTCGGCCACCGGCGTCGAGGAGGCCGCGGAGGCCGTGCGCAGGACGCTGCAGAGCGGCGACCCCTACCGCCGCTGGCTGCTGATCTTCGACAACGCCGAGGAGCCGGGGCAGGTCGCGGAGTTCATCCCGCGCGGGCCGGGCCATGTCCTGATCACCTCCCGCAATCCCAAGTGGGAGGACCACTTCGAGACCCTCCAGGTCGACGTCTTCACCCGCGAGGAGAGCGTGGCGTTCCTGAAGAAGCGCCTGCGCAGGGAGGTTCCCGACGACGACGCCTCGCGACTGGCCGAGCAGCTCGGCGACCTCCCCCTCGCCCTGGAGCAGGCCGGAGCGCTGCAGTACGAGACCGGCATGTCGGTCGACGAATACCTGGAGCAGCTCGAAGAGCAGGCGAGCCGCCTGCTGGGCGCGAACCGGGCGCCGGGATACCCACTGTCGATGACCGCGGCCTGGAAGGTGTCGGTGTCGCTCCTGCAGGACCGCCTCCCCGAGGCGATCACGGTTCTGCGCTGCTGTGCCTTCTTCGGGCCCGAGCCCATCCCGCGCGACGTGTTCCGCAGGAGCAACAAGGCCGTCGTCCCCCGCCTGAGCGCGATCCTGTCCGACCCCATCCTGCTCGCCACGGCGCTGAGCGAGCTCAGACGCTTCGCCCTGGCCAGGATCGAGCCGGCGACCCGCACCATCCAGGTCCACCGCCTGGTCCAGGCGCTCCTGCGCGACGACCTGCCGGAGAAGGACCAGCAGGAGGTCAGGCACGAGGTCCACGTGCTGCTCGCCGGCAGCGCCCCGAACGATCCCGACGACACCGACAAGTGGCGCGGTTTCGAGGAGCTGGTCGCCCACGTCGCCCCCTCGGGCCTGGAGGAGTGCACGGATCCGCGGGCCAGGTCGTTCGCCCTGTCCATGGCCCGTTACCTGTACCGGTCGGGCAACTACCAGTCGGCCCATTCGTTCATCACGAGCTTCATCGAGAGATGGAGCCAGGTCAGCGGGCCGGACCACCTGGACGTGCTCGTCGCGTACAGACACCTCGGCAACATCCTGCGAGGTCTCGGGCAGTACGCCAGGGCGTACGACATCGACCACGCGACCCTCGACAAGATGACCGAGATCCTCGGTCCCGAGCATCCGGAGACCCTCGCGACGGTCAACGGCTACGCGGCCTCGCTGCGTGCCCGCGGCGATTTCCTCGCCGCTCGCACACTGGACCAGGAGTCGCGGGTCACCCACATGAACGGCCTGGGCCCCTCCGACCCCTCCACCCTGCGCGTGGTGTACAACCTGGCCCTCGACTACGCGCTGACCAGTGACTACGCGGAGGCGCGCAGGCTGCACCAGGAGACCTACCTGGAGCAGAGCTACATGGCGGAGGGGATCAGCAAGGGCACCCTGCTGCTGTCGTGGAACAGCCTGGCCAGGACCGTGCGACTCTGCGGCGACTACACGGAGGCCTGCGACCTGGGCGAGGAGGCCTACGCCTACGGCGTCCAGGAGCTGACCCTCGATCACCACTACACCCTGCTGGCCGCCAAGGACCTCTCCATCGCGAAACGGCGGGCGGGAGAGATCACCGAGGCCCTGGAGCTCGCGCACGACACGCACACCCGCTTCCAGCGGCTGTTCGGAGACGCTCACCCCGACACCATGGCGGCCGCGATCAACCTCTCCAACGCCCTGCGGGCAGCGGGCAGCCTCGACGAGGCGTACGCGATCGCGGAGAAGACGATCAGCCGCTATCCGAAGGTGTACGGAGCCGACCACCCCTACACCAACGCCTGCGAGGGCAACCTGGCGATCCTGCACCGCCTGCGCGGGGACCTCGCGAAGGCCCGCGCCCTGAACGAGAAAGCCAGGGATGCCCTGATCGCGAAGGTCGGTCGCAACCACCACTACCCGCTGAGCTGCGCCATCAGCCTCCAGAGCGACCTGGCCGCGATGGGAGAGAGCGACAGTGCCCGCGAGCTCGGCGAGGACACCCTCGGCCTGCTGCGCAAGCTCCTCGGCGAGAACCACTTCCTGAGCCTCGCCTGCGCCGGCAACCTCGCCCTCGACCTGCGGGCGACGGGCGCCGAGAAGGAGGCCGATCTCCTGTACGCCGACACGATGCGGCGATACGAACGCCCTTTGGAGATCGGTCACCCAGACGCCCTGCTCGCGAGCGAGGGCCGTCGCATCGAGTGCGACTTCGACCCCCCGCCGATCTGACCACCCCCGGCTCAGGAGTTGCGGCGCCTCCAGCTCTCAAGGTGCTGTTCGGCCTCGCGACGGGCCTGCGCCGCCACCGCGAGGTCCACCGGCTCGTCCAGCCAGGCTTCCAGCGTGCCCCTCATCGCCTTCACGAATTCCGCCCCGCGCTCGTTCAGGCCCCCGCTCGCCATGAGCGTGCCGGTGACGCCGTACGCCGCCTCTCTCCAGCGCGCGAACTCGACCTGCCCACGGAAGGCGCGGGCTCCCCGCTCCGAAGCGTGCTGGCGCCTCCAGAATCCCGCCACCCCGAGGTAGGCGTACGCTCCCTGCAACAACCCGTTGACGGGGCGGGGGTCGTTCCTCCACGGCGCGTAGTGCCGCCGCCCGTTCTCGGGCAGGGTCAGCTCGACCGTGTCGGTCAGCGCCGTCAGCTTCGCGTGCTGGATCTCGTGGGCGAACGTCGCGGCCATTCCCAGGCCGTGCTGCGGCTCCGACAGGGCGACGGTCCCGAACGTCTCGCGCGAGGTGGCGCTGTTCTGGCCGAAGGCCGGTGCGTGTATGGGGGTGAGCGCCGTGATGCCGGAGGTCAACTCCGCGGCGACGGTCCAGTGGCGGGCGGTCAGGACGCGCCACGCGTCGCGCAGGCACGACGCCCAGTGCTTCAGCCGAGGCTCGCTCAGCCGCGACTCGGTGACATGTCCCGTGGGCCACCGGTAGGGGTCCACGTCGTCGACGACGAGGCTGAGCCCGGAATCCACCGGCAGCCGACGCAGAATCTGCCAGCCGGCCCCGTCGCGAAGGGGGTCGACACGGACCGTCGAGCGGCCGATGTCGAGCTCGGCCCCGTTCGCGTCCGGCCGCACGGTGACGGCGAGCACTCCCCGCGCACCTGCGGGAACGGTGAGGCGGCCGAGCCCCGGCAGGACGACGGCGTCCTCCTCGACGGCGAGGCGGACCTCGCAGGCGATCCGCGCTCTGACCGCGATCGCGACGACCAGGGCTGCCAGCCGACCGGGATCGTCCTTCGCCCCCGTACCGGCCCTGAGCGAGCGGTACGTCCGCAGCGCCCACGCGCCCACGGCCGGGTGGCACAGCTCCGGGTCGACCCGCTCTCTCCCCTGGCTCTCCATCTCGGCCAGGAGATCGTAGGCGCGAGCCGAGAGATCGGCGTGCGGATGGCCCGCCGCCTTCGCCTCAAGGACGAGCCCGCGGATGAAGAACCTGGTCCTGAGGCACTGCCGCACGCGCAGCTCGGCCATGGCCTCGGTCCCGCCCCCGCCCTTCGCGAGCCTGGAGAACGTCTCGTCGGACACCGGACGCAAGGTGAACCTCATGCGTTTCCCTTCAGCCGGGCGACGTCGCGTACGAGCCGCGCGCGAATGTGATCTATGAGCCGGTAGAGATCGGGACAGTAGACCGAGGGGCCGAGGAATCCGTGGGTCTCGCTGTAGCGGTGCGGGTAGAGTCCGCCGCCGCAGACGGAACGAAGGTCGCAGGCCCGGCACACGGGTGCCAGCGCGAGCTCGCCGATCTGACGGGCCGCTATGGACGGGTGCCCGAGCACCGTGTCGAAGGAGTCGCGAAGGACGTGCAGCAGGGTGGCGGGAGCGCCGTGATAGCTGGACTTGAGGATGTCCGACTGCTCGATGCTGCCGTCCGTCTCGATGACGACCATCCTCGCCGGGGAGAGGCCGATGGCCTCGGTACGGGACGCACGCCCGGTGAGCAGGCGGACGATCTCGTTGAAGAACCGGATCTCGGTCTCCTCCACCGCCGCCCCGTACCAGCGGTCGAAGATCGGCAGCAGCCAGTCGGCGTACGGGGTGGCGGCCGAGCCCGGGTCGCGAAAGGGCGGAGGTGTGAGCCAGTTTCCGTGCGGCAGGAGGAAGTCGACCGCCGGCGGGTCGAACTCCAGGAGCGCGTCGTAGGTGGCCAGCGGATCGTTGCGGACGTCGATCGTGCACAGAAGACCGCTGAAGAGATGGTGGAAGGGACCGGCCGTCAGTCTCCGCAACGAGGCGGCGACCATGGCGTGGCTTCCCTTTCCGCCCGTGAAGAGCCTGTGCCGGTCGTGGGCCGCCTCGTAGCCGTCCAGGCTCACCCCCACCCGGATCTCCAGGTCACCGAAGAGCCGCAGGTAGGCCTCGTCCAGGCGCAGCCCGTTGGTCTGCACGCCGACGTGGACCCGGGTCCCGACGTCGGCGGCCGCTCCCCTGATGGTGCGCACGGCGTGGGAGATGAGTTCCGGTCCGGCCAGAAGCGGCTCTCCCCCGTGCAGGATGACCTCCACCTCCGCCAGCTCGTGGGCGAGGGCGTGCTCCGCGATGCGCTGTGCCGTTCGCTGGACGATCGCCTCGGACATGCGCCGCGGCTGGGCCCTCCAGGACTGGTCCGCCATCTCGTAGATGTAACAGTGACGGCAGGCGAGGTCACATCTGCTGTGGATCTTCAGAATGAACTGTCGGAAGGCGAAGGGCCTCCATCCGGAAGCCAGTAGTTCGGCCACATCGAGTGTGGCCGGAAACACGTTTTCGGCCGACAGGATTTTGGGTTCCGGCTTCTCTAACAAATGCGGCACGCCTCTCTTGCGCCATTCCCATCTCGCACCACTTTGTGCCGTTAGTCAAGATTAAAGCCAGTAAAGCTTTCTTCAGTAGCACCTAACGGTCGTACAGCGAGATGACTTCTTCGACCGCGACGTCCCCCGCCCTCCATCTACCCTGTAGCTGACTTTCGGTACCTTGTATAACGCCACGCCGAGGTGGAGGCCGATCAACCGTGCGCGATTGGCCCTCGGACCCGGACGTCGGCGGGCTTGTCACCACCGGCCGGAGAGCCATCCCTTTTCGGCAGTTCATTTTGAAGATCCACAGCAGGTGCGATCTCGCATGTAGATATTGCTATATGTACGAAATGGCGGACTCCGGCTGGCGCAACCGTCCGAAGCGCATGCCGCGAGACCTTCACCGCCACGGCCGCGAGGATCGCCGAACGCGTTCATACGCACGACCTCGGCAACGTCGAGATCGTGCCGCACGGCGGCGAGCCGATCCGCGAGATCGTCACGCGGGTCCGGCCGGCGAGCCGGCCCTGTCGGAGAAATGCCGGGCGTGCCCGGTTGGCAGGGTGTGCGGAGGCGGTCTTTACGCCCATCGCTATCGGGCAGGCCACGGTTTCGCCAATCCATCGGTCTACTGCGTCGACCTGTTCCGTCTCATCGGGCATATCAAGAACAGGGTCGGAGCCGATCTGGCCCTCCGAACGAAGCGCGGAGATTGAAGGGGCGCGATGAATCTACCCGAGCACCGGATTCCGGCGAAGGTGTTCTCCGAGCTGGCCCACGGCGGTGGTGGCGCCCCCGCGGTCGGCCGTCTCTCCGCCGCCCAGTACAGCAAGCACACGCTTCTCGTACGAGCGGTGGTGGAGACGGCTCGCACGACCGGCCACACGGAGTCGTCGGCCACCCGCCGTGCCTACGATCTGCTCGCCACCGTCCAGCGCCGTCATCCCGGCGCCGTCGACGCCGTGCTACGGCACTCTTCGGTGGGCGCCTGGGCGCGCCGGACGATCAGAATGCTCCGTGCGGGCGACACCCGCGCGACACCGGGACAGCTCTCGGCGCTGGCCGCCGCGGCGGCAATCCGCTCCCGCACGGCCTGCGACATCGACGTGCCCGCGGCGGACGGAGTGGTGACACTGCCGTCACTGGGGCAGGCGATCCTGTCGCCGACCGTCTCCTGGGCCACGGTCGAGTGCGCCGCCGAAGGCGCGGAGGTCACCGCGGACCGGATGATCGTCCGGATCCCCGACGACCCCCGCCGGGACGCGCCGGGGTGGCGGGGCCTGCGCACGCTGTCCGCCGAGGCGGACGGCATACCGCTGCGCCTGGTCATCGACGACCTCGACCCCTACAGGATGCCGGAGACGGCCAACATCGGCGAGCGGCTCAGCGAGGCCGAGACCGAGCGATGGCAGTCGACGCTGCACACCGCCTGGGATCTGCTGGTACGGCACCACCGGACCGTGGCGGAGGAGGTGTCCACCGCGATCACGGTCCTCACACCGCTGATCGCGCCCGCCGGGGGCCAGTCGAGCTCGACCTCCAGGGAGACCTTCGGCTGCGTGGCCCTGTCGACACCACCGGACGCGCTCTCTCTCGCGGTCACGTTGACGCACGAGACACAACACGCGAAGCTCTCGGCCCTGCTCGACCTCGTACCTCTCACCCTCCCCGACGACGGCTCCCGCCACTACGCCCCCTGGCGTGAGGACCCCCGCCCCGTGCCGGGACTCCTTCAGGGGGCGTACGCCTTCCTCGGCGTGGCGGGCCACTGGATGCGCCAGCGCACCCTGGAGTCGGGGGAGGCGGCCCTGCGCGCGCACGCGGAGTTCTTCCAGTGGCGTGAGGCCGCGCGCCTTGTCACCGGCACCCTGCTCACCGGTGGGCGGCTGACCCCTACCGGTGAGAGTTTCGCGGCCGGGATGGCGCGGCGCCTCGACGACTGGTCGCGGGAGAGCGTGCCCGCCCGCGCTCGGGCCATGGGCCTGCGGCGCGCGGACGAGCACCGCGCGCGCTGGCTCGAACGCAACGGCTAGCGCCCGGAGCGGGCCGGCCAGGATGTGACGTCCGGCACGCGGGAGTCACGGCCCGCGCGCCGGAACGTGGCGGTCACAGCACGGGCGGGTCGAAGTCGAAGTCGAGCCGCTCGCTCCGCAGAGCCACCTTCGTGTCGGGATGGTCGTTGCCGAGCACCCGCTCGTAGCGCTCGTAGGTGTCGGCTTCGAGCGCCGCGGCCTCCTCCACGGCACCCTCCGCCCGCAGGTCTATGACCAGGTTGTTCGCGCAGGCCAGGGTGAGGGGGTGGTCCGCCCCGAGAAGCTCGCGCAGCTGGACGAGGGTCTCCTGGCCCAGCTCCCTGGCAACGGGGACATCCCCCCTCGCGGCGAAGTCGCTGGCGAGGTTGATCGCGCAGGTGAGCGAGTAGTGGTGTTCGCGACCAAGCGTGCGATCGAAGCCGTCCAGGGATCTGCGGTCGAACCGGCTCGCGTCCTCGATCTCCCCGTTGACCCGCAGGAGCAGCGCCAGGTTCATGTCGCAGCCGAACGTGAAGGGGTGCTCGTCGCCGTATCTCCTGGGGTAGCGAGCCGCGGTGTCGCGCAGCAGCTCCAGTGCCTCGGTGATCTGCCCCCTGGTGCGCTGGGCGTTGGCCAGGCACAGGGCCGCGGCGAGCGTGTCGTGGTGGTCACGGCCGAAGATGCGCTCCTGCCGCTCGTACGTCCGCTGCGCGATCTCGAACGCCTCGTCGGCGAGTCCCGCCCTGCGCTTGGCGATGGACAGGTCCTTGGCCACCCGCAGGGTCCACGGATGGTCGGGCCCCAGCTCCTGCATTCCCAGCTCGTAGGCGTCCTCACCGAGGTCGCACGCCTCGGAGTAGTCGCCCCTGAGCCTGACGATGCGGGCCAGGCCGTTCCGTGACGCCAGCACGAACAGCGAACTCGACTTCGAGGCCGAGGAGGGCTGTTTGGTGTAGAGCACCTTCTGCAGCTCGAACGCCTGCCGGTAGTCGCCGAGCAACATGTAGTCGACGGAGAGGTTGTTCATCGCGCGCAGCGTCCGGCGGTGGTCAGGGCCGAACACCTCCTGGTGCCGGCGCAACGAGTCCCTGTCGTGCTCCAGCGCGGCCGCGAAGTCGCCCAGCATCCTCATGTCGGCGCCGTGGCTGTTGACGAGCAGGAGAGTCTCCTCGTGGTCGGGCCCGAGGGTCGTCCGCATGCGTGCCAGGGTGTCGCGATTGAGCTCGAAGGAGGCCCGGTAGTCGCCGAACTCCCGCAGGACGATGCCGAGATGCCGCTGCGCGGAGAGCACGGCCTGATCATCGCTGCCGCTGTCGGCCCGCCACGTCCGGATGAGGCTTCCCACGAGATCGACCGCCGACTGGTAGCCGCCCGACGAGTAGAGGTAGCGGACGATGTCGAGAGCGAACCCGCGGATGCGGGGATCGCGGCTCTCCTCCACCAGGGAGGGCCTCACGTGACTGAGCAACTCCCCGTACCTCGGCCAGGAGGCGTTGTCGTCGGGCAGGCCCGGTGTCGCCGTCGCCAGCAGGAGGTGGACCTCCCGGCGAAAGGACAGGTGCTCCTCCTCGCTCAGCTCGTCACGCAGGAGCGCCTGGACCAGCCGGTGCACCTGGATCGTCCGGTTCTCCGAGTCGATCCGCACGAGAGCGTAGCGGCCCAGCTCCCTGATGACCTTGCTCAACAGGATCGGGTCGGCGAGGAGCGAGCCAAGACGCGACTCCGACGCGAAATCCTCGGGAAGCACTCCGAAGACGTCGCGGGGAATCGGATCCGGGCCGAAGAAGGCGCAGCAGCGCAGGAGCTCCACGGCCTCGGGCAGCTTCGCCTTGAGCTGGGACACCGACAGTGACCACGCCGCGGTCATGGACAGCGGGTAGTCGGCCGCCTTGTTGGCGTCGAGCAGTTGGACGGTCTGCTCTTCGAGCAGGCTGAGGTACTGCCCGACGGACATCCCCGTCTCCGTCTGCAGGGCCCCCGCCTGCTCCAGTGCGAGCGGGAGGTCACCGAGTTGTTCGGCCAGCCGGTTTCTGTCGTCGAGGCTGGTCGACCTCGGAACCCGTTTGCTGAGGAACTCGATGCTCTCCGCCCGGGTGAAGACGTCGACGGGCAGGGTGTCGACCACACCCTGCCAGGCGTGGTTGCGCGAGGTGATCAGGACGTGTCCCGGGCCCCGCGGGATGATCTCGTTGATGTCCTCGGGCTGTTCGGCGTTGTCGAAGACGAGCAGCCACCGGGAGTACGGTTCGCCGAGGCGCAGGGCGTCCAGCACGGCTCTGGACGCCTCCTCCACCCCCATCGTGGCGGATGACGATATGCCCAGATGCGGGGCGAGCGCGGCCAGCGACGAGCGCACCAGAATCGGCTGATCGGCGGGGATCCACCAGACCAGGTCGTACTCGTGGCGGAAGCGATGGGCATACTCGATCGCGACATGGGTCTTGCCGACCCCCCCGAAACCGTGGAGGGCGTGCGGCACCACCGCGGTGACCTCGGAGGTGACCCCGGCGTGCAGCTTTTCGAGGAGATCTTCACGACCGGTGAAATTCCTGTTCTGCTGCGGGATCTTGCCCCAGATTCGGGGCTGACGTCCCGGCACCCCGGGAATTCCCGAAGACTCTGAAATGGACACCCGACCGCCTCCACTCGCCCGATTCTCGTTCAGCCTAGACTCCCGGCCAGGCCGGGTGCATGGACGGAGAAGTCAGACTCTCATGGCGGCATACCAAACGAAGGATAAGACATGAAGGACTTTCTATCTTTGTGATGCCAAGATAACCGGCTACCCTGGGTTAGAAGTGCTCGGCAAACGTGGAAAGATTACGGTGTAAGTGATGCGCGCGCTGCGAGTGGCTCGCGTGAACAGGCCACGGACAGGGGAGTCCGCATGGGCGAGGAAGTCGCAGGCGAGATCGATTCCATCAAGAGCAATCTCATCGACGTCACCGGACTGAGTTTGACCGACCTTGATCATATAGATAATCCCAGCCTTAAGCGCGCATTAAGGCGGATACTTGAGGACGACAGCGCAGGACCGGCTGCCGGATTCACATCGTCCATATGAAAGATCTTGACTTTCGCGCAGGCATGACGGGAAATAGAGTCCTATAAGGGACCGTTTCCCAATGATCAGGGTGGCCCATGGACGATGTCGACTGGGAACGTTTGATCAACCAGCTCGGCAGGGGCGACTGCGCCCCTTTTCTCGGGGCGGGGGCCTGTGCGGGCACCCTGCCCACCGGCACCACTCTCAGCAACCAGTACGCCCTCCGCTACGGCTATCCGTTCTCCGACTCGGGCGACCTGGCCCGGGTGATGCAGTACGGCGAGGCCGTGGTGCGCGATCCGGTCGACCTCAAGGAGGCGGTCTGCGGCCACCTGCGCTCGCACGGCCGACCTCCCGTGAGCGATCCCGGCGAGCCTCACCGGCTGCTCGCCGGCTTCCCGCTCACGACGTTCCTCACGACGAACTACGACGACTTCCTGGCCGAGGCGTTGCGGGCGGAGGGCAAGGATCCCCACGTCGCCGTCTCCCCCTGGTGGGACGCCGACCCCGGCGCGACCCCCCTCCTGCCGGAGCCGACGGTGGAGCGGCCCGTCGTCTACCACCTCCACGGGAGCTGGGCGGAGCCCGCGTCGCTGGTGCTGACCGAAGCCGACTACCTGACGTACCTCGTCAACATGGTGGACGCCGTCGCCAGCGACGGGCGGCATCCGCTGCCGACCCCGATCCTGCGGGCGATGACCGCCCGGCCGCTGCTCTTCGTGGGCTACAGCCTGCAGGACTGGACGTTCCGGGTGCTTTTTCACGGCCTGGTGCGCAACACACCTCGCAGCAACAAGCGGCGGCACGTGAGCGTGCAGCTCATGCCCGAGGTGAGCCGCCCTGCGGGCGGCACCGGGAGCACCGGGAGCACCGGGAGCGCTGGGAGCGCTGGGAGCGCCGAGAGTGCGGAGAGCAAGGCCAGACGCTATATCACCCACTATCTCGACCGCTGGAACATCTCGATCTTCTTGGGGACCGCCTCGGAGTTCTGCGCGGAGCTCCGGCGGAGAATGGGACGGACGTCATGACGACCGCGACGCGCGCCGGCGACGGAACCATCCGGCCCTATGTGGGGCCGCGTCCCTACGACCGGAGCGAGCATGCCCTGTTCTTCGGACGAGAACGCGAGGCCCGCGACATCGCCACCATCTGGCAGGCCACGGGCCTCACCGTGCTGTTCGGGGCCTCCGGGGTCGGCAAGACGTCCCTTCTGCACGCGGGTGTCCTGCCCCGCGTGGAGCCCGAGCGCGCCGACGTACTGCCCATCGCCCGCGTCTCACCCCACGGCATCACCTCACTGCGTCCGAAGATGCCCGGCAACCCCTACGTGCTGGCGCTTCTGTCGGCCTGGGTCCCCGACCGGCCGCTGCCCGCGCTGGCGGGGCTCACGATCTCGGACTTCCTGGCCGAACGCCCGGAACGCACCGACAGGTACGGCGACCCGGTGCCCGTCCTGGTCGCCGTCGACCAGGCAGAGGAGCTGTTCGGCGGCCCGCTCGACCGCGAGGAGGACCGCAACGAGCTCCTGCGCCAGCTGGCGCGGGCGGTGGAGGATCACGACGGCCTCCATCTGCTGCTGTCGCTGCGCGAGGAGTATCTGGCCTCCGTCCTGCCGCACGAGCGCCCGCTGGGCCGAGGTTCGCGGGCGCGGTTCCAGCTGCCGCCGCTCACGCGCGCCGCGGCGCTCGACGCCACCACGAGGCCGCTTGAGCGCACCGGCAGGTTCTTCGCCCCCGGGGCCGCGGAACGGCTCGTGGACGACCTGCGCACCGTCCCGATCTCCAACGACGAGGGGCAGACGACCACGCTGACGCTGAACACGATCGAACCGGTCCAGTTGCAGGTCGTCTGCTCCGCGCTGTGGGAGTCCCTGCCCTCCGGGCTCAGGGAGATCAGCGTGGACCACGTGAACCTGCACGTGAACGTCGATCGATTCCTCACCGGATTCTGCGATCGGATGCTCGCGCGCGTCTCGGCCGGATCCGGTGTCACGTCGAGCGAGATCCGCTCCTGGCTGCGCAGGACCTTCGTCACCGAGCACGGGACGCGCAACACCGTCTACGAGGGACTCCACGAGACGGCCGGCATGCCGAACGCCGTCGCCAAGGCCCTGGAGGACTCCCACATCCTGCGAGGTGAGCACCGGCTGGGTATCCGCTGGTACGAGTTGCAGCACGACCGTCTGATCGGGTCGGTGCGCCAGTCACGGCCCCCGGCGGCCTATCTCGGCGACGCGAGGCTCGCGCTGGCCAGAGAGAGCTGGGAGACGGCCCGCGGGCTCGCGGAGGAGGCGGTCCGCGCCTCGGGGAGCGGCGAGACGTGGGTGCGTGCCGAAGCCCTGCTGATCCTGGGAGAGGTGGCATCGGCGGAAGGTGAGGTGGAGAGCGCACGCGGCCGGTTCGAGGAGGCGGCCGACCTGTTCGCGACGCTGCAGCGGTTCAACGGGGTGGCCTCCGCGCTGACCGGGGAAGGACGGCTCCTGCTGGCGCTGGGACACTACGACAGCGCCGTCGAGCGGCTGCGCGCCGCCCTCTCCTGGGTTCCCAACGACCTGCCGGCGCATCTGGCGCTCGGGCAGGCCCTGTGGCATCTGGGACAGCCGCGCGCCGCCCTCGCCCTGCTCAACGGGGCCTTGGCGCTCGCGGACAAGCCTCCCGCCGAGGCACTCGCGCTGCGCGGCGAGATCCTGGCCGACCTCGGAAAGCCCGCGGAGGCCCTGCGCGACCTGGATCGGGTACGCAGGCACCAGCGGCCCGGCACGATCGCCGCCAGGGCGCTCGCCCTCGCCCTGGAGCAGCGGTTCGACGCCGCCCAGCAGGAGATCCTCGACGCCCTCGCCGGCGACTCCGACAGCGGCCCCCTCCTGGTGCGGGCCGCACGCGTCCACGCCCTGCTGGGGCGGTCCGCCCTGTCGGAGGAGTTCGCCTCGCGGGCGCTCGGCGCGGTCACTCCCGGGCTTCCCGCGCATCTGCGGGCGCAGGCCGAGGAGCTTCTACGGAGGACGGCGTGACATCGTCCGCTCTCGCCGCCTCCCACATGTGGTCGAACTGGCTCACCCAGTAGGTGTACCAGCGTTCGTCGCGGCCACGGGTCAACTCCAGGTGCATGCGTGAGGAGGTGGACGCGTTGTGGAAGCCGTGAATCTCCACGATGACACGGCCCCTGGGGGTTTCCGGGTCGACAAGGACGAGGCTGAATCCCGGGCTGTAGGAAAGAAGGCGGTATTCGAACCGGCCCGCCGTTTTCCAGCCGCTCATCAACCGTAGGCGTTCCATCGTGCTCTCCAGCGCGGCGGGAAGCCGCTGGACGGGAAACTCGACCGAATCGTCCAGCTGTTTCGCGGCCTGCCGGACCGCCGCCTTCTCCGTGGGGTCGAGAACGACGATCCTGGCGGTTCCCCGCTCCCTCGCGAGGACCGTGTTGCGTATCAGCTCGCAGGTCTGCGCCGACAGCAGGTTGACCGCGGAGGGCGCGAACACGCGCACGTCACGGGCCTGGGCGAGCAGCGAGGAGAGCGGCACCCTGTCGTACACGGAACGGTCGTGCAGAAGGTCGGTGCGCGATTCCGCGGGCTCATCGGTCAGGGTGAGCCGGTAGAGGAGCAGCCCGACCCCGGAGAACAGGGCCGCCCATCTGAGGTCGTCTTCCAGCTTGTCGGCGAATATCGAGAGAAAGGCGAAACCGAAGAGGACGACGGTGAGGGCATACGCGTCGATATGCTGCCGGGCCTTGAAATCCCTGCCGATTCTCTGGATCAGACGCACACCGACCCCCAACTCTTGGGCGCTGTCGAGAACAGCTATGCCCATTGTCCGGGATCGGGACCTCGTAATGTTCGATGTCGTTGGTTCCGGTCGGCCGGGCCTTCCCGCTGGGGAAAGACCCGGCATCCGTAATTCCGGCGACCGGCCGAACCACCCGGAGCGGTGACCGCTCCAGGAGCCGGCTCCGTACGACGGCCGGTCGGATGTGACGGCGGTGTCGGACAGGGTCCGACGGTGTCCTACAGGGTCCTACAGGGTCCTACAGGGTCAGACGGTGGCCGGCTGGCGGCGGCGCTGCCAGAGGGCGTCGACGGCGAGGGCTCCGCCGCCGCTGAGGGCGATGACCATGGTGCCCGCGGTGAGGGCGAGCACGTACTCGTAGCCGCCCTCGCTCACCGAGAAGCCGTTGGAGAGGTGAACGAAGACGAGGGCACCGAGCATGACGAGCGTGAGCAGGAAGCCGAACACGGGCAGGGCCGCGCCCAGGATGAGCGCGATGCCACCCACGACCTCGATGATGGCGACCGCCGGTGCGGAGACGACCGCGAGGGGGATCCCCATGGCGTCGAAGGCCGCGGTGGTCTGGGCCAGTCCCGAGGTCAGGAATTTCTGCGAGCCGTGAAACACGAAGATTACGCCGAGAGCGATCCTCGCCACTAACAGGACATACGGTCTTAGCTGGTCAAGCATTCTGACTCCTCCTGTCATTCGAATTTGTACAAACCATAGCGGTTAGTTCAAATTTGAACAAGCAGTAGAATGTTCCGGTGAGCGACGTGAAATGGCTCAACGAGAGCGAGATGGCCGCATGGATGGCTTATGTGGCCGCGACACACCTCCTGGAGCGACGCGTCGAGGACCAGCTGAAAGTCGATGCCGATCTGACCCACGCCCAGTACGAGATCCTGGCGAAACTCTCCCAGGACCCCGGCGGGCGGATGCGGATGACCGAGCTGGCCAACCGGTTGATCGTTTCGAAGAGCGGCCTCACCTATCAGATCGGCCAGCTGGAGCGGAGAGGGCTCGTCACCAGGGAGGCCTGTCCCTCCGACGAGCGGGGCGTGCTCGCCGTGCTCACCGAGGAGGGCAAGCGTTGCCTGAAGCGGACCGCGCCGGGGCACGTGGCCGTCGTGCGCGCCTTCCTGATCGACCAGCTCACTCCCGAGGAGGTCGAGAGCATGCGACAGATCATGACGAAGGCCGCCGCGGCCATGCGGGCGGCCCCTGCGGGCCCGCTCCGGCCGGGCAAAATCCCAGGGTAAGGCGCGGAACGGACCCATGAGACCGGTTCTCCCTTTCGGCTACGCGGTCGGAGGGAAGACGGAAGAATCCGGTACGGCTCGCGCGGGGGGCATACCGCGCGAGCCGTACCGGATCAGGGCCGCATCACCGGGTCAGGCGGCGGTGCAGCTGACCGAGGAGGGAGCACCGTTACTTCCTGACCAGTTGCCGGTGAACCCGAAGTTCGCCGTGGCCCCCGCGGAGAGGTTGCCGTTGTGGGACACGTTCCGCACCGAGACGCTCGCGCCGCTCTGGGTGTGCTGCCCGTTCCAGAGCTGGGTGATGCTCTGGTTGTTGGGGAAGGACCAGTTCACCGTCCAGCCCGTGAGGGCCGCGCCGCCCGAGTTCCGCACGATCACCTCGGCCTGGAAGCCGCCCTGCCAGGAACTGACCAGCTGGTAGGTGGCCGTGCAGGCCTTGCCGCCGCCCGGAGTGGGAGTCGGCGTCGGCGTCACCGTGGGGGTCGGTGTGGGATCCGGGCCGGGCGGAGCGGCCATGGCCAGGTCGTAGGCGCGCTGCGCGACGAACTGCCCGGCCGCGGCGATACAGCCGTCGGCCTCGCCCGGCAGCTTGATCCACAGGAAGGCGTCGATCATCGAGTCGCCGGTGGCGTTGGTGCTCGGCGTGCCGATCGCCCGTCCCGGCGGGTCACACCACTCGCTGCCCTGCGGGCCGTTGCCGTTGCGGCTGGTGTCGATCACCGCGCGGAGCCTGGAGATCCCGGTGGCGGAGATGATGTTCTTGGCGTAGGGGACCTCGGTGGAGCTCCACCGGTAGTTGGAGACGTTCAGCGAGATACCGTCCGCGCTGTTCGCGATGTCCGCGGCCCTCAGGCGGTTGGCGGCCTCCGACGCCGACAGCCATCCCGAGTGCCCGATGTCGAAGTAGACCTTCGCCGAGGACGAGCCCGCCTTCAGCTTCTTGCCCGCGTACGCCATGGAGGCGTTCGTCTCCTGCTGCTGGGAGGAGTTCATGCAGCTGGTCATGATCGGGAGGACGTCGGGCTCCAGGATGATCGTCGCCGGGCGTCCCTGCAGACCCGCGGCCACCTCGTCGACCCACTGACGGTAGGCCGTGTGGTTGGGCGCGCCACCTGTACTGGCGCCGCTGCAGTCTCGGTTGGGGATGTTGTAGACGACGAGGATGGGGATCTTGCCCGCCGACGCCGCCGCTCCGACGAACGACGACACCTGACCGCGCACGGTGGAGGTGTTGGTGGTGGTGAACCACCGGGCCTGCGGCACGGAGGCGATCCGGGTCCGGATCACCTGCGCCTTGGAGTCGTTGGGATTGGCCGCGACCCACTTGGCGGCACCGGTGTCCGGGTCGACGTAGAACGGGGAATCGGCGGCGGACGCGCCGGAGGCGCCGGCGATCGCCGCACCTGACGCGATCACCAAAGCCGCGCAGAGCGTGGCCAGGATTGATCTTCTTGGCATGGATCGGCTCCTTCGAGGGAGGCATGGGAGCGCTCCCACCATAGGTGGCGCGCCCGTCCCGCTGTAGTCCCCGTCACCGACGCCTCACTTCCCGAGGCGCTGACCTGTGCGAACACCTGTCGTACCGGATGAAAATTTCAGCGCTTCCCCGCCGGGAACCGGCGCAGCGTCGGGCTGAGCACCGTACCCGCCGCGACGAGAGCCAGGCCGATCGCGCAGACCAGTACGGCGGTCGAGCCACCGGCCGTCATGAGGAGGCCTCCGACCATCGGTCCCAGGGCTGCGGCCCCCCCGGAGAAGAGCCCCGCGATGCCGGAGAGACGGCCGCGCAGGTGGTCGGGGGTGACCGTGAGCTGGTAGGTGAGAACCGTGGTGTTCGCGACCGGGGCGAGGAACGCGGCACCGCCGAGGAGCACCCCGAGAAGGATGCCGTTCGGCACGACCGCCATCAGTGCGGTCATCACGGCGGCGACGAGCGGAAACCCGATGATGGTCACGGGCGCCGGGAGTGCCGCGTGCAGGCGGGCCGCGGACAGGGCTCCCAGCAGGCCGCCCGCGCCGATGCACGCCATCGTCAGGCCCACCTCTCCCGCGCTCACCCCCTCACCCGTCATCGCCAGGACGATGATGACGAGCGCGCCGAAGACGAGGTTGGACAGGCCCATCCACACCAGCGTCATCCTGATGACCCGGTGTCCCAGCACCCAGCGGAACCCCTCGGCGACACCGCTCCCGGCCCCCCATCCGCTCGGCGGACCCGCCGCGACCGCCTGTCGCGGCAGGCGCAGGAACAGCAGTGTGAAGAAGGAGGCTCCGAGCATGATCGCATCGACGCCGAAGGGCACCGTGTGGTGCAGGGCGAACAGGAAGCCCGCCAGGGCGGGACCGAGCAGGGTGGCGATGAAGGGCCGCGCGGTGTTGCGGGCGATCGCCAGCGACAGCTGTGACTCGGGCACCACCTGGGGGAGCGCGGCCTGCTCGGCCGGCTGGAAAACCGAGCTGAAGAAGCCCTCCACGGCGGCGACCAGCAGGATGTGCGGGAAACTGTACGTGCCCAGCAGCAGCGTCACGGCCACGCTGCCCATCGCGAGGGCACGGACGCCGTGGCACAGCAGCATGACCTTCTTGCGATCCCACCGGTCGGCGACCACCCCGGCAGGCACGTTCGCCACCATGTGCGCCGTCGCGAGCACCGACGACGCCAGGCCCATGTCCAGCGGCGAGCCCGACATGGCCAGGATGAGCAGCGGGAAGGAGACGAAGGTGATCTCGCTGCCCAGCTCGGAGAACAGCTGACTGGTCCACAGGATGTTGTAGTTCCGGTTGCGGGACAGGCGGACCGGCCCGCCACCGCCCACGTTCCCCGCCGGTACCCGTACGGTCCCCATCTGCGGTGTCAGCCCCCCTCGCCGGGGGCGGCGAGGGCGGCGAGAGCGCTGCCGTCGTCACGCGCCCGCCTGGCCAGCCGACCGGCGACCTGGACGAGATCGACCCCTCCCGTCTCCGGGTCGCGCAGGAACCGGCCGGTGTAGGTGGTGCGCCCGCCCGTGGGTTCTCGCATCGTGAAGCGCAGTCCCTCGAAGCAGGTCAGCTCGAACCGCTCCGCCGCGTTCGTCGTCAGACCGAGCCCGCCCGCGCCGTCCGCGACGACCGTGAACTCCATCTCCCCGTTGACGTACCGGCCCGCGCACTCCGGCGACCCCGGCGTCCGCGGCCCCGGCTCCGGAGGCCGAGACAGGCCACGGCCTCCCACGGCCCGTCCTGCCGGACGCAGCTCTTCCAGCAGGTCCTCCCAGAGCGCCACTCCGGTGGCCGCGTTCGTCGTCAGCGCGACCACGGTCCCAGCGGCCTCTTCGAACCGCAGGTGGCAGGAGGTTCCCTCACCCGTGCCGTCGTGTCCGAACCAGTCGGTCCCGGCGTCGCGGTATATCGCCCAGCCGAGCCCCCAGGAGTCGGCCATGCCGAACGGCCCCGCTTTCACGTCCGTGAGCTGGTCGCGGCGCATCTCGCGGGCGCAGTCACGGTCGATCGCCGCTTGGAGCGAGAGGGCGCCGAGATGCGAACGTGCGAACGTGACCAGGTCGGCGGCGCCGAGGGCGAGCCCCGCGCTCGGCGCCGCCACCTTCGGCAGGGTCTGCCCGGTGACCGGCAGTGGCCGGTCGCGCCCCTGCCGCACGGTGTGCCCGGTCGCCTGCGGCCGGAACCCCGAGGGCGGGCCGACGACGAACGCCGGCGCGATGTCCAACGGCTTCAGAAGGATCGCCTCCGTCGCCTCCCACCAGCTCATCCCGGTGACCACCTCGACGAGGTGTCCCGCCAGGATGTAGCCGATGTTGGAGTAGGAGAAGACGGTCCCCGGCGGATGCACGGCAGCGGACTCGCGGCAGTGCCGGGCCACCCAGCGGCGCCGGACCTCGGAGTGCTCCCCGCCCTCGTCGATGTTGGAGGCCAGCCCGCCGGTGTGGCTGAGCAGTCCCCGCGGCGTCATCCTCCCGCCGGGTCCCACCTCGGGGACGTATTCGGCCAGCGGCGCGTCGAGGTCGATGTCCCCGCCGCCCGCCAGCGCCATCACCAGCGTCGCGGTGAAGGGCTTGGTCAGCGAGCCGAGCGGGAAGGCCGACCTGC
Source organism: Streptosporangium sp. NPDC006930 (assembly GCF_040635605.1). Classification (NCBI taxonomy): domain Bacteria; kingdom Bacillati; phylum Actinomycetota; class Actinomycetes; order Streptosporangiales; family Streptosporangiaceae; genus Streptosporangium; species Streptosporangium sp. NPDC006930. The sequence goes on along the minus strand of NZ_JBEYID010000011.1, from coordinate 181,397 downwards.
GGGTGACCGGTTCGCCGGACCCGTACGTCTCCTCGCCGATCTCGGCGGTGACGGTCTCGCCCGCGTGGTGCACGGCGAGTTGCGCCCCCGGTACGCGATGCTCGCGGGCCAGTCCCGCCAGCAGCGCGGGAAGGTCGATGTCCATGTTCACTCCCCTTCCATCTGGCCGGCGACCCGGTCGAGATGTACGGCGACGGCGCGCAGCGCGGCCACGAGGTCCTCCGCCAGTCCCGTGACCGTGGCATCGTCGTACGCGCCGGCCGCGTGGCTCCAGTCGAACCTCAGCCTGCCGTCCGCCACCGAGGCGGCGACCTCCAGCGGTCGGGCACCCGGCCCGTCGGCGGGCGACGCCGAAAGAAACGAGCGATACAGGACGCTCTCGCCGGGATCGGGCTGCTCGTGAAAGGCGAAGGCCACCCCTCGCCGGTTCCCCCCGGAAGGTTCGGGGGCCGGTGATCCCGCCGGGGTGAGATGGCGCAGCGCTCCGTAGCCCAGGCCGTCGCCGGGAACGGCGCGGAGCCGTGCGCGGACGGCCCTGACGATCGCCGGCCAGTCGGGCCTGCCCTCGCCGGCGACACCGGGGACGTCCCTGCGGCCGGAGCCGCCGGGAGAGTCCGGGACCGCGGAGGCTGCGGGAACGCCGCGCGCGCCGAGCACGACGGGGAAGGTGGTGGCGAACCGGCCTGCGGTGCGGGACAGGTCGGCCTCGTCGAAGATCTCCCCTCTGCCGTGGCCCTCCAGCTCGATCAGCACACTGTCACCGCCCGTCCAGCGGCACAGCACCCACGTCAGCGCGCCGAGCAGCACCTCCCCGATCCCCGCGCGGAACGCCGAGGGCGCCGTGCGCAGGAGCAACCGGGTCTCATGCTCCTCCAGGGAGACGGACACGCGCCCGGAGGCCGCGGGCGGCGACGTGGGGACGGGCAGCGGCACGGCCTCGGGCAACGTCGTCCAGTACGCCATCTCCTCGGTGAATCCTCCCTCGGAGGTGTATCCGGCCAGCAGGCCGGCCCAGCGATGGAAGGGGAAGGGCTCCGGCCCCAGGTCCACCGGCGTTCCGGCCGCCCACTGCCGGTAGGCCCGCTCCAGGTCGTCGAGCAGGATCCGCCAGGATCGCGCGTCGACCGCCAGCGGGTGGACCGTGAGGCACAGCCACGGCCGCCTTCCCGGCCCGAGATCGAGCAGCGAGGCCCGTAGCGGCGACCCGCCCGGATCGAGGCCGCGAGCGGTCTCACCGGCCGCGAACCGGTCCACGACCTCTCGCGCGTCCACACCCCGTCCCCCGTCCGCCGCCATCCGCCCACCGGACCTCGTGACCGCGCGCGCACCGGGCCTCTCCGCCTCCCGTGTTCCGGGTCCCGCGACGTCGGAGAGGTCGAACCGGCGTAGCGGGTCGCCGCCGGCCTCCGGTGGCGCGGCGTGCTGCCACCAGGAACCGTCCGCGTACCCGAAGCGCGAGCGCAGCGCGTCGTGCCGTGCCACCAGCGCGGCCAGGGCCGCGCGCAATCCCTCCTCCGCGGTGTCCTCGGCCAGTTCGACGAGCAGGGGCCGGGCGAGGCGGTGCGGGGACGGCCCGTGCGTCTGGACGAACTCGCGCTGGCCGGGGGTGAGGGGAGCCGGGCCCGACACCCGCGCGCCGGCTGCCTTCCCCGGTCCCGTCGCGGTCGCGAGCCGCGCCACGGTCTGGTTCAGGAACAGGTCCCTCGGTGAGACGCGCAGCCCGGCTCGTCTGGCCCTGTGGATGACCTGCATGGTCAGCAGCGAGTCACCGCCGAGGTCGAAGAAGTTGTCCTCCACTCCGATCCGGTCCACCTCGACACCGAGGACCTCGGCCCAGATCCCGGCCAGCGACAGCTCGGTCGCGTCGCGCGGGGCGACGCGACCGGCGCTTGAGGCCACCTCCTCGGGAGCGGGCAGCGCGCGCCGGTCGGCCTTCCCGCTCGACGTCAGCGGAAGCTCCTCCAGCGGGACGAAGAAGGCGGGCACCATGTAACCCGGCAGGGACCGACCGGTGTGTTCGCGCAGTTCAGCGGCGGTCGGCGGCGTCTCCCCCGCGGGCACCAGGTACGCCGCCAGCCGCCGGTCGCCCGGTCTGTCCTCCCTGACCACCACCACCGCGGACGCGACGCCCGGGTGTGCGAGCAGGACGCTCTCGATCTCACCGAGCTCGATCCGGAACCCGCGGATCTTCACCTGGTCGTCGACCCTGCCCACGAACACCAGCACGCCGTCGGCCCGCCACCGGACCACGTCGCCCGTGCGGTACATCCGCGCGCCGGCGGGGCCGAACGGGTCGGCCACGAACCGCTCCGCGGTCAGCGCGGGGCGACCCAGGTAGCCGCGGGCCACACCGTCCCCCGCGATGTACAGCTCCCCGGGCACGCCGGGAGGCACCGGCTGGCAGAAGCGGTCCAGCACGTACACCCTGGTGTTGGCGATCGGCACGCCGATGGCCGCCGCCGCGTCCCCGGCCTCGACCGCCGCCGCGGTGGACCAGATCGTGGTCTCCGTCGGCCCGTACAGGTTGGTCACCGACCGCGCCGACCCCGCCAGCGCCCTCGCCAGGTCCGGCGGCAGCGCCTCCCCGCCGACGAGAACGCGCACGTCCCCGAGGACCTGACCGGCCTCTTCGACGGCCGCCCGCCACAGGCTGGGCGTGGCCTGGATGACCGTCACGGACTCCTCCGCGACGACCCGCCGCAGCCGCCGCGGGTCGTGGACCAGGTCGCGCCCGGCCAGGACCACGGCCGCACCGCTGATCAGCGGCACGAACAGTTCCAGGCCCGCGATGTCGAACCCGACCGTCGTCATCGCCAGCAGGCGGTCGCGGGAGCCGAGACCGAACCGATCCCGCATGTCCACCAGGAAGTTGCGCAGGTTGCCCCGGGAGACCACCACTCCCTTGGGCCTGCCGGTGGAGCCGGAGGTGTAGATGGTGTAGGCCGCGCTGTCCGGGTGGAACTCGGGGCGGAACCCGCCGGTGGGGCGGGTGTCCGGCGCGGCGAGGACCTCGGGGTCGTCGAGGGAGACCCGGGGCACCGCCTCGAAGATGTCCGCCAGGGCCTCGGGCTCCGGGCCGCCGGTCAGCAGCAGCGCCGGAGCGGCGTCGCCGAGCACGAACGCCACACGCTCACGTGGGTGTTCCAGGTCGAGAGGCAGGTAGGCCGCGCCCGACTTGAGCACCGCGAGCATCGCCACCACCAGGTCCGCCGTCCGGGGTAACGCCAGCCCCACCAGGGTCTCGGGGCCGGCGCCCCGCGAGCGCAGCAGGTGGGCGAGCCGGTCGGCGCGCTCGTCCAGATCCGCGTACGTGAGCGTGACGTCCTCGCAGACCAGCGCGGTCGCGTCCGGGGTGGCCGCCGCCTGGTCCTCGAAGAGGCGGGACAGGTCGGCGAAAGGCATCTCGCGGTCGGTGTCGTTCCACTTCACCAGCGATCGCTCGCGCTCGGCGCTGGTCAGCAGACGCACCTCGGAAAGCCGGCGTCCAGGGTCGGCCGCGACGGCGTCGAGGAGCATCGCCAGGTGCCTGGTCATGCGCTCGATCGTGGTCTCGTCGAACAGGCCCGTGCTGTAGGCGACGGCCACGGTCAGCGCGCCCCGCTGCTCGTAGAAGTTCACGATCAGGTCGTGGCTGACCTCCCCGCTCGTGACGGGCAGCGCCTCGACGTGGATTCCCGGCAGGTCCGTCTCCCCCGTCGGGGTGTTCTCCAGCACCACCATGACCTCGACCAGAGGGGTGCGGCTGGGGTCCCGCTCGGGCCGCATGACCTCCACGAGCCGCTCGAACGGGACGTCGTCGTGGGTGAACGCCTCCAGCACCGTCGCGCGGACCTGCGAGAGCAGCTCGCCGAAGGAGGAGGACTCCTCCACCCGGGACCTCAGCACCACGGTGTTGACGAAGAACCCGACCAGTCCCTCCAGCTCGGTCCTGTTACGGCCGGAGGTCGCCGTTCCCACCGCGACGTCCTGCTGGCCGCAGTAACGGGCGAGCAGCACCTGTGTGGCGGCGGTCAGGACCATGAACAGGGTGGCGTCGTGCCCGCGCGCGACGGCCCGCAGCCGGTCCACGACCTCGGGCGGTATCTCCATCGTGTGCGTCGCGCCCGCGGAGGCGCGTACGGCGGGCCGCGGCCGGTCCACGGGCAGCGCCGGCGAGACCATCCCGTCGAGCCGCCGCCTCCAGTAGCCGAGGTGCTCGTCGAGTGCCGGCCCCTCCAGCCGTTCCCGCTGCCAGGCGGCGAAGTCGGCGTACCGTACGGGAAGCGGTGCCGGCTCCCTTCGCTCGCCACCGGATCCGGCGGAGCCGTTCGTCTCGATGGAGTAGAAGGCGGCGAAGTCCTCGGCGAGCACTCCCATCGACCAGCCGTCGGTCACGATGTGGTGCATGAGCAGCGCCAGTACCTGGTCGGCGTCGTCGAGACGGATCAGCACGGCACGGAACAGCGGACCCCGCCGCAGGTCGAAGGGGCGTGACGCCTCCTCCTCCAGGCGCCGCCACATCCCGGCCTCGCGCTGCCCCGTCGGCGTCCCCCGCAGATCGACCGATTCGAGGACCGCCCCCGAGGCCGCCCTGGAAACGGGTTCGGAGAGCGGGTGGATCGTCTGGAAGCCCCGGCCCTCGACGTCGCCGAACGTGGTGCGCAGCGACTCGTGCCGCCGCACCAGCCTCCGCAGGGCGGCCGACGCCGCGTCGAGGTCCAGCTCGCCGCGGAGCCGCAGCGCGAGGACCGTGTTGTATCCGGTGCCCTCTGGATCGAACGCGTCGAGGAACCACAGGCGCTGCTGGGCGAACGAGAGCGGGAGGTCGTCGTCGCGGTCCACCACCCCGATCGTGTCCGGCCCGTCGCCGGGGACGCCGGCACGGAGCAGCGGGGCGAGCGTCGCGACGGTCGGCGTGTCGAAGAGCTGCCGGGGTGGCGGCGCCGAGCCGAAGGCGGCCCGGACCCGCGAGATGATCTGGATGCTGAGGATCGAGTCGCCGCCGAGGTCGAAGAAGTTGTCGTCCACCCCGACCCGGGCGAGGTCCACCTGGAGCACCTCGGCCCAGATGGCGGCCAGCGTGCGTTCGGTCGCGTCGCGCGGGGCGACGTACACCGTGCCGGTGTCGGCGGCCCTGCCGGGGTCGGGCAGCGCCCGGCGGTTCACCGTCCCGCTCGGGTTCAGCGGCAGCGCCTTCAGGGTCACGAACGCGGACGGCACGGCGTGCCCGGGAAGGATTCCGGTGAGGAAGGCCTTGAGCTCCGCCGCGTCCACCTCCTCCCCCGAGGGCACCGCGTAGCCGACCAGTCGGAGACGTCCCGGGGCGTCCTCCCAGGCGGCGACCGCCGCGGCGGCGACGCGGGGGTGACGGGCCAGGGCCGACTCGATCTCGCCCAGTTCCACACGGAAGCCCCTGATCTTGACCTGGTCGTCGACCCGGCCCAGGAACTCCAGGTTCCCGTCCGCGCGGCGGCGCACCAGGTCTCCGGTGCGGTACATCCGGCCCTGGCCGCCGGGGGCGAACGGGTCCTTCGTGAACCGCTCCGCGGACAGCTCCGCGCGGTTCCAGTAACCCCGCGCCACCCCGTCGCCGCCGATGTGGAGCTCTCCGGCGACACCGAGCGGCACCGGACGCATCTCCCCGTCCAGCACGTAAACGGGGGTGTTGACCAGCGGGCGCCCGATGGGCACGAAGGCGGCGTCTCCCACGGGGTCGCCGCCGAGCTGGAAGACCGTGGAGTCCACGGTCGTCTCGGTGGCGCCGTAGGCGTTGACGACCACGGTGTCCCGCCCCACCCCGCGCAGCACCTCCTCGGCGTCTCCCGCGGGCCAGCCTTCGGAGCCGACCATGAGGACGCGCAGCGAGTCGAGCCGCACTCCGCGCCGCCCGGCCTCCTGGACGAGGGCTCTGGCCAGCGACGGGACCGTCACCAGGATCTCCGCGCCGGTGCGGGCCAGGATCTCCAGCAGGACGGGCGGGTCCGCCACCGCCTCGGCCGGGCACACTTCCATCGTCCCGCCGAACAGGGCGGACAGCAGGAAGTCGCCGAAGAACAGGTCCACCGACAGGCTCGACACCGACAGGGAGCGTGGCCGCGTACCGGACAGGCCGTAGCGGGCGTCCCAGGCGCGCACCATGTGGTGGACGTTGCGGTGCTCGACCATCACGCCCTTCGGGCGGCCGGTGGATCCCGAGGTGTAGACGACGTAGGCCAGGTCGGCCGGTGTCACGGCGACGTCCGGCGGCGACGCGGGCAGCCGGTCGAGGGCGGCCCGGTCCCGGTCCAGGCACACGACGGACATCGGGTGCGTCTCAGCTGCGAACGAGGACGAGGTGGACGGCGCGAGCCGCTCCAACAGCCGCTCCTGGGTCACCACCACCGGCGCCGACGCGTCCCGCAGCATCGTCGCCAGCATCGCGGGCGGGTATCCGGGATCGAGCGGCACGAACGCGCCCCCCGCCTTCAGCACCCCCAGCAGCGCGACCATCGCGTCCACGCCGCGCTCGACGCACACCCCCACCAACATGCCGGGAGCCACCCCCGTCTCCACCAGGCGGTGGGCCAGCCGGTTGGCCCGCCCTTCCAGATCGGCGAAGGTCAGCGCGTCCTCACCGCAGCTGACGGCGACGGCGTCCGGGGTGAGAGCGGCCCTCTCGGTGAACAGTTCGTGGACGCACCCGGCGGGCGGGAACTCCACGACGGGGCCGTTCCACTCCCCCAGGAACCGCTCCCTCTCGGACGCGGTGAGCAGGGGCAGGTCCGCCACCGGGCTCGCCGGGTCCGCGGCGATCGCGCCGAGGACCGTCTCCAGGTGACCGGCCATGCGTTCCACGGTGGGCTCGTCGAACGAGGCGGGGTCGTACCCCAGTGCCAGGGTCAGCTCCTCCGCCGCGTGGGCGGTGAGGGTGAGCGGGTAGTTGGTCTGCTCGTCACCCCGGTGGTCGCGCACGCGCAGCCCGTGCCTGGCCGCCGCGTCGGGGTCGTACGGGTAGTTCTCGAACACCACGACGCTGTCGAACAGGTTGGTGCCCCTGGGCACGTCGGCGCACGCGTGGATCTGCGCCATCGACAGGTACTCGTACTCGCGGGATCCGGCCTGCGCGTCCTGGAGACGCCGCAGCCAGGACGTCACCCGTTCGGCGCCGTCCACGTCGATCCTGACGGGTATGACGCCGACGAACAGCCCGATGATCGACTCCGAGCCGGGGAGCCCGGCGGGGCGGCCGGAGACCGTCGCCCCGAAGCAGACGTCCCGACCTCCGCCGTAGCGGGACAGCAACAGCGCCCACGCGCCCTGCACCAGGGTGTTGACGGTCAGCCGGGCGTGCCTGGCGCACTCGTACAGTCTGCCGGACAGTTCCCTCGGCAGCCGCAGCCGGATCTCCCTGGAGGAGCGCGCTCCGTGTGCCCGCGCCACCGGCCGGTCGAACGGCAGCGGGGTCGGCGCGGTCATGCCCGCGAGCACCTCCCGCCAGTGCCCCTCCGCCTCGGCCCGGTCCTGGCGCGCCAGCCACCCGACGTAGTCCCGGTACGGCGGGCGGGACGTCACCGCCCTCGCGTGCCCGCCGACGAGGGCCGCGTACTGCTCGAACACCTCCGACAGCACGTGCGAGGAGCTCCAGCCGTCCAGCGTCATGTGGTGCGCGGCCCACAGGACCTGCACCTCGGTGCCCGACAGCCGTACGAGGTCCAGCCGGGTCAGCGGAGCGACGCCCAGGTCCAGCCGCCGCTCGGCACGGCTTTCCCACAGCCTCCGCACCGCTTCCCGCCGCTCGGGTTCCGGCAGGTCGCGAAGGTCGTGATGGGTGACGGGGACCCGCACACCCCGGCGGACGACCTGCACGGGCTCGGGGACACCCTCCCAGATCACCGCCGTACGCAGGGCGGGCGTGCGGTCGACGACCCGCTGCCAGGCCTCGGCCAGCCTCTCCGGGTCGGTGACCCCCTCCAGCACCATCGAGAAGTGACCGGCGTAGATGTCGGCGTCGGGCTCGGCCAGCGAGTGGAAGAGCATGCCGCTCTGCATGGGGGTCAGCGGGTAGACGTCCTCCACGAACCGGCCGTCCCCGGCCAGCCTGTCCACCGTGGCCTGATCGAGCGCGGCGAGCGGGAAGTCGGAGGGAGTGCAGCCGCCCGCGCCCGGCTCCGCGCAGTGTCCGACGATCCCTTCCAGGGCGGACGTCATCCGCGCCGCCAGCGCCTCGACGGTCTCCTCGTGGTGGACGGCGGCGGAGTAGGTCCAGCGGAACTCCAGCTCGTCGCCGTCGACGAACCCGGTGATCTCCAGCAGATGCCGCCTGACCTGCTCGGGGCTCCGCTCGGCGCCAGGGTGGGGAAGCCGCCCGGCGACAAGCCCTCCACGCCCGCCGGACTCGGTGTCGAGCCGCCCAAGGTAGTTGAACCCCACCTCGGGGCCGCGGCCCGCGCCCGGCACGCGGCCGGGCGCGCCGAGGTGGCGCAGCGCGCCGTACCCCAGTCCGTGGCCCGGCACCGCGCGAAGCTGCTCCTTGACCGACTTGAGCGTCTCCCCCCAGCCGGGCTCCGCGGGGAGGCTCAACGCGACGGGGAAGACGGTGGTGAACCAACCGACGGTCCGTGAGAGATCGACGTCGGGGAACAGATCGGCGCGGCCGTGCCCCTCCACCTCGACCAGGGCGGTGTCCTCGCCGGTCCACTCGCACAGCACCCTGCCCAGCGCCGCGAGCAGCACGTCGTTGATCTGGGTCCGGTAGACCTCGGGAACGTCGCGCAGCAGGGCCCGGGTGCTCTCCGCGCCCAGGCGCGCGGTCACGGTGCGCATGGACGCGACAGTGTTTTCAGCGTGCCCAGCGTGCCCGGCGTGCCCGGCGTGCCCGGCGTGCCCCGGGTTCTCGGCGTGCCCGGTGTTCCGGTCGGCGATGTCCACCGGCAGCGCGGCGACCCCGGTCGCGGCCTCGTCCAGGCGGGTCCAGTGGTCCAGCTCGTGGTCGAGGCCACCCGCCGCCACGTGGTCGGCGAGACGCCGTGCCCACTCCTGGAAGGAGGTCGTCTTGGCGGGGAGCCGGACGTCGTGGCCCGCCTCGGCCTGCCGGTAGGCGTCCTCCAGGTCGGGCAGCAGGATCTGCCAGGAGACGGCGTCGACCACGAGATGGTGGGCCACCAGGAACAGCCGGGGACGGCGCCCCTCGCCGAGCACGAAGAGCAGCGCCCTGAACAGGGGGCCGGTGTCCAGCCGGAATCCCTCCTGCGCGGCCAGCACGGCCTCGCGCATCCGCGCCTCCCGGTCGGCGTCGCCGATTCCCGACAGGTCGATCCGCCGCAGCGGGTCGCCGTCCTGCGCGGTGGCGTTGTACTGCCGCCACCGGCCGCCCTCGCGCACGACGCGCAGGCGCAGGGCGTCGTGGTGGGCGAGCAGCGCGGTCAGGGCCGCGCGCAGCGCCTCCTCGTCGGGTTCCTCGGCGAGTTCGAGGAACACCGCCTGGTTGAACCGGTCCACACTCTCGGTGAGGTTCTCGAAGAACCAGTGCTGGACGGGGGTGAGCGGTACCTCCCCCGACACCGTTCGCCGCTCGGCGCGCCGCGGTTCCTCCGCGACCGCCTCCGCGGCCAGCTCGGCGACGGTCTGGCGCAGGAAGGTCTGCTTGGCCGTCACGCGCAGCCCGGCCTCGCGGGCGCGGGCCACGACCCGCAGGCCCAGGATGGAGTCGCCGCCGAGGTCGAAGAAGTTGTCCCCCACACCCACCCGGTCCACACCGAGCAGTTCGGACCAGACCTCGGCGAGGATCCTCTCGGCGGGCGTGCGGGGCTCGACGTAGCGGGTCCCGGCCTCGCGATCCCCGGTCGGCGCGGGCAGCGCCCGCCGGTCCACCTTGCCGTTGACGGTCACCGGCAGGCGTTCCAGTACGACGAACGCCGAGGGCACCATGTGCTCGGGCAGCGTGGCACGCAGGAAGGCGCGCAGCTCCGCCAGGTCGGGGGCGCCGGAGGGGGCGGGAACGAGGTAGGCGACCAGACGCCGGTCGTCCCGGGCGCCGGACCTGACCGCCACCGCCGCCTCCTCCACGCCGGGGTGCCCGGCGAGGACGGCCTCGACCTCGCCGAGTTCGACCCGGAAGCCTCTGATCTTGACCTGGTCGTCGGTGCGGCCCGCGTACTCCAACTCGCCGCCGGGCAGTCGGCGCGCACGGTCGCCGGTGCGGTACATGCGGGTGCCCGGCGGGCCGTACGGGTCGGCGACGAAACGTTCGCCGGTCAGCCCGGGGCGGCGCAGGTACCCGCGGGCCAGGCGGGGCCCGGCGAGGTACAGCTCGCCGGGGACCCCCACGGGCACCGGCCGCAGCCGCTCGTCCAGCACGTAGGCGCGGACGCTGCGAAACGGGCGGCCGATGGGCACCGTCCCCGTGCGGCCGTCACCGGGGGTGAGCGCCTGGGTCATGGTGGCGCCGATCGTGGACTCGGTCGGTCCGTAGCCGTTGAACATCCGCCGTCCGGCCGACCAGGTCCGCACCAGCCCCGGAGGACAGGCCTCGCCCGCGACGACCAGGACCGTACCGTCGGGGACGGCGTCGCCGGGCAGCACGGTCAGCGCGGTCGGGGGCAGGGTGAGGTGGGTGAGCCCCTCCCTGGCGATCAGCTCGGCGAGCGGAGGCCCGGGCGCCCGCTCCTCGGAGGTGGCGACGACCAGCGTGCCACCGGACAGGAGAGCGAACATCAGCTCCCAGAAGGCCCCGTCGAAACTGAAGGAGGCGAACTGCAACACCCGCGTCCCCGGGCCCGCGCCCAGTCGCTCGCGCTGGGTGAGCACCATGTCGTACAGGCCGGTGTGGGGGACCGCGACCGCCTTGGGGCGGCCGGTGGAGCCGGAGGTGTAGATCACATAGGCGGGATGCGCGGGGTTCTGGCGGATCTCCCCCGTCCGGTCCGGAGGAGCCGCGTGCGCCAGGGCGAGGGCGGTCTCCGGCGCGTCCAGCACGAGAAGGGGAGTCCCCGCCGGCAGCCGGTCCACCTCCTCCGCGGTGGTCAGGGTGAGGATCGGCTCGGCGTCCTCCACCATCGTCCGGACGCGTTCCGCGGGGTAGTCCAGGTCGAGCGGCAGGTACGCGGCACCGCTCTTCAGGACGGCGAGGATCGCGACGACGGTCTCGGCCGACCGGGGAACGGCGACCCCGACGATGCGTTCCGGCCCGGCGCCCCGGCTCGCCAGCAGCCGGGCCAGCCGGTCCGCCCGTTCGTCCAGTTCGCCGTAGGTGAGGCTCCGCCCGGCGTGGACGACGGCGACGGCCGAGGGGTGAGCCGTGACCTGCTCGGCGAACATCTCGGAGACCGTACGCGGCTCGGGACCGCCGCCCTCGCCGCACCACGTGTCGGTCAGCAGGCGGTACTCGGCGGCGTCCAGGAGGGGAAGGTCGGCGATCGGCCGCTCGGGAGCGTCCGCGATCGCCGACAGGAGCGTCAGCAGATGAGCGGCCATCCGCTCGGCGGTCTCCGCCTCGAACAGGTCCGTACCGTACCCGAGGTGGGTGACGAGCGCGCCGTCGCGCTCGTAGAAGTCGAACGAGAGGTCCATGGGCGCCACCAGCACCGGCGGGCGGATCTCCTCGACCTGTACGCCCGGCAGCTCGACCCTCCCCCCGGGCGCGTTCTGCAGGTTGACCGCGACCTCGGCGAGCGGGAGCCGGCTGGGGTCGCGCTCGGGCCGCAGGGCCTCCACGAGTCGCTGGAAGGGCACCTCGTCGTTGTCGAAGGCGTCCAGCACGGTGGAACGGGCCGTACCGAGGAAGGTGGTGAACGGCACGGACTCGTCGACCTGGCAGCGCAGCACCAGGGTGTTGACGAAGAAGCCGATCAACTTCTCCAGTTCGACCCGGTTACGGCCGCTGGTCGCGGTGGCGACCGCGACGTCCCGCTGCCCCGAGTAGCGCGCGAGCAGGATCTGCACCCCGGCGACCAGGGTCATGAACAGGGTGGCGCCGTGCCCGCGGCCCACCTCCCGCAGCCGCGACACCACGTCGGAGGGCACCTCGAAGACGTGGGCCGCGCCCGCGGAGGACCTGACCGGCGGCCGCGGCCGGTCGGTGGGCAGGTCGAGCGGGGCGAGCCCGTCGAGCCGCTCGCGCCAGTGGGCGATCCGGCCGTCGAGCGCCGTGCCGGACACGCGGTCCCGCTGCCAGGAGGCGAAGTCGGCGTAGCGCAGCGGCAGCGGCGGCAACGGCGACGGCTCGCCCCTGATCTCGGCCGCGTACAGCGCGTTCAGCTCGTCGGCGAAGACGCCCATGGACCAGCCGTCGGTGGCGATGTGGTGCGTGCTGAGGGCGAGCACGTGCTCGTCGGGGCCGAACCTGAGCAGGCCGGCCCGGAACACCGGCCCCCGGCGCAGGTCGAAGGGGCGCCCCGCCTCCCGCAGCAGCCACTCGCGCAGCGGGGCCTCGCGGTCGCCCCCGTGAGGTACGCGCGCCTCGGTGACCTGGATCGGCACCGGCGCGGCGGGACGCACGGTCTGCACGCCCAGGCCGTTCACCGAGTCGAAGGTGGTGCGCAGCGACTCGTGCCGCTCCACCAGGCGGTCGACGGCGAGCCTGAGCACGCCGACGTCCAGGTCGCCGGTGAGCCGGAGCACCAGAGGGACGATGTACTCGGCGCTCTCCGGCTCCATCTCGTACCTGAACCAGAGCCGCTGCTGGGCGGGTGACTGCGGCGACGTCCCTCCGGGCGGGGTGCGCGGGATCTCCTCAACCTCCGGGGAGGCCGGGCTCTCACCGGCCAGCCGCCGTCGCATCGCCTCGCGCAGGTGCGCGGGCAGGGCGGCCACGCGGCCGTCGCGCGAAGAAGGGGCGTTCATGGCGTTCTCCCTTTCGGGGTCGGCTGGCCTGGTCACGAGTTCCGGCTCTGGGCGATCTGTTCGAAGGACGCCAGGATCCTGTCCTGAAGGACCTCCGCCAGGGCGGCGACGGTCGGGGCGGCGAAGAGCTCCCTCGGGGAGATCTCGACGTCGAACGCGCGCCGCGCCCTGGAGGCCACCCGCAGGCTGGTGATGGAGTCACCGCCCAGGTCGAAGAAGTCGTCGTGCACCCCGACCCGCTCGACCGCCAGCACTTCCGCCCAGATTCGGACAAGGGCCTCCTCGGTCGGGTCGCGCGGAGCCACGTAGCCGGCGCTCGCGCCTCCCCTCGCCTCCGGCTCCGGCAGCGCCCGGCGGTCCACCTTGCCGTTGGCGTTCAGCGGCAGCCGCTCCAGGGAGACGAACGCGGAGGGGACCGCGTAGGAGGGGAGCCGCTCGGCCAGCGCCCCTGCCAACTCGGCCGGGGAGGGCGGGGTGTGTCCTGCGGCCGGCACCACGTAGCCCACGAGGTACCTGCGCCCGGCGGCCTCCTCACGGGCGACGACCACCGCCTCGGCCACGTCGGGGCGGGCGTGCAGCGCGGCCTCGACCTCGCCCGTCTCGATGCGGAACCCGCGGATCTTCACCTGGTCGTCGGCCCGGCCGAGGAACTCGATGTCCCAGCCGTCACCGCCGTCCCCTCCCCCGCCGTTCGCGCTCCAGCGGACCCTGTCGCCGGTGCGGTACAGGCGGCCCCCCGTACCGAACGGGTCGGCGACGAACCGTTCCGCGGTGAGCGCGGGCCGGCCGAGATATCCCCTGGCCAGGCCGCTTCCCGCGAGATACAGCTCGCCGGGAGCGCCGGGCGGCACGGGCGCGAGGTCGTGGTCCAGCACGTAGACGCGCATACCGTCCATCGGGCGGCCGATCGGCGCGGCACCCGCGCCGGCGAGCCTCGGCGTCATCTCGCGGCAGGTGGCGAAGGTCGTGGTCTCCGTGGGGCCGTAGACGTGGTGGACCGCCGTCTCCGGGCAGTGCTCCATCACCCGCAGGAACGCCGCCGGCGAAGCGGCCTCACCTCCCGTCCACACCTCACGCAGCCCGGCGAAGCATCCGGGCAGCTCCTCGGCGAAGAGGTTGAACAGCGCCGTGGTGAGGAACATCCCGGTGACCCCGTGCGCGGCGACCAGCCGCGACACGCTCCTCGCGTCCAGTTCGCCCTCGGCGACCACCACCCGGCCACCGGCCAGCAGCGGTACCCACATCTCGTAGGTGGCGGCGTCGAAGGCGTGCGGGGAGTGGAACAGGACACGCTCGTGCCCTCCCGAGCGCCACCGGCGGTCCGCGGCCAGGCTCACGATGTTGCGGTGGGTGACCGCCACGCCCTTGGGCACCCCGGTCGAGCCGGAGGTGTACATCACGTATGCCAGCCGGTCGGGGTCCCCGACGGCCCGTTCCCCGAGCGGGGGTCCGTCCAGGACCTCGTCGCCGTCCACCACGACCACCGGGGGAACCTTGTGGATCGTGTCGCCGCCCGCGGACCCCGGCCCGGTGATCCCGGCGGTCTGCGAGACCGTCGCCCGGTCCGTCAGCACCGCCACCGCCTCGGTGTCCCGCAGGATCCAGCGCAGCCGGTCGGGCGGGTAGCTCGGGTGCAGCGGGACGTAGGCGCCCCCGGCCTTGAGCACGGCGAGCATCGAGACCAACGCGTCGGCCGAGCGGACCTGGAACACCGCCACCCGCGACTCCTCGGCCACCCCCAGGGACGCCAGGTGACGCGCCAGCCTGTCGGAGCGCTCGTCCAGGTCCGCGTACGTGAGAGTCTCGCTCTCCGACACCACGGCCACCTCGTCGGGGACCGCGCGCGCCCGGTCGGCGAACAGCCGGTGAACGCACGATCCGGGGACGTCTCCGGCCGTGTCGTTCCACTCCACCAGCATCCGGCGGCGCTCGCGCGGCGACTGCGAGGGCAGCGACCGGATGTTCCGCTCCGGGTCGGCCGCGATCTCCTCCAGCAACGCGGCCAGGTTCTCCCCGAGGCGCCGCACCGTGGCGGGGTCGAACAGTGCCTCGTCGTGGAGCAGCACGAAGGACAGCTCCTCCCCCGGGTAGACGACCAGGTTGAGGGGGTGGCCGTTCACCTCGGCGGCGTCGACGTCGCGCAGCCGCACTCCGGCGGCGGTGGCCGGGGCGTGGTCGACCGGGTAGTTCTCGAAGACCACGATGCTGTCGAAGAGTCGCGCGCCGGGCGGCAACTCACTCCAGGAGCGCACCTGGGGCAGCGACACGGCGTCGTGCTCGCGCGCCCGCGCCTGTTCCTCCTGCAGCTCGCGCAGCCACGGCACGAGGGGCGCCCTCTCGTCCACGACGACCCGGACCGGCAGCGTCTCGATGAAGATGCCGATCATTGACTCCGCGCCCGCCAGGTCCGCGGGACGGCCGGAGACCGTCGCGCCGAAGCAGATGTCGGGGGCGCCGCCGTAGCGGGACAGCAGGATCCCCCAGGCGCCCTGCACGAGGGTGTTCAGCGTGATCCCCCCGTGCCTGGCGTGTTCGGCGAGCCTCCGCGAGACCGCGGCCGGCAGCCTCACGTTCACCCGCCCGGCCGCGCGGGGCCGGTGGTCCGGGGTGGGCGGGCGGTCGTACGGCAGGGGTGTCGGCTCGGTGAACCCGGCGAGCGTCCCGCGCCAGTACGTCTCGGCGGCCGCCTCGTCCCGGCCGAGTAGCCACTCGACGTGGTCGCGGAAGGGCCGGCGCGCCTCGGGCCGCCAGTCACGTCCCTCGACGCGCGCGGCGTAGCAGGAGAGCACGTCCGCGAGCAGCCGGTGGACGCTCCACCCGTCCAGCAGGATGTGGTGCAGGGTCCACAGGACCCGTACCCGGGTGTCGTCGAGCCGGATGATCGCCAGCCGGGTGAGCGGGGGCGCGGTGAGGTCCAGCCCGGCCTCCCTGTCCCGGGTGAACAGCCGCTCCAGTTCGAGCCGCCGCTCCGCCTCCGGCAGGTCGCGCCAGTCGTGGTGGGCCACCGGAGGCCGCGCCCGCCGGTGGACGATCTGTAGCGGATGGTCGAGCCCCTCCCACGCGACGGAGGTGCGCAGGACCGGGGTCCGCTTCGCGACGAGCCGCCATGCCTCGCCGAGCGCCTCGGGGTCGGTGACCCCCTCGACCACCATCTCGAACCGGGCCGTGTAGACGTCCGAGCCCGGTGCCATCAGACCGTCGAAGAGCATGCCGCTCTGGGTGGGGGTCAGGGGGTAGACGTCCGTCACGGTCCGGCCGGTGCCGACCAGCGCGTCGAGGCTCGCCTGGTCGAGCCGGGCCAGCGGGAAGTCCGAGGGGGTGCGTCCGCCCGCGCCCGGCTCGGCGCAGTGCCGGACGATCCGTTCCACGGTCGCGGCGAACTCGTGGGCCAGCCGCTCGACGGTGGCGGGCCGGTGCAGATCGGGCGAGTAGTACCAGGTGACCTGGAGTCGCCCGGATCTGACGGAGCCGACGACGTCGAGTACGTGCGGGCGGTTGTCGCGCGGGTCCTGGAACAGCTCGATACCGGAGATCTCGCGGTAGAGGTCGTCTTCCGCGGCCTCGGTGTCGAACCGGCCGAGGTAGTTGAGGCAGATCTGGGGGACCGGGTCTCCCGCGAGCGGGGAACCGTCCCGGTAGCGCAACGCGCCGTACCCCAGCCCGCGCCGGGGGACCGCCCGCACCTGCTCCTTGATCGCCTTGAGGAGAACGCCCGGTTCGTCGTCGCCGGGGACCTCCAGAGCCAGGGGGAAGTAGCTGGTGAACCACCCGACCGTGCGCGTGAGGTCCACGTCGGGGAGGATCTCCTCGCGTCCGTGGCCCTCCAGCCCGAGCAGGAGGCGGTCGCGCCCGGTCCATCCGGAGACGACGCGGGCGAGGGCCGCCAGCAGCACGTCGGTGATCTCGGTGCGGTAGACGTCGGGGACCTCGCGCAGCAGGGCCCGGGTGGTGGCCTCGTCCAGCTCGACGGAGACCTCACGGGTGCTCTCCACGGTGTTGAGCCCGCGCCCGCCCCCGGGAGGCGCCTGCCGCGCCTCGCCGAGTTGTCCTGCGGAGGGCGTCTCGGAAGGGCTGCCGCCGGAGGGACGGGCGAGGAGTTCGCGGAAGGACCCGCCGAGGGGCCCGTCGAGAGGCAGGTCCGCGGCGGTGCCCTCGCGGCTCACCTCGGCCCAGTGGTCCAGTTCGTCGTCGAATCCACCGGCCCGGACATGCTCGGCCAGTCGCAGGCTCCAGTCCTGGAACGAGGTCGTGACGGGGCCCAGGTCGACGCTCTCTCCCCGGAGCACCTGGCCGTACGCGGTGCGCAGGTCCTCCAGCAGGATGCGCCACGACACACCGTCCACCACGAGGTGGTGGGCGGTCAGCAGCAGCCGCGGCCCGCGCCCGGTCCTGAACAGCACGGCGGCGACCAGCGGTCCTGCGCCGAAGTCGACGCGGGCCTGCGCGGACGCCGTCTCCCGCTCCACCGCGGCGTCCAGCTCCGCGCCGGTGAGGCCGGACAGGTCCGCCAGGCGCAGGATCTCCCCGTCCTCGGCGGGGACGACCCGCTGTGACCAGCCGCCCCCGCCTCCTGTGGAGGTCTCGAAGCGTGCCCGCAGCGCGTCGTGCCGCTCGACCAACGCCGCGACCGCCGCCCGCAGCGCCGTCTCGTCGACGTCGCCGGCGAGTTCCACGGTGACGAACTGGTTGAACACCTCGGGGACGGTGAATCTCTCGAAGAGGAAGTGCTGGATGGGCGTCAGCGGTGCCCTACCGCCCGCGGTGGCGCCCGCCGCGTTCCCAGGCCCGCCGATGGTCGTGGTGCCGCGCGCCTCGGTCACGTGCGGGCTCAGCGCGGCGATCGTCTGCCGGCGGAACAGGTCCCTGGAGGTGAATCGCAGCCCGGCCGCGCGGGCCCTGGACACGAGCTGGATGGCGAGGATGGAGTCGCCGCCGAGGGCGAAGAAACCGTCCTCGACACCGACCCGGTCGACGCCCAGCACCTCGGCCCAGATCACGGCAAGTTCCCGCTGCACGGGGTCGCCCGGCGGGACGTAGCCACCGTTCTGGCGCCCGGCGGCGCCGGGCTCCGGCAGTGCCGCGCGGTCCACCTTGCCCCGCGCGGTCAGCGGGAACTCCTCAAGGACGACGATCGCGGCGGGCACCATGTGGTCCGGCAGGATCGAGGCCGCGAAGGCGCGCAGCCCGTCCGGGTCGGGCCGGGCGTCTCCCGCGGGGACCACGTATCCCGTCAGCGCCAGACGATCGTGGCCCGGCCTGGCCGTGGTGGCCACGACGACGGCCTCGGCCACGCCGGGGTGACCCTGCAGCGCGCTCTCGATCTCCCCGGGCTCCACCCGGAAGCCCCGGATCTTCACCTGCTGGTCGGTGCGGCCGAGATACTCCAGGTCGCCTCCGGGCAACCGGCGGACGAGGTCCCCGGTACGGTACATCCGGCCGCCGGGGGCCCCGAAGGGATCGGCGACGAACCGCTCGGCGGTCAGGTCCGGCCTGTTCAGATAGCCCCTGGCCAGTCCCGCACCCGCGAGATAGAGCTCCCCCGCGACCCCCACGGGCACCGGGTTGGCGTAGTCGTCCAGGACGTACGCCGCGGTGTTGGCGACGGGCGAGCCGATGGGGGGCAGCGCCCCGGCTCGCCCGGCGTCGCGGTGCGCGACCTCACCCGCGGTGGCCACGACCGTGGCCTCGGTGGGACCGTAGTTGTTGACCAGCCGGTACGTCGTCCCGTGACGCGGGCGGCGGCGGAGAACGTCCCCGCCGGTCAGGATCGTGCGCAGCCGGGTGCCCGTGAGGGCGGTCTCGTCCAGGACCGCGTCCAGTCTGGGGGTCGGCAGGAAGCAGATCGTGGTGCCCATCCGGGCGAACCACTCCACCAGTGCGGCCGAGTCGTCCAGCGTCTCCCGGTCCGGCAGCGCCACCCTGGCACCGGCGCAGAGGTAGGGCCACAGTTCCCACACGGCGGCGTCGAATCCCAGCGACGCGACCTGGGAGGCCCGGTCGCCGGGGACCACCTCGAACGCCTCGTTGTGCCAGGCGCACAGGTCCGCCAGGTTCCGGTGTTCGACCATCACGCCCTTGGGACGGCCGGAGGAGCCGGAGGTGTAGACGATGTAGGCCAGGTCCGCGCCGTCCACCACGGTGTCGGGCTCGGTTGGCGGCTCGGTGACCGGCCGGTGGGCGTCACCCGGCCCTCCGGTGTCCGGCCGCGCCGCGACGACGTCCAGCGGCACGGTCACGGCGTCGAGGGCGTCCAGGTCACGGGCCGTGGCCGCCGTCGCGCGGTCGACCAGTATGACCCGCGCGCCGGTGTCCGCCACCACGTAGCCGAGCCGACCGGCCGGAGTCTCGGGGTCGAGCGGCACGTACGCGCCACCGGCCTTCAGCACGCCGAGGAGGCCGGCGACCAGTTCCGGGCCGCGCTCCGCGCACACCACGACGGGCACTCCGGGACCGACCCCGAGCGCGCGCAGGCGGCGGGCCACCCGGTTGGCACGTCCGTCCAGTTCGGCGTAGGTCAGCGTCCCGCTCCCGTGCTCCAACGCGACGGCGTCCGGCGCCAGCCGCACCCGCTCGGCGAACGCGCGGTGGACGGGGAGGTCCGCGCCGCGCTCCCTGAGCACGCCTTTCCACCCGGCCGCGGACCGCCGCTCGGCCTCGGTCAGCAGCGGCAGCCGGGCGAGTGGCCGGTCGGGATCCTCGGTCACGGCGGTCAGCAGGACCTGCAGGTGGCCGGCCATGCGCTCGACGGTCGCGCGGTCGAACAGGTCGGTGCTGTACTCGATCATCACGTCGAGCGCGCCGTCGCGCTCGACGAACTCCAGTGTGAGGTCGAAGATCGACGACACGTGGGGGAGCCGGAAGCCCTCGGTGCGCACGCCGGTGAACTCCAGCCGCCTCTCCGGTACGTTCTGCAGCGCCACCATCGCCTGCACCAGCGGGGTACGGCTCGGGTCACGCCCGTCGCTCAGCTCGTCCACCAGGCGCTCGAACGGGACGTCCTGGTTGCCGAAGGCACCGAGCACCGTCTCACGCACCCGGCCGAGGAACTCGGTGAAGGACACCCGCCCGTCGACCGCCGACCGGAGCACCAGGGTGTTGATGAAGCATCCGATGAGCGGTTCCAGTTCGGGGCGGTCGCGTCCGGAGATGGGGGTGCCGACCGCGATGTCCCGCTGGGAGGAGTGGCGGGCGAGCAGCACCTTGCAGACCGCGGTCAACGTCATGAACAGCGTGGCGTCGTTGCGCGCGCCGAGCCCGTTGAGCGCGGCGGTGAGCTCGCGGGACAGGGTGAAGCGGTGGGCCGCCCCGGCGGAGGATCGCACCGCCGGACGTGGCCGGTCGGTGGGCAGTTCGAGGGGCGACAGCCCCGCGAGTTGCTCCCTCCAGTAGCCGAGTTGCCCCTCAAGGGCCTCGTCGGTCCACCGCTCCCGCTGCCAGACGGCGTAGTCGGCGTACTGGACGGCCAGCGGCGCCGGCCCGGCCCGGCCCGCATCCGCGGCATCGTCCGCGGCGGCACTTCCGGCACCTTCACCTGCGGCGTTTCCTGCGGCCTCGTACAGCGCGCTCAGCTCGTCGGCGAGCACCCCCATCGACCAGGCGTCGATCACCGAATGGTGCACGGTCAGCACCAGCAGGTGCTCGCGCTCGGCCCTGCGCAGCAGGACCATCCGGAGCACGGGTCCGCGTGCCAGGTCGAAGGGCCGGCTCACCTCGCGACGCAGCAGGCGATCCAGTTCCTCCTCCCCCAACCCTGAGGCGTCCATCGTGACCAGCGGGACCGCGAGACGCCCGGCGGGGTGTACCACCTGCAACGGCTCGCCGCCGGTCGAGGAGATGGTCGTGCGCAGCGACTCGTGCCGCGCGACGAGCCCGCGCAGGGCCGCCTCCAGCGCGGAGGGATCCAGCTCGCCGAGCAGCCGGTAGCCGAACCGGACGTTGTACTCGGTGGCGTCGGGGTCGAACTCGTGGAAGAACCAGAACCGTCGCTGGGGGAAGGACAGCGGCAGGTCCCGGTCGCGGGACACCGGCACGACGGAGCCCTCCGTCGTGCCCAGGCCACCCGCCTCTCCCCCGCCCGAGGTGACCGACGCCGCCAGCGCGGCGATCGTCCGCGACTTGAAGACGGCGCGGGCGGGAAGCTCCGCGCCGAGGGCCGCCCTGATCCGCGGGAGCACCCGGAAGGCGAGCAGGGAGTTGCCGCCGAGTTCGAAGAAGTCGTCCTCCACTCCGACCCGGTCGAGGCCGAGCACCTCGGCCCAGATCTCGGCGATCGCCCTCTCCTTGTCGTCGCGCGGTGCGCCGTAGCCGGCGTCGGTGCCGTCCTGCCGTGTCGGCGCCGGCAGCGCCGCGCGGTCGAGCTTGCCGCCGGCCGCCAGCGGCAGCCGTTCCAGGGCGAGGAACACCGAGGGGATCATGTGCTCGGGAAGGGTCCGTGCCAGGAACTCGCGCAGTTCCGCCGCGGGAACCGTCTCACCCGCCGGGACGAAGTAGGCGAGCAGGCGCGTGTCCGGCGAGCCCTCCCCCGAGGGCACCACGGCGACCTGGGCGACCCCGGGGTGCCCGGCCAGCGCCGACTCGACCTCACCGGGCTCGACACGGTGCCCCCGGATCTTGACCTGGTCGTCGGTGCGCCCCAGGTACTCCAGGTCCTCTCCGCGCAGGCGCCGCACCAGGTCGCCGGTGCGGTACATCCGCTCGCCGGGCCCGCCGTACGGGTCGGCGACGAACCGCTCGGCGGTCGCGTCCGGCCTGCCGTGGTAGCCGCGGGCCAGCCCGGCACCGGCCACGTACAGCTCTCCGGGCACACCCTCGGGAACGGGCCTCAGGAAGCGGTCGAGCGCGTAGGCACGCGTGCCGCGCATCGGCCTGCCGATCGCGACGGGTCCGGACAGCGGCCCGGCCCCCGGTTCGACCCTGAAGGAGACGCAGCCGACGGTCGCCTCGGTCGGGCCGTACTCGTTGACCACCGTCACGCCGGGATGCCGCGTCCGCCACCGGTCGAGCACCTCGCCCCACAGCGCCTCCCCGCCGATCACCAGTTCCGCGACCGGTGAGCGGTCCTCGGGCAGGCTCTCCAGGATCGGCAGGTGGCTGGGGGTGATCTTCAGGAAGGACGGCCGCTCCCGGACCTCGCCGGGACGACCGCCGTCCAGCTCGCCCACCTCGACCCTGCCTCCGGCCGCGAGAGGCCCCCACAGCGTGGTCACCGTCAGGTCGAACGACGTCGACGTGTGCAACAGCGCCGTTCCCGCCAGTCCCGGGTAGTCGCGCTCGCAGCACGCCAGGTAGCTCGCGAGCTGGCGGCGCTCGACCAGCACACCCTTGGGACGGCCGGTGGAACCGGAGGTGTAGATCGCGTACGCCAGGTTCGCCGGACCCGCCTCGCAGCCGGGAGCGGTGACCGGCTGCGACGCGATCAGTGGCCCGTCGCCGTCCAGGCAGACCACTCGCGCGGACGTCGTGGGCAGCCGCTCCCGCAGGTGCGCCTGGGTCACGACGGCGGCGGCGCCCGCGTCGGCGAGGGCGAACGCCAGGCGACCTGGCGGGTTGTCCGGGTCCAGCGGCAGGTAGGCGCCACCCGCCTTGAGCACGCCCAGCAGCGCCACGACGAGCTCCACGCCACGCTCCGCGAAGACACCGACGAGCGTGTCAGGGCCGACACCGCGGGCACGGAGGTGGTGCGCGAGCTGGTTGGCGCGGGCGTCGAGCCGCCCGTAGGCGAGCGACTCCCCGCCCGAGGCGACGGCCGTCGCCTCGGGGGCGCGGCGCACCCGCTCGGCGAACAACTCCAGCAGGTCCCGGTCTCCCGGCTGCCCGGCGGTGTCCGGGAACGGCTGTGCGGCGGCGCCCTCGGGCGCGCGTACGGACGATGCGTCGTGAGTCACGCTGACTCCTGCCTTCGAAGACGTGTCCGGTGGCGGTCCGGCGGTGGATCGACGTTGGATCGAGGGTGGGTCGAGGGCGTCCGGTGACGGTCCCGCGGCGGATCGGCGGTGGTCCGGCCGCGACCGGGTGGCGCCCTCGGCGGCCCGGTGACGGAGCCGACGGGCTAGTAGATGACTCTGGAGGAGGCGCTCAGCCTGAACTCCCGCGATTTGCGCAGGTCCCTCGTCACGTTCAGCCGGCGCAGCCAGCGGTCCGTCCCGTCGAAGCGCGCACTGAAGGGCTTACGACCGTGGACGGCCTTGTAGTTGTCGATGAGGCAGATGTCACCGGGCTTGAGGACGACACCGGTCATCGTGGAATCGATCGCCGCGCCGAACGCCTCGAGCGCTTTCCCCGCGTCCTCGTCCTGAATCCCGTCCATATAGTGCGGGTCGACGCGGATATACGGCTCGTCGGGGTCGCCGAAAAGAACCGCCACCGGCTCCGGATTATCCAGGGCCCGATCGACCTGACGATAACTGCGTTTCCGCAGATCCGCGACTTTCGCGTCGTCGTCGGTCACCGGAGCTCGATTGGCGGGACGGTGGGAGTCGTCCGGAAGAATATAGAAGCGTTCCTGCGCGAGAACGGTGCGGACATCATCGTCGATACGCACGTCGGAAACGTCGGCATAGGTCGTCTCGACCCCGTCGGGATTGCGCAGGCACATCAGTGCGAGATAGTCGGTGCGCAGCGGGTGGAAGGCGTCCTCGGTGTGCCACACGAGCGTTTCCTCGCTGCTCCAGCCGATCTGCTCGTGCTCGTACCCCTTGATGGGGAAGACATCGTGCATGATGTATCCGCCCTGCTGCGTCGCCCACCCGATGGGGTCCCCCAGCAGGGACGCGATGAGGAAGAACGCGATGTCCTGCCCGATGGTGGGCGAGGGCACCGGCTTGTTCTTCCAGTCGGCGGGGGTCGGGCCGATCCCCGCGTCGTCCACGGGAAGCCCGGAGATCACCAGGATTCCCGACGGCTCGGTGAGGCGGAAATCGTTGAGCGCGGCGCGAAGACGCCGGGGAAGCTCGTCGGCGTACGTCCGGCTCTCTCGCTGGAAATCGACGGACTCGACCGTCTCGTAACGCCGGGAGAGCTCGCGGACGACTTCTTCGATCGCCATTACGTCGTCGTTTCGCAGGTGTAGTGCCAGCACAAGTAACTCCCTCTGCCAACGGCAATCGCTTGTTGAGAATCACCGCGCCCGGCGACGGCTATTCGTCCCCGGCCCTAATCGAGCCTCCATCACCGTGAGGGCCGGGTTCAACGTCTTTGACTTGGAGGCTAAACAGCACAGTCAGCGCGGTCCTCGTGCTACGGTCATGGGAGGTTCTATTCTCCGGATCGGCCTTCCCCCACGTCGCCGTGCTTTCCATCCGCCGACGCGGAGCAGCGGAGGTCATATCTCTCCGGGTATGAGGCCGTCACCTTTTCGGCCAGCCGTTTCCAGAACGTCACCGGCACGACGAGGAGATTCACAGTGCGCCTGTCAGGTTTGACGCGGGTGACCAGCGCCGCCGCACATCTGCAGGTATTCGCGATATCCGGGATCAGCGCGGTGCTGGTCACCAGGGCCTATCTCCAACAGGCCGGATATCCCCAGCTCGGCGGCGGGAACCTGCACATCGCACACGTCCTGTGGGGCGGCCTGCTGATGATGGTGGGCCTGGGCGTCACGCTCGCGTTCCTCGGTCAGGCCGCGCGGACATGGGGCGCGGTCCTCGGCGGGGTCGGGTTCGGGCTGTTCGTCGACGAGGTCGGCAAGTTCGTCACCCAGACCACCGACTACTTCTACCGGCCGGCCGCGGGCATCATCTACCTGGTCTTCGCCACGCTGGTCACGCTCTCCCAGTGGCTGAAGGGCCGGACCGACTACTCCCGGCAGGAGCGCACGGCCAACGCCGTCTACGCGGCGCTCATCGGGGTGACCTCGGGGCTGACCGTGGAGCAGCGGCACGCCGCCGTGCGACTGGTCCAGGGTTCCGACGACGCGCTTGACGCGGCGGCGGTCCGGCTGCTCGGCATGGTGCCGGCCCGAGAGGCGGCTCCCGGGCGGATCCGGACCTGGTGGGCCCGAGCCCGCGCCACCCTCGACGGCTTGACCCGCCGTCCCCTGCTCGTCGCCCTCGTAGTGGTCTACCTCGTCGTCCAGGCGCTCCTCCCCCTGGTGGGCCTCGCCCTGGAGAACGCCCACGACTCACTCGACGGCGAGCAGGAGTGGGGGGCGGTGATCGGTATGGCGGCCTCGGCGACGGCCACGGTGGTGCTGGCACTGTGGGGAGCGGTGCGGCTGCGCAGGGACCGCGCGGCCGCCTTCCGGCTGTTCGGCACCGCGATGCTGATCGACATCCTCTTCGGCCAGGCTTTCGCGTTCGTCGTGAACCAGTTCTCCGCGCTCCCCGGCCTTGGAGCCGACCTGCTGATCCTGGCGGTCGTCTCCGCCGAGTCGCGGCGGCTGCGCACACTGGACTGACGAAAAAGCCCGGTCCCGGTCCGGTTGAACCGGACCGGGACCGGGCTCGGAGATACGAGGCTCCGGTCGGGGGACGTGACAGGGGATCGAACGACAGCAGGCGCGGGCATCAGGCCGAGGACGGCTCCGCCATCGCCACGGCGATCTTCCGCGGTCCCGTGAACGGCTCACGGCCGTGCGAGGCCAGCATGTTGTCGACGACCAGCAGATCGTCACGACGGTAGTCGAACCGTACGGAAGCCGCCCGGTAGCGCTCCCTCAGGTGGTCGGTGACGTCGTCGGGAATCGTCCCGCCGTCGCCGTAGTAGGTGTTGCTCGGCAGGTTCTCCTCCCCGCACATCTCCAGCAGTCCCAGCCTGACTCCCTCGGGGAGGGTGCTGATGTGGAAGAAGGTGGCGTGGTTGAACCAGACCGGGGCCCCGGTGACCGGGTGGTGGTGCACGGCCCGGCGAACGGCCCTGGTCCGCAGCCGGTCGCCGTCGAGCCACTCGGTCTCCACGCCGTTGCGCCGGCAGTAGTCCGTGACCTCGTCCCGGCTGTCGGTGTTGAACACCTGGCGCCACGACATGCCGAGCTCGTCACCGTAGTTGCGGACCACCATCCACCCACGCCGCTCGAACTCCTCGCGGACCTGCGGGTCCATCGTGTCGTGGACGGCACGGGTGGAGGCCAGCGGCGTGGCCCCCTGGGTCGACGGCGGCTCCAGGCAGTAGAAGTAGAGCACCATCGGCCAGACCGCCTGATAGGAGTTCTCGTTGTGCAGGAAGATCTCCTCCTGCGGCGGGTAGTCGGTCGAGGTGTAGACGTTGCCCTTGATCACGCTGCGCGGGGACGAACGTTCCTCGTAGGTCAGCGGCGCCCCGGACAGCTCGCGCACGACCTCGTCGAAGCCGTCGACACCGCCGACCTCGAAGTCGCGGAACAGCACGGCTCCGTGCACGGTGAGGCTCTTGCGGATCTGCTGCCGGTCGCCCCTCACCCGGTCGGTGATCCGGGTACCGCCCCCCTCGATGACGAGGGGCAGTTCGTGGCCGGTCATGCCTGGTTCCGCATCGCCTCGGCCAGGGTCTTCGGGCGCATGTCGGTCCAGTTCGCGGTGATGTGGTCCAGTGCCGCCTGCCGGTCCGTCTCAGGCAGGACGATGGTCCATCCGTCGGGCACGTCGATGAACGAGGGCCACAGGGAGTGCTGCCCCTCGTCGTTGACCAGCACGAGGTAGGTGCCTTCGGGATCTTCAAAGGGGTTCGAGCTCATGTTGCTCTCCTTTCCGGGATTCTGCGTCCGCGAGGTGTTGTCAGGAAGCGACGCGAAAGGGCGCGGGAGCCGGCACCGAGGTCAGTTGCGCTGGGGCTGGGGGGCTGTGAAGGGCTCCCCGTGCAGCAGCGCCATGCCCAGGGACGTGAGAGTGTGCAGGGCCGTGTTGCGGTTGCGCGCGGTGGTGATCAGACCTGCCTTGCGCAGTACGGTGGCGTGTTTGCTGGCCCCGGCCAGGGAGATCCCGAGCCGCTCGGAAAGCCCTCCCGTGGTGCAGCTCTCGGTGAGTGCCTGGAGCGCGGCGGCCCTGGTGTGCCCGACCAGTGCGCCGAGCGCCTCGTCGTCGGGCGCCGGCGTCTCCATCAGGTCGGACATGACGGCCGAGGTGCACGGCGCCGAGACCACCAGGGCGGGCAGCCCTGTCTCGTTCTCCCTGTCGAGGAATAGGTGGTTCCTGCCCTGCAGGAACAGCGAGGGACTCAGCAGCAGGCCGCGCCCGTTCAGGTGGACGTCGCGGTCCTCCGCGTCGGGGATCTCCAGCACCGGAGGGTTCCAGCACAGCCTGGGGTGCAGCGTCTCGAGCAGGCACTCGACACCGTTGGTGATCGCTATCCGGCCGTACACCTCGCGTTCCGACTCCAGGTGCCCGCGCACCCTGCTCCAGTACGGCAGGACGGCCACCTGGCAGAACCCCAGCATGGTGGCGGTCACCCGCCTGCTGGTCCACTCCTCGGCAGGAGAGCGCGGTGCGGCGCGGTCCGGCGAGCGTCCGGCCATTTCCAGCAGTTCCGCCGACGCCCGGCGTTCGCGGATCAACTGCTCCACGTTGCGGACGCCCTCTCCCAACCGGTCGCGTACGTGCCTGCGCCACACGTTGAAGAACGCGCCACCGGTGCGGCCGAAGAGGTCGAGCGCGAACACGCTCTCGGCCACCGGTCCGAGACTCGCGACCATGCGCAGGCGCGCCAGATCCTCAACAGTGAAATGAATCCTCAACACCGCGCCCCCAGCGTTGTAGAAAGATTAGTTGTTCTTCCTGTTGGAAGTGGTCGGCGCCTCCAAGGGGAAGGCGCCATCGAATAATGGTCCCCTACGCCCCGGAACCTGGCCCGTTTTGATCTCGTCGAGCGCCGGCCGACACTCGAGGCCACCCGAGAGAATCCAATCGGAAACCGAGAGTGACATTCTCACCACTCCGAAATGGCCCGTTAACAACCTAACTGCGACGTCGAGCGGAAGTCAACTCTCGTTAGAGGAGAGGGGAAACTCCATACACGCCAGCTTATGCACCTCAACCGAATAGCCTCTGACCTGCGACATTGCCCCTAAGTTTCGGGCCCCTCCTCGGCCACGGGCTTCGGGTCGGATGGGTGAGCACACCGGAAGGCGGGCGGGCAAGCGGCGGCAGGCCCCTTACCGGTTCGGCCGCCGACCCGCCGCACAGCGCACGGAACGCGCGCCTGACCCCACTGTTTAGCTACCGAGTCAATGATGTGGAATCTACCCGCTCTTTCGGTGCAGGCTTTTCGAAAGGCTGGGGCGGGTAACGCCATCGGGCCAAATCTTCCGCACTCCCCGGCGTCTCGCGGTCTTCTCCCGATGTTCCATTCTCACGCGCAGGGATAAGGGTTCAGAATGGTCAAAAGCGTAGTTATCGTCGGAGGTGGCACGGCGGGCTGGATGACCGCCTCGTACCTGCGGGCGGCCTTCGGCGACCGGATCAGCGTGACGCTGGTCGAGTCGAAGAACGTCCCCACCATCGGGGTCGGTGAGGCGACCTTCAGCACGATCCGCCACTTCTTCGACTATCTGGGCTTGGACGAACGCGAGTGGATGCCGGAGTGCCAAGCCACCTACAAGCTGGCGATCCGGTTCGAGAACTGGCGTGCCCAGGGCCACCACTTCTACCACCCGTTCGAGCGTCTGCGCACGGTGAACGGCTTCCCGATCACCGACTGGTGGCTGAACGAGCGTTCCGGCGACCGGTTCGACAAGGACTGCTTCGTCATCGCCTCGCTCTGCGACGCGAAGAAGTCTCCCCGCTATCTCTCCGGCGCCCTGTTCGAGCAGGACTTCACCGAAGCCGGCGGCGAGCGCGGCTACCGCACCACGCTGACCGAGCAGGACACCCAGTTCCCCTACGCCTATCACTTCGACGCCGCGCTGCTGGCGAGGTATCTCACGAAGTACGGCACCGACCGCGGCGTCCATCACGTCCTCGACGACGTCGTGGACGTGAACCTCGACGAGCGCGGCTGGATCGCCGACGTCGTCACCAAGGAGAGCGGCACGCTGCGGGGCGATCTGTTCATCGACTGCACCGGCTTCCGCGGAATGCTGCTGAACAAGGCGCTCTCCGTGCCCTTCAGGTCCTACCAGGACGCACTGCCCAACGACAGGGCGGTGGCACTGCGGGTGCCGGTGAACATGGCCGAGCGGGGTATCCGTCCCTGCACCACGGCCACGGCGCAGGACGCGGGATGGATCTGGACGATCCCGCTGTTCGGCCGTGTCGGCACCGGCTACGTCTACGCCGGCGACTACTGCACACCTGACGAGGCCGAGCGGACCCTCCGCGAGTTCGTCGGCCCGGCCGCGGACGACCTGGAGGCCAACCACATCCGAATGCGGATCGGCCGGAGCGAGAACTCCTGGATGAACAACTGCGTCGCCATCGGACTGTCGAGCGGGTTCGTCGAGCCGCTGGAGTCGACCGGCATCTTCTTCATCCAGAACGCCGTCGAGCAGCTGGTCAAGCACTTCCCCGGCGAACAGTGGGACGACCGCTTGCGCGAGTCGTACAACCGCCAGGTCGCCAACGTGATGGACGGCGTACGCGAGTTCCTGGTGCTGCATTACCATACCGCGGCGCGCGCCGACAACGACTACTGGAAGGACGCCACGACCCGGCCGGTCCCCGACGGGCTGGCCGAACGCCTGGAGCAGTGGCAGGTCAAACTGCCCGACTCCGAGACGATCTTCCCCCATTACCACGGGTTCGAGCCCTACTCCTACACCGCCATGCTCCTCGGGCTGGGTGGCCTCCCCGTACAGGCCCCCCCGGCGCTGAAGCTCTTCGACGGCACCGCCGCCGCCAGGGAGCTGCGCCTGGTCCGCGAGCAGGCCAGGGAACTCGTCGAGAAACTGCCCAGCCAGTACGAGTACTTCGCGCACCTGCACGACCTGTCCTCCGAAGGGCGAAACGCGTTCAGCACGGCGTGACGAACCACGCCGCGGCGACGGGCCGGGCGGCGGACGGCGGGGCACGCCGGTCCTGCGCCGACGCCGCCCGGTCCGGGCCCATGAGCCGCGGCCACACCGCGAGCGACGCCGGTGACCGCGACCAGCCCGTCGTAAGCCCCGATCGAGCGAACTACGAGGCGCCGGGTCCCGAGGGCACGGCCGCCGGAAAAGGAGCGCCGCGGTGAAGGACCCACTCCTCGGCCTTTCTCCCTTTGACACCCCTTTCGAGCCCCCCTTCGGCGCCCCCTTCGAACCTCCCCCCACGACGCCGCCGGTCGAGCCCGCGCTGTTCAGGTCACTGATGTCGGCCTTCCCCAGCGGGGTCGCCATCGTGACGACGGCGGAACCCGACGGCCGGCCGTGGGGGATGACCTGCTCCTCGGTGTGCAGTGTCGCGCTGGACCCGCCGACGCTGCTCCTGTGCGTCCGCAGGCGCAGTCCGACACTGCAGGCGATGCTGAAGCTGTCCACCTTCACCGTGAACCTCCTGCACGACCGCGCGCGGTACGCCGCGGAACTTTTCGCCTCGGGAGCGGAGGACCGCTTCGAACGGGTCCGATGGCACGTGGAGCCCTCCTTCGGCGGGCCACACCTCGTGGAGGAGGCCCACGCGTTCGCGGACTGCCAGGTCACCCGCACGGTCGAGGTGGGCGACCACACGGTGGTGTTCGGTGAGGTGTTCCGGGTGGAACAGCGCACGCGGGCGGTGCCCCTGCTGTACGGGCTCAGGCAGTACTCCTCCTGGTCGCCCGCCCCCCGGCCCGAGGAACCGCGACCGGCCGGCGGCATGCTCACCTGAGGCGCCGCGGGAGGCGCGCGCCTGGCAGCCGGGACAACCTCCACGCCCACAGCGAGCGGCGGTAGGCACGGGCGACGTCGCACAGGAAGGCGATGTCGCTGGCCAGGTCGTCGCCGCCGGGTACGGCAACCGAGGGCGGCTCCCCGGCCCGCGCCTCGCCATCGCCGGCGTTGCCGGCCGCGTCGGCGTTGCCGGCCGCGTCGGCGTTGCCGACGGCGCGCAGCGCGGCCGACAGCGTCGCCGCCTCCACGACGGCGTCCAGCATGCGGCCGGTGACCCCCACCCGCACGGCCCGCTCTCGCGCCGCGGCCGCGACGTCCGGATCGAGGCGGTGCCGGAGGATCATCCGGCCGTCCCGGATCTCGATGACCCGCCGGTACAGGCGCAGGCCGAGGTCGCGCGGCGTCAGCAGGTCCGCCAGGAGATGCGGCGGCCGCACGAGGGCGATCTGGGGGTTGGCCCGGTACAGCCCTCTCCACAGCGGGCGGAGCACGAGGTAGACGCGGTAGCGCCGCAGCCACTCCAGCAGCGCGGGCAGCCGCAGAAAGGGTGCCCACGCCGACATGGTGGCGCCCAGCAGGATGAGAACGGGAACCGCGAGAGGCAGCAACGCGTCCAGCAGGCGTCCGACCCCCGGGGCCCGGTCATACCCCAGGCGGTCCACGGCGAGCAGCAACGCCTTGTTGACGTGGTGGACCAGGGCCGCGATCACCCCGGCGGCGACCAGTCGCAGCCCGACCCGGACGAAGACGTTGCCGCTCAGGCGGGAGTAACGCCACGCCATCCTGCCCATGCTGTGGAAAGCCGGCACGAGGTACGCGCCGAGGATGACCCAGTACTCCAGAACCCAGAGTTCGCCCCCGTAGCGGCCGGTGAACGACCGGTCGTTCACCGGCGTGTCGGCGAGCGCGAAGGCGAGGGCCATCGCCGCCAGGACACCCGCCGCCCACCACCCCTGGCGTCTGAACCGCGCCCGGGGATCATCCACCGCCGGGTCCAGATACAGCAGGAACACCTGCCCCATCAGGGCGGCCTCCAGCAGCGCCGCGTGCCCGAGGAACCTGGCCAGGTTCGGCACGCCCGTGAACCGCGCGACGGCGTCGTAGGGGGCGGGAGCGAGCACCGTGAAGGAGAGTGCCAGGGCGAGCAGGACCCTCAGAATCGCCCGCCTCGCCGGGTCGCGGGCGCGCAGGTCCGACTTGAGCAGCGCGAACACCAGGCAGATCCACGCCAGCAGCGGCGGGACGTACAGACCCATGCGACCACCTCGGCCGGCGGGCTATCGGGGAGAGTCCTCTGGCGTCCAGCCGAACGCGGCGTCTATTCGGCCGGCCGCCACCCCGCCGAGTCGCACGGGAGCGGTTGCCCGGCTGAACCGCTGCAGGATGAGCGAGGCGAGGAGTTCCGCCTCCTGTTCCTCGGCGGCGGAGTAGGAGGTACGTCCCAGAACCGTGCGCACCATCCGCGGGTCCAGGCCGGGCATGAGCGGCAGCGCGTACTCGGCGACCGGCAGCTGTGCCTTGTCGTGCCCGCACAGCAGGTGGCCCAGCTCGTGGAGGATGATGTGCTCCTGGTGCGGCGGCGTGGTCGCCTCCTCATAGAAGATCATGTCGACGTCGCCCACGGCCGCCCACAGGCCCATCACACCGAACCCGTTCCTCATCGGCGCCAGCCGGATGGCCCTGCCGCGCCTTCGCGCCACCGTTTCGCACAGTTCCACGGCGTCGAACGGCGTGGGCAGCGGGAGATCGCGCAGTATCTCGTCGCAGCGACGGCGTATCCGCTTGAAACTCGCCCCCGGACGGGTCATCGGGAGGCTCCAAGCCATTCACGCGGTCGAATATGGTTTCCGGGAAAAGTCCGGCCACCGCGCGTGAACATCTCCATCGACCCACCCCCGTGAGGTCTTGGTATTGTCTCCGCACCGAGCCTAGCAGGCCGGAGATCAAGTCGCGGTGTCAGAATGTCCCCAGCCAGCGCAATTCAGCCCAGGTCCGCGACCACGGTTCGTGAGGGTCACGGCACACCAGGATCTCCCTCCCCTGCTCGAAATGGGGAAACTCGAAAGTGAGCTCGCCGCGGGGCTCGCATTGGCCGAACAGCCTGGAGAACGAGGACCGGTCCACACCGACGGCCACCATGACCGTTTTATCATTTGCCGGAAGACCGAAATCGGCGTAGGAATTGTGGGCGCTGTATTCTCGCGGCAGCCCGTAACCGGGCCCGTACAGATTGAGAGCTCCCGCCTCACCGTAGTTGTGGCCGTAGACGACGGCTCGCGCCCGGTCCGCCTCGGGCAGAGACCGATAGACCTCGGCCACCTGGGCCGCCAGGCCGTCCCAGCCCGTCTGGCCGAACTGCTCCTCACCGAGCGCCGCCAGCACGGGGTCGCGGGCGTAGACCTCGGCGGGCAGGACCGGCAGCACCATCACCATGGCCAGCAGCGCGTTTCCGGCCAGCGCCGCCCAGACCAGGACCCGGCGCGAGATCGTCGCCGCCCAGCCGTCGGCCCTGACGCACCCGGCCACCAGCAGCACGGTCAGCAGGCCCTCGGTGTAGCGGGGGGCGCCACCGGCAAGGAGCAGGACGGGAACCATGACCAGGTAGGCCACGCCGAGCGAGCGGTAGGCGCGCCACTCGGGCCGGCGCATCAGTGCCAGCAGTCCCACGACCCACACCGGGGTCAGGAACGGGCCGATCATCAGCACCTGCCCCACGACGAAGTTGATCACGCTCGCGACCCCGAACGGCTCCGACAGGGTCCCGGTCATCGCGATCTGGGGCCAGCCGTTCAGCGCCTGCCAGATCAGGCCAGGCGCGGCGACCAGCGCGGCGACCGCGACGCCCGCCAGGAGGTGCCGGTCACGCAGCACCCGTCTGGGCCCCGCGACCAGCAGTCCCGCCACGAGACAGATCACGAGCAGCACCACGAGGTACTTGGCGAGCAGACCGACCCCGGCCACCAGTCCGGCGATCGGCCACCACCTTCGCTCGCCGCTGCGGATGACACGAATCACCGCCCAGCACACCGTCACCCAGACGAGGTGGTCCACGGCGGTGGGGTGGAGCACGTGTCCGGCGGCGAACGACGCCAGCGAACCGGCCGTCGCGCACGCCGCGAGCACCTGGGCTCTGCCGCCCCCGCCCAGTTCGCGGGCGATGAGCCCGGCGACCAGCACGGCGAGCCCGGCCAGCAGCGCGGGCACGACGCGAATCGCGACCAGGTTGTCCCCGAACAGCGCGATCTGCACGCGTGCCAGCAGCGGAATGAGGGGCGGCTGGTCCGCGTACCCCCAGTCGAGATGTCCCGCGGCGACCCGGAAATACAACTCGTCGACGTAGTACCCCTGTCCGCCGGAAAGCAGCAGGAACAGGGCCGTCACCCCGCCGGACACGGCCGCCAGTGGCCCTCGGCGCACCGGCGTGACCGGTGCCGCGCCTTTTTCCGAATACGGTTCTTGAATGGCCGTCACGGTCGACATGGAAGGGCACCTCTCATTCTCGATCCGCGACCCGCCACGACAGGAAGAACCTGCTTATGCTTTAAATAGGCGTTCCGCGTGAAATCACCGCGCCGGCAGGACGGCCGCTGGTGACAGCATGACGGCGGGTGCCCGAGAGGGCAACGACATTGAATCCTCGGGAAAATATGCAGCTCGCGTATTGAGCAACAAGGCGCTTGCGCCCATTCTTTTTTTGCATTATTTTTCCATCAATGCCCTGTCGTTGTCGCGTTACCCGATCCCGTATTTCGACGGAGCCGGCGCACCGGCGGTTCACAAACCGCTACCCCCGCATTCGACAGGGAGTTTTCGAATGCCGGAAAACAGGTTGACCCGGCCGCCCCCACACGATCGAACCACCCATGCGAGGTGAACGGAATGCAGGAAACCCGGACGATGCCTGCCAGTTCTGGCCTGGACGTCGGCAATCTCACCCAATTCGAGTATCTGGCCCTGAACAGCCCGCTGAACATCGCCGACGCGCACGCCCGCCAGGCGCTCACCGCAGGACAGGCCCGGATCATCGACGACCTGCCCAACCTGTTCGCCAAGGCCGCCGAACTCCCGATCGACGAGGTGGAGCGAGAGTCGCACCGCGCCTACTTCGGGCTTCTCGGCCAGCACAGTTACCCGGGTGACGACAACGGCCGCGTGCTGGCCTGCTACTCCTCCTCCGTGGCCATGGAGATCCTCGCCCGCTCCCTGGCCGGCGCGATGGACTCGGTCGCGCTGATCCACCCCACCTTCGACAACATCCCGGACATCCTCCGCGGTGTCGGGCTCACCCTGGTCCCGGTGGCCGAGGAACGGCTCGGCGAGGACGAGCTCGATGACGTCCTGGGCTCGGTGGGCTGCGTCTTCGTCACCACGCCGAACAACCCGACAGGCCGGGTGCTGTCGGAGGAGGGCCTGCGCAGGCTCGCCGGGCAGTGCGCGGAGCGTGATCTGGTCCTGGCTCTGGACACGTCGTTCCGCGGGTTCGACCCCGCCGCCCACTACGACCACTACCGGGTGCTGCGGGACAGCGGGTGCCGCTGGGTCGTCATCGAGGACACCGGCAAGCTGTGGCCGACACTCGATCTCAAGATCGGCTGGCTGGTGACGGCCGCCGACCTCGGCCTTCCCGTGGCCAAGGTCTACTCCGACATCCTGCTCGGCGTGTCCCCGCTGGTCCTCGCGCTGGTCCAGAGATTCTCCGAGGACGCGGCCGACGGTGGTCTCGCCGACCTGCACCGCTTCGTCGCGAGCAACCGCGCCCTGGTGAGGGAAGGTCTGGCCGGAGTGCCGGGAATCCACTTCCCCGACACGCTCAGCAGGGGAAGCGTGGAACGGGTGAACGTCGGCGAGCGATCGTCGCTGGAGGTGTGGTCCAAGCTGCGCGACCACAACGTCTACGTGCTGCCCTGTCACAAGTTCCACTGGGCGAACCCGCAGGAGGGCGACGACACCCTCAGGATCGCCCTGGCCAGATCCGTCGCCCCCCTCGAAGAGGCGACGCGCGCGCTGCGTTCCGTACTGCTCGGACGATGAGAAGCGCCCCGGGCGAGACCACGTCGATCGAGGCGGGACCGGCGAAGGCCGCCGGTCCCCTGTCGCACGCGCGGCTCTGGCGGGCGGGAATCGTGCAGTCGGTCTCCGCTCCCGGCGTGTTCGACCTCGGACCCGGCTACCTGGAACCCGGCCTGCTCCCGGTCGACCTGCTGAAAGCGGCCTACGCGCGGGCGATGGAGGAGTACGGCTCGGCCGCCCTCGGCTACGGCGACGACCGGGGCGCGCTCGACCTGCGCGCCGCACTGGCGGACCGGGCCGCCGTGGCCGACGGCATCGCCTGCGAGCCCGGCAACGTGCTCGTCACCGCGGGCATCTCACACGCCCTTCAGTTGATCGCCACCACCCTGGCGGCCCCGGGGAGCCTCGTCCTCGTCGAGGAGACCTGCTACGACCTGGGACGCCTGATCCTCACCGACTGCGGGCTGCGACCGCGCGAGGTGCGCTCGGACTCCGAGGGCATGGACCCGGACGCGTTGCGCGACGCTCTGGCCGAAGAGCAGGCGGCGTTCGTCTACCTGAATCCCACCTTCCACAACCCGACGGGCCGGGTCGTCCCCGTCGAGCGGCGGCGCGAACTGCTCGCCGTCACCGCCCGCCACGGGACACCGGTCATCGAGGACGACGCCTACGCCGAACTGAACCTCGACGGGAAACCCACTCCGCCCTCCATGGCGGGGCTCGCGGGCTACCACGGAGTGATCCGGTTGCGGACGTTCTCCAAGACGCTCGCCCCCGGGCTGCGCCTGGGCTGGTTACTCGCCGGGACCCCGATGATCGACCGGCTCGCCGGGCACGGGCTGTTCCGCAGCGGCGGCTGCCTGAACCACACCTCGGCGCTCGCGATGGCCGCCCTGTTGCGGGCAGGCGACTACGACAGACACCTGGGCTGGTTACGGGAGCGGCTGCGGGAGCGGCGGGACACACTCGTCGACTCCCTGCTGGCCGGCCTGGGCGACGACTTCGAGCTCGACCGGCCGGACGGCGGCTTCTTCGTCTGGCTCCGCGCCCTTCGCCGATACCGCGAGTGCGACCTGCTCGCCGCGGCGAGCGGGGCGGGGGTCGAGGTCGCGGCGGGCTCCCGCTTCGGCGGCACGGTGCGTCCGGCCGTCCGGATGGCCTACAGCTTCAACTCCCCCCCGCGGCTGGCCGCCGCCGCCCAGCGGCTGACCACGGCCTGGCACGCGGTACCGGCGCACACGGATCGGACCTAGCTCATGCGATCAACCGTCACGACGGGCGAGACGCCCGCTGCCTCCACACGGGCGGCGGGCCCTTCCGGTTACTCCCTGCCGCTGTCCCCCTCCGGTAACTCGGCGATGGTCACTCCCCCACCCTGGCACTTCTCTGGCGACGTCATCATGGTCGACTACCGCGTGGACCCGGCCTCGGCCGGGCGCTTCCTGCCACCCGAGCTGGATCTGGGGCCCGACCCCGGTGCGGCCGCGGCCATCTTCGCCGAGTGGCAGTGGTGCTCGGACTCCGGAGCCGAGCTGGCAGACCCGGCACGGTGCCGGTTCTCCGAGTTCCTGATCCTGATCGCCTGCCGGTACGAGGGGCGGCAGCTGGCGCGCTGCCCGTACGCCTGGGTGGACAGCCCGGTCCCGCTGATGCGCGGCTGGATCCAGGGGATGCCCAAGCAGTTCGGCGCCGTCCACCAGATCCGGCCGGCGAAGGTCGGCCGGGCCGGTCCCCGGCTGGCGGGCGGGGGGCGGTTCGGCGGGGTGTTGTCGGTGGACGGCCGGCGTACCGCCGAGGCGACCGTCACGCTGGAAGGACGGATCGATCGGCCGCCGTTCCTGCACACCGTCCCGCTCGTGCACACCCGGCTGTTCCCCTCCTGGGTACCGTCGGAGCCGCCGCTGAACCAGCTCGTCGTCTCGGAGGTCACCGACATCGAGTTCTCCGACATCTGGACGGGCTCGGCCGACCTCCGCCTCCTCGAGGGACCGGACGTCGACCTGGCCGGCCTCGCCCCCGTCGAGGTGGGCGCGGGCTACGTGTTCTCCTACGCAGAGACGCTGCACCACGGCCGACCGCTGATCGGTGACACCATGTGACGACGGCTCCGCGCTCCCGCGGCGCCGAGGCCCGGCAGGCGGCAGACGGCAGGCGGCAGGCGGCAGGCGGCAGGCGAGGGGGCCTCTCCACGTTCCAGGTTTCCCGCCCCACCGACACGAAGAATATTTCCCAGACAACCACCGTCCTGCGGGAAAATATGGCGGCATTTCACTCGACGCCTCACCCGGAAGATCATTCACCCTCTCGCCTGACATGCCTCCCAACAACCAATTCGCGAAGGTGATAAACTGGTATTGATACAAAAAAACACCGCCAGCCATCCCAGTTGACGCTCTGGTATTCTGCGACCAGTGATCCGATCACGCCCGGGCCGGTTCACATGGGAAGGACACATGCCAGACACCCCGCCGGATGCGAAGCGGACCCTCGCGGCGAAACTGGATCATCTCTTTCGCACCGTCCATCCGCGAGACGGCGGTGAGTACAGCTTCGAGGAGGTCGCCGAAGCCCTCCGCGCATCCGGCAAGCCGACCATCTCGGCCACCTACATCTGGCAGTTGCGAAAGGGTATTCGCGACAACCCGACTAAACGCCACCTTGAAGCCCTGGCGGAATTCTTCGGCGTCCCACCGGCCTACTTCTTCGACGACACCGCCGCCGAGCGGATCGACGCCGAGCTCGCACTGCTGACCGCCATCCGGGACTCCTCCGTCCGGCAGCTCGCACTCCGCGCCGCCGGACTCTCGCCCAAGAGCCTGAACGCCATCACCGAGATGATCGAGCGGGTACGCGAGCTGGAAGGACTTCCCGACACCACGGAAAGACCGTGAGCGCCCGCCCCGAGCCCGGGACACCGGTCAGGGCGCGAAGACCGCGAGACGTCCGCTTCGTCGGCGACCTCACCGTGAACGGCGAGGTCCGCCTGAGCGGCGGCGACGCCACCGCCCGGCTCACCGTCGCCGGTGGCGACGGCGGATCCCGCGCGTGGAAGCCCTTCCTCACCGAGGACGACACCGCCGTCTCCGGCACCTTCGCGGGGCGCGGCTTCACCACGACGATCCCCTCGCGCTGACACCCCGGTCGGACCCGGCGATCTCGCGAGGCCGAGACGCCCTGCGGCGGGATCGCCGCAGCCGGTGTCCGCGAAGAGGGCGGGAGGCGAGGGAAGGCCACGAGAGGCCGTACTCCCCCGCCTCCCACCGTCCGTCTCAGACGGCCGGCTCACACCTCGGGGTCGTCGTGGCCGCAGCGACCACCGCCGCAGCACGAGCGGCCCGTGCTCTCCCGGTCGTCGGGTCCGGTGACGGCCTCGAACACGAACTCGGGTCCCCTGTCCTCGCGAGTGGTGTCATCGTTCACGATGTTCCTCCGTTCGCCGACGCCTGCCGGAAGCAGGCCGGGATGACGACCCGATGCCGGGCCGACTTCTCCGCGATCCGGCACATCGGGTGCCCGGACGCGGAGGATCGATGGCGGCCGCCCGCGGGCGGCCGCGCCCCGAGGTCGGGGCGGAGACCGGTATCGGCGGAACGGGAACGGGATCCGCACGCGCATCTCGTCCAGCCCGGTCGGTCACAACCGGCACCGCCTTCCACCTCGCGGTGACGACCCGTCGCGATCCCGCGAGAGTGGATACGAACCCTCCCGCCGGGCGACGCGTGAGGAGTCAGGATCGCGGCCATACCAGACCGGCCACTACCAGCTCGGCGAGCGTTTCCGCGGCTCGGCCGCGGTCGCCGCCCACCGCCGCCGCCGCGATCACCTGAACGGCGTCGCGGCTGCCGTCGCAGCGGGCGAGCAGCGTGGCGGTGCCGTCCCCGATCCGGTAGGCACGTAAGAAGGGCGCCCGCCATCGGCGCTGCAACAGCACCCGCGTCGCCGCGGCGGGCAGCTCACCGATCGGTGGCCCCGCGGTGACGTCATGGGTGTACGTCCCGATCCGGACAGCGGCCGACAGCCGCAGCGCCCCGGTCACGGCCCGGCCGCCGGGTTCCGCCATGGTGGCGGCCTCACGGGCGGCCAGCGCCGCGTCGCGGTCGTGGACCAGTGCGGCGCGCGCCAGCTCGTAACGGGCGTACGCGGTCAGCCGCGGTGTCGCGTGGATCGCGAGCCAGGCCGCGAGCCGTTCGGACTCCCAGATGCCGAACGGCCGCTCCACCGGCTGCGGGTGGCGTACGACACCTCGGGCGAACTCCTCCCACAGGGCGCGGTGACCGCCGACGAGCTCGGCGACCGTTTCCGGCAGGCAGGTGGCGATCGCCGACCGCAGCTTGCCCAGCACGCCGGCGCGCGTCACCCGGTAGCCGCCCGCCGCGGCACCGGCCAGCATGGCCAGCTCGGCCTCGCTCAGCCCGTAACGGAGCCGCAGCCTCTCGGGGTCCTCGCGCAGCAGCGCGGCCTCACCCTCGCGGGTCAGCATCGCCGCGAGCGCGTCCTGCACGCCCATCAGGCGCCTCCCGCCGGTTGTGCCGCCCCTCGGGCGATCCGTCGTCGGCCGGCCGGATCGCCGGCGGGGCGGGAGCGCAGGACGGTTCGCGCGCGGTCGATCTCGGCGAGCAGGTCATCGAAGTCGTCGGGGAAGTTCTGGTCGCGTTCGACCAGGGTGGCGTTGACGTGCGTGCGTGACACCAGCTCCGCCAGCAGCCCCCACACCCGGGCCGGGATCGCGGCGCCGTGACTGTCAAGGGACAGCCGGCCCCCGTCATTGTCGACGTCATTGTCGACGTCCTCGTCGACGCCTCCGGCCAGATGCACCTGGACGACCCGTTCGACCGGGATGGCGTCGAGGAACTCCAGCGGGTCGAAGCCGTGGTTGCGCGCGTTGATGTCGAGGTTGGCCAGATCCAGCAGCAGGCCGCACTCGCAGTGCTCCATCACCTCGGTGATGAACTGCGCCTCGGTCAGCGGGGTCGCCATGTCCACGTAGTAGGTGATGTTCTCCAGCAGGAACGGCCGCCCCACCGCCTCCCGCACCCGCTCCGCCCTGCGTCCCAGCCGCCGGGCGACCTCCCTCGTCCTCGGCAGCGGCACCAGCAGCCCCACGTCGACGCTGTCGGTGCGGGTGAAGGACAGGTGGTCGCTGAACCACGGCGCGTCGACGTCGGCCACCAGCGCGGCCAACGCCTCCACGTACGCCGCGTCCGGCTCCCGCTCCGAGCCGATGGACAGCTCCAGCCCGTGCGGCACGACCGGGAACCGGTCGGTCAGCCCTCT
The DNA here is from genome assembly GCF_040635605.1 of Streptosporangium sp. NPDC006930. Taxonomy (NCBI): domain Bacteria; kingdom Bacillati; phylum Actinomycetota; class Actinomycetes; order Streptosporangiales; family Streptosporangiaceae; genus Streptosporangium; species Streptosporangium sp. NPDC006930. The sequence goes on along the minus strand of NZ_JBEYID010000011.1, from coordinate 140,623 downwards.
CAGCCACTCACGCTCGTCGGCCGGGGCGAACAGAAAGCGCTCAGTGATCACTTCCAGCCAGTCGATCCGGCCGGCGTGCGCCTCGATCGCCTCGGCCAGCTCCACGCGATGTCCCAGCCCTGATCCCAGTGCGGGCAACCCTGTCAGCATGTGGTTCTCCCATCACTTCGCAGTGATGTTCACGAACACTTCACAACCGCTGTACCCGCAGCGTGCCCGACGGGATCCGGAGCCACGCCGGGCCGCCTCGTCAAACTTCCGCAAAGCGACGGCCGGTCCCCCACACCGACGAAATCCGCGAGGCGACGGCCCGGCCCCCTGCACCGGTGAAACCGGTGGACCCGGCAGTGGGGCGTCTCCCATCCCTGGCCGGGTTTCCCTCGGCGACGGCTGCTCCCCGCCGAGGCTTTCCCGGTCGACGTTCGGTGCGGGGCCACAAGACCTGCCCCCGGCGCGGCCCAGTCGGGGCGACCCCCTGCTCACCTCACGTCACTTCGCCGGGTGCGGTCGCGGTCTCCCTCCGTGGGCCCGTGCGACGCCAACGGGGTCAGAGGCCGGAAAGCCCCATCTCCCGCGCGATCAGCATCCGCTGGACCTCGCTGGTGCCCTCGCCGATCTCCAGAATCTTGGCGTCGCGGTAGAAACGGCCGACCGGGTACTCGTTCATGAACCCGTAGCCGCCGAAGATCTGGGTGGCGTCGCGGGCGTTGTCCATCGCGGCGTCGCCGGCGACGAGCTTGGCGATCGCGGCCTCCTTCTTGAACGGCTCGCCCGCGAGCATCTTCTCGGCCGCGTGGTAGTAGGCGAGGCGGGCGGTGTGGGTGCGGACCTCCATGTCAGCGATCTTGAACTGGATCGCCTGGTAGTGGCCGATGGGGTGACCGAACGCCTCGCGCTCGCGGACGTAGCGCAGCGACTCGTCCACGCAGCCCTGGGCCAGGCCGGTGGACAGGGCGGCGATCGCGACGCGACCCTCGTCGAGCGTCTGCAGGAACTGCGCGTAACCGCGTCCGCGCTCGCCGAGCAGGTTGCCCGCGGGGACGCGGCAGTTTTCGAAGGAGAGCTCACGGGTGTCGGAGCAGTTCCAGCCCACCTTGGAGTACTTCTTCGAGACGGTGAGGCCCGGCGTGCCGGACGGCACCAGGATCGTGGAGATCTCCTTCTTCCCTCCGGCGCGCTCGCCGGTGATCGCGGCCACGCCGATCACCCCGGTGATGTCGGTGCCGGAGTTGGTGATGAACGCCTTCGTACCGTTGATCACCCATTCGTCGCCGTCCAGCACCGCGGTGGTCCGCATGCCGCCGGGCACGTCGGAGCCGCCACCGGGCTCGGTGAGGCCGAAGGCGCCGAGCATCTCGCCCGACGCCAGCCGGGGCAGCCACTGGGCGCGCTGCTCGGGCGTGCCGAACCGGTAGATCGGCATCGCGCCCAGCGACACCGCGGCCTCGACGGTGATCGACACGCTGGAGTCGACCCTGGCCAGCTCCTCCAGAGCCAGGCAGAGCGCGAAGTAGTCGCCGCCCATGCCGCCGTGCTCCTCGGGGATCGGCAGCCCGAACAGGCCCATCGCGCCCATCTGCCGCACGATGTCGTAGGGGAACTGCTCACGCTCGTAGAGGTCCCCGATCACCGGGGCCACCACGTCGCGGGCGAACGCCTCGACGGTCTTGCGAAGCTCCTCGTACTCCTCGGTCAGCTTGGGCATGATCACTCCTCGGCGTTCTCTGCGGTGGTGCGGGACGGGTTCTCGCCCAGGGCCTGGACGACCCGCGACGGGCTGGGGCGGCCGAGCCTCGCGGCGAGCCAGGTGCTGGTCTCCACCAGCGCGGCGAGGTCAAGGCCTGTCTCGACGCCGAGGCCGTGCAGCATCCAGACCAGGTCCTCGGTGGCGAGGTTGCCGGTGGCGCTCTCGGCGTACGGGCAGCCGCCGATGCCTCCGGTGGAGGCGTCGACGACGGTTACGCCCTCGCGCAGGGCGGTGAGGGTGTTGGCGAGGGCCTGGCCGTAGGTGTCGTGGAAGTGCACCGCGAGCCGGTCGGGGCCGCCGAACGCCTCGATCAGCGCGGCGACGTGACCGGGGGTGCCGACACCGATGGTGTCGCCGAGCGACAGCTCGAAACAGCCCAGATCGAGGAGCCTGCGCCCGACGGAGACGACCTGGGCGACGGGCGTCGGCCCCTCCCACGGGTCGCCGAAGCACATCGAGACGTACGCCCTCACCTTCAGGCCGTGCTCCAGCGCCCGCGCGACGACCGGCTCGAACATCGCGAACTGCGACTCCAGCGTCCGGTTGAGGTTCCTGCCCGCGAAGGTCTCGGTGCCGCTGGCGAAGATCGCGATCTCCTCGACGCCGTGTTCGAGCGCGCGGTCGAGGCCGCGCTCGTTGGGGACGAGCACCGGGTAGCGCACGCCGGGAACCCGTTTCATGCCCGCCAGCAGCTCCGAGGCGTCGGCGAGCTGGGGCACCCACTTGGGGTGGACGAAGCTGGTGGCCTCGATCACGCGGTGCCCGGCGGCGGCGAGCCGGGCGATGAACTCGGCCTTGACCTCGACGGGAATCACCGCGGCCTCGTTCTGCAACCCGTCGCGCGGCCCGACCTCGTAGATCGTGACCCGTTCCGGCAGCCCTTCGGCCTTGACCCTCTGTGGCTCGCGCATCACGCCCTCCTCACCGGTTCGTGCCTCGCGGTCCCCGTAGCCGGTGGCCCGATCTCGGCGACCCATCCGGCCGTGACTCCGCCGTCGTCGTGCGTCACGACCCATCTGGCCGCCTGTGTCGCGATCTTCCCGCGTTCCCGTGCGGCCTCCGCGACCGGAGCGGAGATTGTCACGGCTCCTCCTCGCGGACCACGGCGAGCACGGCGTCCATCGCGACCGCCTGGCCCGCACGGACCCGCAGCTCGGCGACGACCCCGCCGATCGGGGCGGTCACGGTGTGCTCCATCTTCATCGCCTCCACGATGAGAAGCGGCTGCCCTTCGGCGACCCGCTCCCGCAGGCCCGCCTTCACCACGAGGACGGTGCCCGGCATCGGGCTGCGGACCAGCCCGTCACCCGGGCCGCCCGCGCCGGCCCGGTCACCGGGGTCTCCCAGGTGGTGGCGGGTGAGCGCCCAGGCGTCGCCGTCGCGGCCGAGCCAGACGACGTCGCCGTCCCTCGCGACCGCGTAGCGTCTCGCGGTCTCGCCGAGGGTGACGAGCAGGTCGCCGCCCTCGCCGCCGCTCTCTTCGGTGAGCCGCGCCCGCACGGCCTCCGCGCCGGGCAGGCGGACCTCGGCTCCCGAGGCGGGCAGGCCGCGGACCCTGATCTCGCAGACCTCGTCGCGGCTCTCCAGCCGGTAGACGGTCCAGGCCGCCTCGCCCAGCCGCCAGCCGTCGGTGACGTCCCACGGATCGGCGGGCGTGCTCGCGGGCGCGTGCTCGCGGTGCAGGACCAGGGCGGCGGCGGCGAGGACGTCGGCGGGGGCGTCCTCGCGGGAGACGAGCTCGCCGAGGTGGCGCTCCACGAGACCGGTGTCGAGGTCTCCGGCGAGGACGGCGGGGTGACCGACCAGGGCCCTCAGGAAGGCGATGTTGGTGGGCACCCCGAGCACGGCCGTCGCCGCGAGCGCGCCGTCGAGCCGCCGCAGGGCGGCCGTCCTGTCCTTGCCCCAGGCGATGACCTTCGACAGCATCGGGTCGTAGTCGCTGCCGACCAGGCCCCCGGCCATCAGTCCCGAGTCGACCCGCACCCCCGGCGGCTCGCGCAGCGCGAGGACCCGGCCGCCGGTCGGCAGGAAACCACGGGAGGGGTCCTCGGCGTAGACGCGGGCCTCGACGGCGTGGCCGACGAGGCGCACCTCGTCCTGGGTGAGCGGGAGGGGCTCACCGGCGGCGACCCTGAGCTGGAGCTCGACGAGGTCCAGTCCGGTGACCAGCTCGGTGACGGGGTGCTCGACCTGCAGGCGGGTGTTCATCTCCATGAAGTAGTAGTCGCCGGTCGCGCCCTGGACGATGAACTCGACCGTCCCCGCGCCGGTGTAGCCGACGGACCTGGCGGCCTCGACCGCCGCCGCGCCCATCGCGGCCCTGGTCTCGGCGTCGAGGAGCGGCGACGGCGCCTCCTCGACGATCTTCTGGTGGCGGCGCTGGAGGCTGCACTCGCGCTCGCCCAGGTGGATGACGCCGCCGTGGGCGTCGGCCATCACCTGGATCTCGATGTGCCGGGGGTTCTCCACGAACCGCTCGATCAGCAGGGTCGCGTCGCCGAACGCGGCGGCGGCCGTGCGGCGGGCGGACTCCAGTGCCTCCGGCAGTTCCGCCGCGGAGCGCACGAGCACCATGCCCTTGCCTCCGCCGCCCGCCGAGGGCTTGATCAGCGCGGGGAAGCCGACCCGCCCGGCCGCCTCGGCCAGGTCGTCGCCGGGCTCGGCGCCGCCGGGGACGACCGGCACCCCGGCCGCCGAGACGGTGGCCTTGGCTCGGATCTTGTCGCCCATCGCCTCCACGGCCTCCGGCGGCGGGCCGACGAAGACGAGCCCGGCCTCCGCGCAGCGCCGGGCGAAGTCCGCGTTCTCGGCGAGGAAGCCGTATCCGGGATGCACCGCCTGGGCGCCGGTCGCTGCGGCGGCGGCGAGAATGCCGTCGGCGTCGAGGTAACCGCCGGCGAGCCGCACCGCGACGTCGGCCTCGCGGACGTGCCGCGCCCCGACGTCGGCGTCGCTGTGGACGGCGACCGAACGGATGCCCAGCCTCCGGAGGGTGCGGGTGATCCGCAGGGCGATCTCGCCGCGGTTGGCGACGAGGACGGTGTCGAACATCCGTCCCTCGCGCGGTGGCGACATGTGCGCCGAGGAGACCGGACGGCTCGAGTGGGCCGGGTGGGTTGAGTGGGTCATGGGTGCGGTCACATCCGGAAGACGCCGTAGCCGACGGGTTCGAGGGGGGCGTTGGCCGAGGCCGAAAGGGCCAGGCCCAGGACGGTACGGGTGTCGAGGGGGTCGATGACCCCGTCGTCCCAGAGGCGGGCGGTGGAGTAGTAGGGGTTGCCCTGCTCCTCGTACTGCGCGCGGATGGCGTCGGGGTCGGCGTCGCCCACGGTGGACAGGACGTTGGCGGCCTGCTCGCCGCCCATCACCGAGATGCGTGCCCCCGGCCACATCCACAGGAACCGGGGCGAGTAGGCACGCCCGGCCATCGCGTAGTTGCCGGCCCCGAACGAGCCGCCGACGACCACGGTGAACTTGGGCACCCGGGCGCAGGCGACGGCGGTGACCATCTTCGCACCGTGCTTGGCGATGCCCCCCGCCTCGTACGCCCTGCCGACCATGAAGCCGCTGATGTTCTGCAGGAACACCAGCGGGGTGTTGCGCCGGTCGCACAGCTCGATGAAGTGGGCGCCCTTGAGCGCCGACTCGCCGAACAGGATGCCGTTGTTGGCGACGATCCCGACGGGGTGGCCGTGGATGCGGGCGAACCCGGTGACGAGCGTGGCGCCGTACTCGGCCTTGAACTCGCCGAACCTGCTGCCGTCGACGATCCTGGCGACGATCTCGCGGACGTCGTACGGGGTGCGGGTGTCGGCGGGGACGATGCCGTACAGGTCGCGGGGGTCGTGCACGGGCTCCTCGGAGGGCACGCGCTCCCAGGGGGCGGGCGTGCGCGGCGCGAGGGTGGAGACGATGTCGCGGACGATCCGCAGCGCGTGGCGGTCGTCGTCGGCGAGGTGGTCGGTGACGCCGCTGACGCGGGCGTGCAGGTCGCCGCCGCCCAGTTCCTCGGCGGTGACCTCCTCGCCGGTGGCGGCCTTCACCAGCGGCGGGCCGCCGAGGAAGATCGTGCCCTGGTTGCGGACGATCACCGCCTCGTCGCTCATCGCCGGGACGTACGCTCCGCCCGCGGTGCAGGAGCCGAGGACCGCGGCGATCTGCGGGATGCCGCGCGCGGACATGGTCGCCTGGTTGTAGAAGATCCGGCCGAAGTGCTCGCGGTCGGGGAAGACCTCGTCCTGTTTGGGCAGGAACGCACCCCCCGAGTCGACGAGATAGACGCACGGCAGGTTGTTGTGGAGGGCGACCTCCTGGGCCCGCAGATGCTTCTTGACGGTGATCGGATAGTAGGTGCCGCCCTTGACGGTGGCGTCGTTGGCGACGACCACGCACTCGCGCCCCGAGACACGGCCCACCCCGGTGATGATCCCTGCGGCGGGGGCCACGTCGCCGTACATCCCTCCCGCGGCCAGCTGGGAGAGCTCCAGGAAGCGCGAACCGGGGTCGAGCAGCGAGTCGACGCGGTCGCGGGGCAGCAGCTTGCCCCGGGAGACGTGCCGGGCGCGCGACTTCTCGGGGCCGCCCAGCCCCGCCACGGCGAGGCGCTCCCGGAGGTCGGCGACCAGGCGCTCGTTCACCTCGGCGTTGCGCTTGAAGCCCTCGCCGCCCGGATCACAGGCACTCCGCAGCACCGGCCAGCCACTCATACGAGCCTCCCCGTCCGCTCCGCCCGGACCATCCGATCTGCCCCGGCGCTGCCACCGCCGGGGCACCGATGCCCGACTTCACCGCAGATGTTAGTCATTATTAACGTTACCGTCTACCATGCGAGAGGTGACGACTGCTCAGTCCCCTGCACGCACCCGTGGCTCCCGGCGCGCGGAGATCCTGGACGCCGCGGCGGAGCTGTTCGCCGCCCGCGGCTTCCACGGCGTCTCGATCGAGGAGATCGGCGGCGCGGTCGGTACCTCGGGCCCGGCCCTGTACCGCCACTTCAGCGGCAAGGACGCCCTGCTCGCGGAGATGCTGCTGGATGTCAGCGAGCGCCTGCACACCTCGGGCGCGCGCCGCGTGACCGAGGCCGCCGACGCCGAGCAGGCACTGGACGCCCTGCTCAGCTGTCAGATCGAGTTCGCGCTCAGCCACCCCGCACTGATCACCGTGCACGACAGGGAGCTCGGCAACGTGCCCGAGCCCGCGCGCCGGCGGATCCGCCGGCTGCAGCGGCTGTACGTCGAGGAATGGGTCACCGTGCTGAGCGAGCTCTACCCCGCGCGTTCCCAGGCCGGGCTGCGCGCCGCGACCCACGCCGTCTTCGGACTGCTCAACTCCACCCCGCACAGCGCGGGCGAACTGTCGCCCGCGGCGATGGCCGACCTGCTGCGCGGTATGGCACGCGCGGCGCTGGCCGCCCCAGAGTTAGGGATCGCTAACCCCTGACGTACAGTTCCGATCGGGTGGACGGGCTCCACGCCTGCGAGGGGGTCACCACGACCGTGCACGGCGCCTCGCTCAGCATCACCCGGCAGACCGGGCCGATCGCGGGATCCAGCGGATCGTGGTGCTCCCGGTCGGCGACGACCAGAAGGTCCGAACGGTCGGCCGCGCGACGGAGCACCTCGACATGAGGGCGTGTCTCGATCATGGTCTCCACCACGACCGTGGGATACCTCTCCTCCCACACCGCGACGCTGGTGTTGAAGTGGACGGCCACCGACCTGAGATCGCCGGTGTCCTCGGAGCAGAGGCAGATGATGAGCAGCGCCGCCCTGCGCAGCCTCGCCTCCTCGAAGGCGATGGCCAGCTCCTGCGAGTCGACGGCGGCGTCCTCCACCGCGATCGCCACGCGGCCGGCGCGCGGGTGGCCCGGTCTCCTGACGACGGCCACCGGGCAGCGGGCGTGCGCGGCGACCTCGACGGTCGAGCCGATCCGCAGTTCCTCGGAGTCGCCCGCGCCACGCGGGCCGATCGCGATCAGATCCGCGTCGTTCGACAGGCCCACCAGGGCGACGGCCGGAGTCCCCTCCACCAGTCGCCCGTGTACGGGCACCTTGGGCGCCAGTTCACGCGCGGTCATCAGCCCGCTCTCCAGGACGCGCCTGCCCATCCGCCGTACGACCTCGGTGGTCTCGGGGGCGAGGGAGAGCCTGGGGTAGGGCCACTGCCAGGCGTGGCAGACGAGCAGCGGGAGAAATCTCAGGCGGGCGTCCTCGATGGCCCAACGCAGGGCCAACCGGCTCTCCGCCGAGCCGTCGTATCCGACGACCACCGATCGCCCTTCGTCCCTTACCGGCATGGCGGCTCCTCTCCCGCGTCGCTCCTTTCCATCCTTCTCCGAGTCCGTCCGCTAAAAGGGGAGCGCTTTCACAAGACTCTTCCTGTTTTGCGGCGCGCATCGGCAAAGATGCCTTCTCCCGCCCAGGGGCGGGAGGGCGCTTGAAGACCGGCCGGGGCCGGGAGGGGTTTCGCGCGGGCCGCACGGCCGCGCGAATCTGCCGGAGTGGCGCGACGGCCGGTCACCGGCACGGTCGTCGAGGCGATCATCCGTAACGTCGCCGTGTCTTATCCGCCTCTCATCCGCGTCTCCCTCGCGCGGGACGGTCACGGGCATGGGACCGTCGCCGGCGCGAGCCGATCACAGGTGCGGGCACGGGACGGTCACGAGCACCGGCGCGAACCGGTTACAGACACGAACCGGCCACCGCCACGACGCCGGTCGGCGCACAGAACGTTCCCGCCCATGCGGCGACGGCCGACGTGACCGCGAGCGGCGTGCCCGGCGCGGCGAAGATCACCGGCGTCGATACGACCTGGACCGGCGGGGCGGTCACGGGCGGGACGGTCACGGGCGGGACAGTCACGGGCGGGACGGTCACGGGCGGCGCGACGCCGACCGGCGGGGTGGTGCCGGGCGGGGTCGTGTCGACCGGCGGAGTCGTGCCGGGCGGGGACGTGCCGACCGGCGGAGTGGAACCGGGCGGGACGACACCGGGCGGGGTCGTCCCGGGCGTGAGCGACTCGTCGGGCGGAGGCGGAGTCCCGGGCACCGCGGCCGCGGGCACCGGAGCGGTTCCCTGCGCCGGTGCGGGCGGAGGCGGCGTCGCGACCGAGGGCGACAGCGCGGACACCGGTGCGGACACCGGCACCGACGGGTTTCCGTACGCCGACGCGCTCCCGATGGCCGTTATCCCGGAAACCGGCGTGTCACCGGAAAGCGCCGTGACGGACCGCGCCGTATCCGGAAACGGTCCGGCGGCGTGGGCGGCGGCCGGCAGCATGACGACCGCCCCCACCGCCCCGGTGAGAATCAATTTTCCAAGCATGCGCGTCTCCACTCATGTCACTGATGCGATGGACGTGAACTCCGAAGATGCTGGCAGCCGCAGTACCCGCCGATGGCAAAGAGACCCTCCGCGAGAAGTCCGCAGGAGGAACGGCTTGTGGCAACAGGTGCGCGAGATACCCATGGATCGGAACACAAGGCCGGAAACGAATACGCTCACACCGTTCGGGGCTTCCGCCCTTCTGACCCGACTCATCCTGCCTGGGAGGTCCGGCGTCGAATTCCCGTGTCAGAGCCCTGCGCCGGAGTGTCGCGCCGGGGTTCCGGCACCAAGGCCTCGACTTGGGGACCGGCGTGGAGTACCCGGCCCTGACGTTCCTGTTCATTCGTCGAACGGGCCGTGAAATCACACCTGACAAGCTGTCATGAATACTGGTTAAGGGTGATCGGTCCGCCATCTCGCACCCATCAAAGATGTCAAGGTTGGGGACGGCGTCCGTCGATGGGGGACATAATCGGGCTGTGGCGCGCGAAACTGTTGAGACCCATTTCACCGACGCCGTGAGTGCCCTTTCCCCCGGCGCACCGCGCGACCCCGGCCTGCCCGTGCGGGAGGACACCACCCTGACCGGGGCCAGGTGCCGCGAGCTGTTTCAGTTCCAGCTCGGCAGCAGGCTGCTGGACGTCACCGCCCGCTGGCTGCGCGAGCAGGGCGAGGGGTTCTACACGATCGGCTCGGCCGGGCACGAGGGCAACGCCGCGGTCGCCGCCGCGTTGCGCGTCACCGACCCGGCCCTCCTGCACTACCGGTCAGGCGCCTTCTACCTGACCAGGTCGGCGATGGCGGGACGGCTGCCCGAGGAGGGGCTGCGCGACGTGCTGCTCGGCCTGACCGCCTCGGTCGAGGAGCCGATCGCGGGCGGGCGGCACAAGGTCTTCGGCCACCCGGACCTCGCGGTGATCCCCCAGACCTCCACGATCGCCAGCCACCTGCCCCGTGCGGTGGGCGTGGCCTTCGCCATCGAGCGCGCCCGCCAGCTCGGCGTGCCGGGGCCGTGGCCGAGCGACGCGATCGTGACCTGCAGCTTCGGCGACGCCTCGACAAACCACGCCAGCGCCCTGTCGGGCCTCAACACGGCCGCCTACGGCTCATACCAGAAGCTGCCGCTGCCGATCCTCTTCGTCTGCGAGGACAACGGCCTGGGCATCAGCGTGCGCACCCCCGACGGCTGGGTCAAGGCCGCCCGCCACCCGCTGATGAGGTATTTCGAGGCCGACGGCTGTGATCTGGCCGACGTCCACGACATGGCACTGGCCGCCACCGACCACGTCCGCACGCACCGCGCACCCGCCCTGCTGCGGGTAAGCACCGTCCGGCTGATGGGCCACGCGGGCTCGGACGTGGAGCTGTCATACCGGACCAAGCGGGAGATCGACGCGGACCTGGCGCGCGACCCGCTCGTGGCGACCGCCAGGCTGCTCGTCGAGGCCGGCCTGACCACTCCCGACGAGCTGCTGCTCCGGTACGAGACGACGCGCGAGCACCTGTTCAAGATGGCGATGGAGAGTTCGCGGCGCCCCAGGCTGATCTCCGCCTTCGACATCGTGGAGCCGCTCGCCCCGCGCACCCCCGCGGCCGTCGCCGCGGCCTGCACCAAAGTGGCGGCCCCCGACGTCAGGTCGAGGTCCTTCGCCGGCAGGCTCCCCGAGCGGGAGGGCCCGCTGACCTTCTCCCAGGCCGTCAACCGCACCCTCGCCGACTCCCTGGCCGCCCACCCCGACGTGCTCGTCTTCGGCGAGGACGTGGCACGCAAGGGCGGCGTCTACGGCGTCACGCGCGGCCTGCAGAAGCGCTTCGGCTCCGGCCGGGTGTTCGACGCCCTCCTCGACGAGCAGTCCGTGCTCGGCCTCGCGCTCGGATCGGGGATCTCCGGCCTGCTGCCGGTGCCCGAGATCCAGTATCTGGCGTACCTGCACAATGCCCTGGACCAGATCCGGGGCGAGGCCGCGACGCTCCAGTTCTTCTCCCAGGGGGCCTTTCGCAACCCGATGGTGGTGCGCGTCGCCTCCTACGCCTATCAGAAGGGCTTCGGCGGCCACTTCCACAACGACAACTCCATCGCCGCCCTGCGCGACATACCCGGCCTGGTCGTGGCCTCTCCCGCCCGGCCCGACGACGCCGCCTCGATGCTGCGCACCTGCCTCGCCGCCGCACGCGTCGACGGCAGCGTCTGCGTCTTCCTTGAGCCCATCGCCCTGTACAACACCCGTGACATGTTCGAGGAAGGTGACAACGGCTGGCTCGCCCCGTACGCCCCTCCGGCGCGATGGGCGGAGACGCACATCCCGATCGGACGCGCCCGCAGCTACGGCGACGGCCGCGACCTGACCATCGTGACCTTCGGCAACGGGCTGCGGATGAGCCTGCGTGCCGCGGTGAGGCTCACCGCGGAGGGACACAGCTGCCGGGTCCTGGACCTGCGCTGGCTCTCCCCCCTCCCGGTCGAGGACCTGATGCGAGCCGCGGAGCTGACCGGCCGGGTGCTGATCGCCGACGAGACCCGCCGCACCGGGGGCGTCTCGGAGAGCATCGTCGCCGAGCTGCTCGACGCGGGTTTCACCGGCAGGATCGCCCGGGTGACCTCCTCGGACAGCTTCATCCCACTGGGCGAGGCGGCGAGGCACGTGCTGCTGTCGGAGGCCGAGATCGAGGCGGCCGCCCGCAAGCTGCTCGGCTGACCGCCCTCGTTTTCGAAATCCCGGAATCGACCCCACCACTCCAGCGGAGCGTGTTCAATTGGTCGCACGCCGTCACAGATCGCGCCTCTGGTTCGTCGGCAGGTCAGCCCCTCGTTCCCCCGACCAGGAGATAACATGCCCGACGTGGCGACGAAGAGCACCGGTCAGCGCGTGGTGGACCTGGAGGCCTGGGCCTTCAGGACAGGCGCGGACCTGGCGGACATCAAGGGGACCTTGAACGATCTCCCCAGGCTCATCCGCGAGGAGGTCATGACCTACACCACGCCGATGTTCGAAGAGATCATGAACCGGATGGCCACGAAGGATGATCTCTCCGCCCTCGCCGTCAAGGTCGACATCTTGGAAACCAAGGTCGACAACCTCGACACCAAGGTCAACGCCCTGGACACCAAAGTCGACAACCTGGAAGCCAAGGTCGACAACCTGGACACCAAAGTCGACAACCTCGACACCAAGGTCAATGCCCTGGACACCCGGATGGAGTCCTTCGAAAGCCGGATGAAGTCCATGGAAGGCCGCATGGACTCGTTTGAGGGCCGGATGGATTCCATGGACGGCAAGCTGGACCTGATTCTGACCAAGCTCGGCTGAGCCTCGCCGATGAGCCTCGGGCCGATGGTCCGGGGCTCACGACGGGTTCACAGCCAGTCTCGGCGTTTGAACACCAGATAGAGGGTGAGGCAGACGCCCGCCATGAGCATGACCGCGAAGGGATAGCCCCACGCCCAGTGGATCTCGGGCATCACGTCGAAGTTCATGCCGTAGATGGTGCCGACGAGGGTGGGGGCGAACAGGATCGCGGCCCACGCGGAGATCCGCTTGACCTCCTCGTTCTGGGCGTTGCTCGCCTCGGTGAGGTTGGTCATGTGCTCGTTCTGGGCCTGGGCGACCATGGTCGAGTTGACCACGAGGATGTCGTGAAGCATCTGGCGGAAGCCGCTCACCCGCTCGGCGACGGTGATCACGTGGTCGGCCACGTCCCGCAAATATCTCTGCAGCTCCTGGTCCACCCCGTACTTGTCCGCGCCCGCGATGAAACCCTCGATCATGCCCAGGAGCGGCTGGGTGGCCCGCTGGAACTCGATCACCTCGCGCGACAGCTCGTAGATGCGGCGGGAGACCCCGGGCTCGTTGCCGAAGACCTGGACCTCGATCTCGTCGATGTCGTTCTGCAGGCCGGCGACCACGGGGGCATAGCCGTCCACGACCGCGTCGAGGATGGCGTAGAGCACCGCCTGCGGCCCCTGGCCGAGCAGTTCGGGGTCGTGCTGCATGCGTCGGCGGACCTGGGACAGGTCGGGCGCCTCACTGTGCCGTACGGTGATCACGAAGTTCTTGCCGACGAAGACGTGCAGCTCGCCGAAGTCGACCTCCTCGGCCTCGTCGAGGTAGCGGGCCGGGCGCAGCACCACGAACAGGGTGTCGCCGTAGCGGTCGGCCTTGGGGCGCTGGTGGGCGACGATGGCGTCCTCGACCGCCAGCTCGTGCAGGTCGAACTCCTCGGCGACGTTGAGGATGACGCCGTCCTCCGGCCGGTAGAAGCCGATCCAGGCCATGCCGTCCGGGGTGTTCTTCAGGCGTTCGAACGCCTCGGGCAGCGACTCGGGGGTGGCCGCCCGATGACCGTTGACGTAGATCGCGTTGTCGATGACGCGCGAGCGGGGTGGGGCCGGCCGCTCCTCGCCAACGGATCTGGGGTCCATCGATCGCTCGGGCGACTCCCGACCGGTGCCGGAACGCCCGCGCATCAGGCTCCGCAGGCCTCGCATTCGCCGGTCGGTCACACGTCTCTCCTCATCGGGCGCTCATGAACTCCTGCAGCGACCGCATCGCGGTGGCACGGATCTTCGCCCTCAGCATCGGGGTCCAGCCGAGGACGATTCCGACCGGCCGGCCCATCGCCATCTTGGACCAGCGCCTGAGGTCGAAGTCGTCGTGGTGGCGGACGATCAGTCCGTCCTCGAAGCGGAAGAGGGCGTCGACCTCGTTGACGACCCTCCTGCCCCTCTCGCCGAAGGTGTAACGACCGGTCCAGTGCGCCGTGCCCTCGTACGGGCGCGCGGTGATGTCGCGTACGGTCACGGCGAGGTCGGGGCTGCGGCTCAGCAGCATCCGCCACATGCCCATGACCTTGTCTCGTCCTTCGAGGTCCTGGAAGACGGGGTCACCGAAGGTGACGTCAGGGTGGTAGCAGAGCTCCATCGCGTCGGCGTCGCGGCGCGCGAATGCCTCGTAGAACGTCTTGATGAGCTCGGCGTTCCGATCGTTCACGAGTTTCTCCCGACCATCAATATCCTGCCGACCGAGTGTAGTGCGCGGAGGAGCCAAGGAGATTGTCCGCGTTTTGCCAGTACAGCGCGTGGATCCGGTCGTCGCCGGGCCCACCGGGTGTGCGGGGCCGACGGGCGTACGGATGGGGATGTTCGGGAGGTCGCCGACGAGCGGGATCTCGCCGGTCCGGCCCGGTCCTCGTCGGCGGGCGAAACCGCCCGCGTTCGCGAATTCCGGCATCATATTCGGCACGGTTCCGACTTTATCCCCAGCACACCGGCAGTCGTGGGACGCTTTACTCTCACGCCGCGAAGGAGAAACGAGCGTTGTCCGACCTCTGGGTGACCCTGACCACGTCCCGTTCCGGGCCGCCCCTGTGGGTTGTGCTGCTGTCCGCTCTGGCCGCCCTGGGCGTGGTGTCGTGGTCCACCTCGTGGCAGCTGTCGCGAGGGCTGATCACCATCGCCCACGAGGGCGGGCACGCGCTGGTGGCGCTGCTCACCCGGCGCAAACTGGAGGGCATCCGGCTGCACTCCGACACCTCGGGTGTCACCCTGACCAGGGGAAAGCCCCGAGGGTTCGGCATGATTCTGACCGCCGCCGCCGGATACGTCACCCCGTCCCTGCTCGGACTGGGCGGAGCGTGGCTCACCTCCTCCGGCTATGTGGCGGTGCTGATCACGATGGTGATCGGGTTGCTGTTCTGCATGCTGCTGCTGATCCGCAACCTGTTCGGTGTGGTGAGCCTGCTCGCCACCGGGGGCGCGATCTTCGCCTTCACCTGGTACGCGGCGCCCGACATGGACGCGGTCCTGGCCTACCTGGCCGTGTGGTTCCTGCTGCTGGGCGGTATCCGGCCGATCGTGGAGCTCCAGCGCAAGCGGCGCCGCCACCAGGCGCCCGACTCCGACGCCGACCAGCTCGCCAGGCTCACCTTCCTGCCCGGCGGATTCTGGGTCTTTCTGTTCCTCGTGGTGGCGGGCGCGTGCCTGGTGGCCGGAGCGTACCTGCTGCTGCCCTCGGCGCTCGGGCTCATCTGAGCGATCCCGCGCGACACTCCGTGCCCGTCGTCCGCCCCCGCGCGGGGAAGCACGGCGATCACGATTCACCGATGAAGCATTAGACGGGCTATATCGCCGCATTTCATGCTGATTTTACGGCGGCCCTCCGCCTGCCGCATCGCGTCGCGGGACCACGCCTCTTGATTGACATTTAACAACTTTTTTGAGTTTATTAGCGGGAATATCATTTCTCCTGCGAGAGGCGCTCCATGCCCCACCCCGCTTACCTCATCGGAGCGGTCGGAACGGGCATCCTGCTGGCCTCACTGGGCGTGACACTCGTCCTCGCCCTGCGGATCAGACGGCTCCACGCCGAGCGGGAGCGGGCACTCAGCAGAGCGTACGAGAGATTCGCCCGCGACATGCACGACATCGTGGGGCACTGGCTCTGGCTGGCGTCCATCAAGGGAGAGCTGGCCCACAGGAAGGCGAACGGCGACGCGCGCCTGCGCGAGGAGCTGGAAGAGGTGCTGCAGGCGGTGCGGCAGGCCGCGCACGCCGTACGGAACGTGTCGGAGGCCGTCCACCGGCTGTCGTTCTCCGGCGAGGTCACGCGGGCCAGGACCCTGATGGAGGGCTTCGGGGCCTACTGCTCGGTCCGGGTCGACGTGGACGAGCTTCCCAAGGTCGTGAGCACCGCGCTGGGCGCCGTGGTCCGCGAGGGCGTGACGAACATGCTGCGGCACAGCCGGGTGAAGCGGTGCGCGATCGAGCTGGTCGAGTACGACGGCCGGCTACGCCTCACCGTCGTCAACGACGGGGCTCCCCGGCAGGAGACATCCTCCGGAGGCACCTTCGGGACCGCCTCCACCGGCAACGGCGTGGACAACCTGGGTCACCGCGTGGGCGAGCTGGGCGGCACGGTGCGGGCGGTCGGCGGCACGGACGGGTGGTTCACCCTGATGGCCGAGGTTCCCACCAATTTTCCCGAATCATATTCACGTTTACCGCGAAAGCGCAGGTAGCGCACATCGTCATGGTTGACACTGTGAGTTTCGCATATACGACTGGTTTAGTTTGTAACTAGTGGTTTCTCGGGTTATCCGTAATTCTCTCTTCTGGAAGACAGCAGGGGAGAATGTGGTGGATGACCAGTATGAGCTTTATTGCCTGGCCGACCCGCTTTTTTATGACACGCTTGACGGCCGCCGGGGTGATCATCCCGATTTCGCGCTCGCTGCCCGGAATGTCCCGGACGGCTGGCAGCACCAGGCGACCGACACCTGGATGCACTACGCGCCGCTCGGCGGTCGCACACCCGCCCAGGGCTGGAAGATCCACGTCTCCGCTCGCACCGAGGACGCCGACCGCGCCATAGAGGCGGTCTGGGACTACTGCGTCCCCCGCGACATCGCGTTCAAGTTCCTGCGCAGCCTGCCGGTCATGACCATGCTGAACTCCAAGGCCGCCCCTCGTGGCTCCAGCGGGAAGCTCGTGACGATCTACCCGGTGGACGAGGCGCAGCTGGAGCTCACGCTCAAGGAGCTCGACGAGCTGCTCACGGGCATCGAGGGGCCCTACATCCTCAGCGACCTCCGCTACGGCCAGGGACCGCTCTTCGTACGGTACGGCGGCTTCGCCGGACGGCGCTGCCTGGCCGACAACGGCGAGCTGGTGCTGGCCATCGAGGACGGCGAGGGACGGCTCGTCCCCGACGTGCGGGAGCCCGCCTTCGGCGTGCCGTCCTGGGTGACGCTGCCCGCCTTCCTCGAACCCCACCTCGCGGCCCGCAACGCGGTCACCACCGAGGGGCTGCCGTACCGGGTCGAGAGCGTGATGCAGTTCTCCAACGGCGGCGGCGTCTACCTGGGAGAAGACCTGCGCACCGGGGAGCGGGTCGTGCTGAAGGAGGCCCGCCCGCACGCCGGCCTGGACGCCGCCGGCCGGGACGCGGTGGCGCGGCTGGCGCACGAGCGCGACATGCTGGAGCGCCTGTCCGGGCTGGACGCGGTACCCGCACTGATCGACTACTTCACCCTGGGCGGGCACCACTTCCTGGTCGAGGAGTTCGTCGACGGCAACCCGCTCCAGCGCCAACTCGTGCACAAATACCCGCTCACCAGGGCGACCTGCGACGACGCGGCCATCGCCGAGTACACCGCCTGGGTGCTCGACATACTTCCCAAGGTGCGCCGGGCGGTCGAGTCCCTGCACGAGCGCGGGGTGGTCTTCGGTGACCTGCACCCGAACAACATCCTCCTGACCGAGGACGGCCGCCTGGTCCTGATCGACTACGAGGTGGCGACCCTCACCGAGGACCGCGGCCGCGCGGCGCTCGCCCACCCGGCGTTCGGCGCGCCGGCCGACCGGCAGGGCGTCGACGTCGACCTGTACGCCCTGTCCTGCCTCTGCCTCGGGCTCTTCGCCCCCCAGCTCACGATCATGCTGTCGCTCGACCGTGCCAAGGTGACCGAACTGGCCAGGCTCATCGGCGAGACCTTCCCCGTGCCGCGCGAGATGCTCGACGAGGCGGTCCGCACCGTCGCGGGCCCCGAACCCGCGGCGGCCACGCCCTACCCGAAACCGGGACGCGACAGCTGGCCCCGGCTCAAGGAGGCGATGACCCGGGCCATCCTGGCGAGCGCCACCCCCGAGCGCGAGGACCGGCTCTTCCCCGGCGACGTCGCCCAGTTCCAGCCCGGCGGCGGCGTCAACCTCGCGTACGGCGCGGCCGGCGTGCTCTACGCGCTGGCGAGCACCGGAGCCGAGCGCCGTCCCGAGCACGAGGACTGGCTGCGCGCGAAGGCGCTCGCCCCCGCCCCGGGGACGGGGATCGGGTTCTACGACGGCCTGCACGGTGTGGCCTACGTCCTCGACCTGCTCGGGCACCGCCAGGACGCGATCGACACCGCCGACCTGTGCCTGCGCCAGAAATGGGAGGCGCTGGAGCTCGGGCTGTTCAGCGGCCTGGCCGGCATGGGCCTGAACCTTCTCCACCTGGGCCGGACCACCGGCGAGCGAACCTTCACCGAGGTGGCCCTGCAGATCACCGGCATCTGCTCCGACAGGCTGGGCGGGCCCGAGGACGTACCCGAGGTCAGCGGCGGCGTCCACCCCCGGGCCGGGCTGATGTACGGCTCCTCCGGGCCCGCTCTTCTCTTCCTGCACGCCTACGAGCAGACCGGCGACACGTCGCTGCTCGACAGGGCGGCCGTGGCGCTCCGGCAGGACCTGCGGCGCTGCGTAACCGGCGAGGACGGAACCCTCCAGGTCGACCAGGGCTGGCGCACGCTGCCCTACCTGGACGAGGGATCGGTGGGCATCGGCATCGTCCTCGCCCGCTACCTGGCCCACCGGGAGGACGAGGAGCTGCGCGCCGCGCTCGACGGCTGCCGGCGCGTCACCCGGGGACGCTACTTCGTGCAGTCCGGCCTGTTCACCGGCCGGAGCGGCATGATCGGCGCCCTCGGCTGGGGTCTGGGACCC
This sequence comes from Streptosporangium sp. NPDC006930, assembly GCF_040635605.1. Taxonomy (NCBI): domain Bacteria; kingdom Bacillati; phylum Actinomycetota; class Actinomycetes; order Streptosporangiales; family Streptosporangiaceae; genus Streptosporangium; species Streptosporangium sp. NPDC006930. The sequence goes on along the minus strand of NZ_JBEYID010000011.1, from coordinate 122,076 downwards.
GAGCCGAACGCCTCCCTTACCGACCACACCGACGTGGCCGAGCAGCTCCGCGGGCTGGCCTGGCACGCGCTGCCCCACGGCGGCGGGCTCGCCTTCCCCGGGAACCAGCTGCTCAGGCTCTCCATGGACTTCGCGACCGGCACGGCCGGAGTCCTGTTCGCGATGAGCGCCGTGCTGCACGACCGGCCGGTGTTCCTCCCCTTCATCGAGCCGCCCGGTGACACGAGCACCCCGTCAGGGGTGTCCGCGCACGAACCCGCCGGGCGGTTTGGCCCCCACGACACATCGACATCGAAGGAGGTGTAACGACATGGTTCTTCTCGACCTGCAGTCCCTGGAGGCCCCCACCGGCGGTGGTGGCGGTGGCGGCGGCAGCACGCTGACGGTCCTGGGCTGCGAGTCCGGCAAGCCCAGCAACCTGAGCGTCGTCCTCTGCCACTAGGCATCCCGGTTTTCCCGATATCGGTTCGGTTCCCACCAGAAGTGAGGAAATTCCATGGTCCTTCTCGACCTGCAGTCCCTGGAGACCCCCGGCGGCGGCCACGGCGGCGGCGGTGGCGGCAGCACCCTCACCGTCCTGGGCTGCGAGTCCGGCAAGCCCAGCAACCTGAGCCTCCTGCTCTGCCACTAGTCCTCCCCGTTCCACACAACCCGTAGAACCCGTAGAAACGGAGCAACTTCGATGGTCCTTCTCGACCTGCAGTCCCTGGAGACCCCCGGCGGCGGCCACGGCGGCGGCGGTGGCGGCAGCACCCTCACCGTCCTGGGCTGCGAGTCCGG
>NZ_JBEYID010000011.1:0-121200 GCF_040635605.1 Streptosporangium sp. NPDC006930 | reverse complement strand
CCGGCAAGCCCAGCAACCTGAGCCTCCTGCTCTGCCACTAGTGAGACCCGTGCCCGGGACGGCCAGCGACGGCGGCCGTCCCGGGCACTCCCGTTCCGGGAGGGGCCGGAACACCGAGAAAGCCCGGGACCTCAAGGAAACCCGGGAAGCCGGGCGGTTCAGGAAGGTGCGAACGTGCGAGCAGCGGATCGGCTGGTGGCCGACACCGTACGGCGTGGCGGACCCTGGCTCGCCGTCCTCGTGGCCACCTCCGTCCTGGGCGCCTTCGCGCAGCTCGCGCTCCCGCTCGTGCTGGGCAGGACGGTCGACGAGCTCGTCACCGACACGCCCGGCGGCACCGGAGCGGCGACCTGGCTCGGTGCCTGCGCCGCCGCCGTGACCCTCACCGTGCTCTGCGACGCCCTCGGCGTCTGGGCCTCGGGATCGAGCGGCGCGCGCTCCTCGGCCTGGCTCAGGAACCGGGTCGTGCGGAACGTGCTCGGCGTCGGGCCGATGATCACCCACCGGTTCCCCGAGGGAGACCTGGTCACCCGGATGGGCCTGAACACCGAGGAGATCGGACGCGCCCCCGAGTCGATCGTCACCGGGGCCGCGCTGGTCATCCCCACCGCGGGCGGCATCGTGGCCCTCACCCTCATCGACCCCCTGCTGACCGTGACACTGGTCGCCGGGATCGTCCTCATCGCCCTCGTCCTACGGGCCTTCCTCACCGTGAGCACCTCGATAGCGGGCGACTACCAGGCGGCACAGAGCGACATCGCCGCCCGCCTCGTCGACGCCCTCGCCGGGGCCCGTACGATCGCCGCGGCCGGTACCGCCGACCAGGAGCGGGCACGGGTGCTGACCGCCCTGCCCAGGCTGCGCGGCCACGCCATGGACATGTGGCGGGCCAACGCGCGGGCCGGCGTACAGGCGGGAGCGGTGGTCCCGCTGCTGGAGGTGGCCGTGCTCGGGGTGGGCGGGCTGCGCCTGGCCGCCGGGGACCTCACGGCCGGAGAGCTGTACGCCGCCGCCCGCTACGTCGTGCTCGGCGCGGGTCTCGGCTCGGCGCTGGGCTACGTCGGCCGCCTGGCCAGGGCGCGGGCCGCCGCGGCCAGGGTGGAGGAGCTGGTCTCCGAGAGCCCGCGGGCCTACGGCAGCCGCCCGCTGCCCGCCGGCCCCGGCACGCTTGAGCTTCACGGCGTCGACGCGGACGGCCTGCACGATGTCGATCTCGTCATCCCCGGCGGGCAGGCGGTGGCCGTGGTCGGCCGCTCGGGGGCGGGAAAGTCCCTGCTCGCCGCGGTCGCCGGACGGCTGGTGGACCCGCGCCACGGCACGGTACTCCTCGACGGCGTCCCGCTGCCCGACCTCTCCCGCGAGGCGCTGCGCCGCGCCGTCGGGTACGCGTTCGAACGCCCGGCGCTGCTCGGCGAGACCGTCGGCGCCGCCGTCGCCCTGGGGCTCGACCCTCCCACCCCCGGCACCGGGTGCGACGGCCGGCCGGGCGAGAAAGGCGAGGTCGTGCGGGCGGCGGCGCGGGCGGCCCGCGCGGACGCCTTCGTCAGGCGGCTCCCCGGGGGGTACGACACGCCGCTGGAGGAGGCGCCCATGTCCGGCGGCGAGCGGCAACGGCTCGGCCTGGCCCGCGCCTTCGCGCAGGGAGGGCGCCTGCTCATCCTGGACGACGCCACCTCCAGCCTCGACACCGTCACCGAGCGCCAGGTCGCCCGCGCGCTGTCGCGGGAACTGCGCGACCGTACGCGGCTGATCGTGACCCACCGGGTGGCGACCGCGGCGGCGGCCGACCGGGTGATCTGGCTGGACGAGGGCCGGGTACGGGCGTGCGGCGGTCATCGCGCGCTCTGGGCCGACCCCGCCTACCGCGCCGTCTTCCAGGCGGACGCGTCGTGAATCCCACGGACGGACACGTCGCCGGCAGGCCCCTGCGGCGGGCGCTCAGGAGGGACCCGTACCAGCTGGTCAGGCTCGCGGGCTGGTCCGTCGCGGAGACGGCGCCCTCGCTCGTCATCGGCCTGGCCATCGCGCGGGCGATCGACGACGGCTTCGGCACGGGACGTCCCGCGACCGGGTTCGCCTGGCTCGCGCTGCTCGGCGGCGCGTGGCTGCTCGCCGCGGTCGGCGCCCGGCAGGTGGTGATGGCCGTCGCCTCGATCGTGGAGCCGTTCCGCGAGGAACTGCTCGCGCACGTCGTCGACGACGCGCTGCGCCACTCGGTCATGTCCGGGCAGGGGCCGGGAGCGGCTGCGGTGGCCCGCTCCAACCTCCAGGTCGAGCTGGCCCGCGACGCCTTCGCCTCGGTCATCACGGTGGTGAGGTCGTTCGCGTTCACCGTGGTGAGCGTCGTCCTCGGGCTCGCGACCCTCGTGCCCGAGGTGCTCGCGCTGGTGCTCCCCCCCTTCGTCGTGGGCCTTGTCGTCTTCCTGCTGTCGCTGCGCGCCCTGGCCAGGCGGCAGCGGGACTTCATCCTCGCCGACGAGCGCACCGCCGAGGCGCTGGCCACCACGGTGGGCGGGCTGCGCGACATCACCGCCTGCCGGGCCGAGGAGCGGGTGGCGGACGATGTCGGCCTGCGGGTGGCGGAGCAGGCCCGCGCGGCCCGGTCGCTGGCGCGGGTGACCGCGCTGCGCACGCTGTCGCTCGCGGTGGGCGGCTGGTTGCCGGTCCTGCTGGTGCTGTTCGCGACCCCCCGGCTCGTGGGCGAGGGCGCGGGCGCCGGGGTGATCCTGGGCGCCCTCGCCTACGTCACGCAGTCGCTCGCGCCCGCGCTCGGCAACCTCGTGGAAGGGCTGGGCATCAACGGGGTCCGGCTGCGGGTGGCGCTGGGCAGGCTCCTGCGCGACGGCGAGCCGCCCGCGCGGGCGCGCGGGCGGCTCGCGGCGCGGGGCGGAGGGGCCGAACTACGCGGCGTGACGTTCGCGTACGGCCCGCACGCGGAGCCGGTGATCGACGGTCTGGACCTGGTGATCCCGGAGGGGGACCACATCGCCGTCGTGGGTCCCAGCGGCATCGGCAAGTCCACACTCGCCGCGCTCCTGACCGGTGTGCTCCCGCCGGGGGCGGGCGAGGTCCTGGTGCGCGGGGTACCCGCGGACCGGCTCGACCCCGCCGACCGGGTACTCATCCCGCAGGAGGCGTACGTCTTCCGCGGCTCCCTGCTGGAGAACCTGACCTACCTCGCCGACGCCTCGCGGGAGGCGGTGGACGACGCCGTGACCGCGGTCGGCCTGACGAACCTGGTGGCGCGGCTGGGCGGATACTCCGCCGAGATCCACTCGGGGTCGCTCTCCCCCGCGGAACGGCAGCTGATCGCCCTGGCCCGCGCCTATCTCGCCCCGGCCCGGCTGGTGATCCTCGACGAGGCGACGTGCCACCTGGACCCGGCCGCCGAGGCCCGCGCGGAGGAGGCGTTCGCCCGCCGTGGCGGCACGCTCCTCGTCATCGCCCATCGGCTCACCTCCGCCCTGCGCGCCCGGCGGATCCTCGTCATGGACGGCACCAGCGTCCGGCTGGGCACGCACGAGGAGATGCTCGCCACCTCCCCGCTGTACGCGGACCTGGCCGGACAGTGGGACCCGTCGAACACACAGGAGCTGGTGCCTTGACCTCCCCGCCCTCCTTGACCTCCCCGCCCCTCGCGACCTACTCCCCCTGCTCACCGTGTTCCCCGCCCAGGGCCGAGGCCCGGGGACCTCGCACCGGAGGAATTCGATGATCTACCCTCCCGCGGAACGGCACCCGGTCGTCGACCACCTGCACGGTCACGCGGTTCCCGACCCGTACCGGTGGCTGGAGGACCCCGACAGCCCCGCGACGCGAAGTTGGACGGCCGCCCAGGGGGAACTGTGGCGCGAACACGCCGGCACGCTGCCGGGACGCGACCTGTGGCACTCGCGGGTGGCCGCGCTGACCGGGGCCGGAACGGTCGGCACGCCGATGTGGCGCGGCGGGAGCCGGTTCTTTCTGCGTCGTACGGCCTCCCAGGAGCACGCGGTCCTCTACCGCACCGCCCCCGACGGGGCGGAGGAGGCACTGATCGACCCGATGGAGCTCGACCCGAGCGGGCTCACCACGCTCGACCACTGGCAGCCCGACCTGGACGGCAGGCTGGTGGCGTACCAGCTGTCCAGGAGCGGGGACGAGCGGTCGGAACTGCGGGTCATGGACGTCGCCACCCGCCGGGTGGTGGACGGTCCGATCGACCGCTGCCGGTACGCGCCCGTGGCGTGGCTGCCCGACGGCAAGGCGTTCTTCTACGTCCGTTCCCGCCAGGTCCGCCTGCACCGGCTCGGCACCCCCGCCGAGGACGACGCGGTGATCATGGGTGAGGAGCGCTCGTACGGCCTGGGGATCAGCTACAACGGGCGCTGGCTCACGGTCTCGGCGATGGCGGACGGCGGCAACGACCTCTGGCTCGCCGACCTGTCGTCCTCCTCCCCCGAGCGCCCCGACCTGCGGGTGATCCAGCGAGCGGCGGGCGCGATGACGGCGCCCGCCGTCGGCCGCGACGGGCGCCTGTACCTGCTCACCACCCTGGACGCGCCACGGGGACGACTGTGCGTGGCCGACCCGGCCCGACCGGGCCCCGAGCACTGGGTCGACCTGGTCGAAGAGGACCCCGAGGCGGTGATCGGCGAGTTCGCGATCGCCGACCAGACGCTCCTGGTGAGCTGGACCCGGCACGCGGTCAGCGAGGTCAGCGTCCACGACGTGGTGACAGGAAACCGGCGCGGCCTGGTGCCGCTGCCCGGCCTCGGCTCGGCGAGGGAGATGACCACCCGCCCCGAGGGCGGCCACGAGGTCTGGTTCACCTACACCGACAGCGTCACGCCCCTGGGAGTGCACCGCTACGACACGCGCACCGGGCGGACGTCGCTGTGGAGCCCCGCACCCGGCGCCGTGGAGGTGTCCGAGCTCGAAGCCCGCCAGGTGGTCTGCGTCTCCGCGGACGGCACACCGGTGCGGATGGTCGTGCTGGCCCGCCCAGGCTCGGGTCCCAGGCCGACGATCCTGTACGGCTACGGCGGTTTCGGGCTCTCGCTCACGCCGTCGTACTCCAGCTACATCCTGCCCTGGGTCGAGGCGGGTGGGGTCTTCGTCCTCGCCCAGCTGCGCGGCGGCGGCGAGGAGGGCGCGGCCTGGCACCGCGACGGCATGCTGGAGCGCAAGCAGAACACCTTCGACGACTTCGCGGCGGCGGCCGAGAAGCTCGTCTCCGACGGCTGGACCACCCCCGCGCAGCTGGCCGCCTGCGGCGAGTCCAACGGCGGGCTGCTGGTGGGCGCCGCGCTGACGCAGCGCCCCGACCTGTTCGCCGCCGCCGTCTGCTCGGCGGCGCTACTCGACATGGTCAGGTACGAGCGCTCGGGCCTCGGCCCCGTCTGGAGGTCGGAGTACGGCTCGGCCGACGATCCCGAGCAGCTGGGATGGCTGCTCGGCTACTCCCCCTACCACCGGGTCACCGACGGCGTCGACTACCCCGCGACGCTGCTGACCACGTTCGGCGGTGACTCCCGGGTGGACCCCATGCACGCGCGCAAGATGTGCGCGGCGCTGCAGGCGGCGACGTCGGGGACGCGGCCGATCCTGTTGCGCCACGAGGGCGACGTCGGCCACGGCCCCCGCTCGGCGGGCCGCGCCGTCGACCTCGCCGCCGACATGCTCACCTTCCTCGCCGCCCACACCGGCCTGGAGGTTTTCGAGACGCGGTAGACGATCCCGTCCCCCTCCGATCCGGTGTCGTGCGAAGACCGGATCGCCTCGGTATCGGCGCCCTCAGTCGCGGTAACAGTCGGCGAGGGCGGCGAACGCCGCCTTGGGCTCCCACGGCATGTCGGGGTAGGTCCGGCCGGGACGGTCTTCGAGCACCTTGACCAGGCCGTAGCTCGCCATGTCGAAGTCCTCGCGAGGGTCGTCGCGGTGCGGCAGGTTGTAGGACGCGAAGGTGCACCAGAACGCGGTGTCGACACCCTCGGCGGCGAAGACCTCCAGTGACTCCCTCAGGTATGTGACCTGCTCGGCCTCATCACGGATGTAGTCGCCCTTCAGGCCGATCGCCTTCGCGCCGTCCCATTCGACCATGAACATGCCACGCGCGCCCAGGTCGGCCGCGCCCCGGTGGGTCGTGCACCCGAACTCGGTGATCGCGACGGGCTTCCCCCGCGCGACGAGGGAACGGATCGCCTCGGCATACTGATCGGCCACCTCGATCGACGTGTAGGCGTCGACCGAGACGATGTCGAAGGGCGTCCAGTCGATCTGCTCGGACGGCAGCGCGGCGTAGGTGACCTTTCCTGCGAACCGGTCGCGGACCACGCTCACCGTCTTGGCGAGGAAGTCGTTGAGGAGGGCGGGGACCGGCGCCATCACCTCGCGCAGGCGATGCGGCTCGGCCAGCAGGGTGAGCCGGTCGGCGAGGGTGTCGCCGGGCAGGAACCCCTTGGTGAACAGGGTGAGTTCGGCGCCGGTGACGAGGACGACCTCGGCTCCCCGCCCGCGTAGCCGCTCGGCGCGTTCGGCGCAGTCGGCGAGGAAGGTGAGCAGTTCGTCGGTGGTCAGGTCGCAGGTGAACGGCGAGAACCAAACCTCCAGTCCGGCGTCGGCGGCGTGGACGGCGGCGATCTCCAGCCGGTCCGGGTCACCGCCGGTGATCCGGACCGCGTTGCAGTGCAGGTCCTCGCGGATGACCCACATCTCCCGCTTCACGACGTCGGGGTCGAACGGTTCGCGGGTGCTCGGTCCCGCGTCGGCGAGACCGGTGTCGATGAAGCCGGTGTCGTAGGTGATGCCCTTGCCTCGCATGACTCGTACCCTTCTCAATGCCGATTGGATACCGCCGCACGTCAGAGCACGGACTCTCCAACGGGGAGGTATTTACGGTACTCATCGTACCTTAATCGAATGTCAGCGCCGTGTTTCACGAAAAAACAAGGTACGCAGAGTACCTACCAAGGAGGGAAGATGGCCGAGGACCCCGCGGAGCGACAGGTCGCCGCCCCGACCAGGCGGCGCGGCACCGCACTGGAGCAGGCGATACTCCGTGCCGCGGTCGACGAACTCCTCGAATCCGGATATTCGGGTCTAAATATGGATAAAGTCGCCGCCCGGGCCGGTACCAACAAGAACGCGATCTACCGCCGCTGGCCGAACCGGGCCGCGCTCAGCATCGCCGCCTACCGGCAGCTGAGCGCGGCCTCCGCGCCACTGCCCGACACCGGCGAACTGCGCGGCGACGTGCTTGAGCTGCTGCGTGGCGCGAACCGCCACTGGTCCTCGCCCACCGGCGACATCCTGCGCAGCCTGCTGTCGGGCGTCGCCGACGATCCGGAGCTACTCGCGCAACTCCACGAACAGTCCGGCGACGCCGGGTCCGGCATGTGGCTGACGATTCTCGGGCGTGCGGTGGCCCGCGGCGAGGCTCCGCCCGAGGTCCTCCACCCCCGGGTGGCCACCGTCGCCGTCGTCCTGCTGCGCAACGAGTTCGTCACGCGCGGAGTCCCCACCGTGCCCGACAGCGTCCTCGTCGAGATCGTCGACGAGGTGTACCTGCCCCTGATACGCGGACATCGCCGGCCCCCGGACTGACCCTTCGTCACCTCACCCCCCGTCGCGGGGCCGTACCGGATCCAGGCCGTCGCGGACCCCGGCGAGGGTGCTTCAACGTCCACTCCTCTGGACAGAGTCGAGACGGGTCATCTCCTCCGCCGAGAGCCGCAGGGCGCCGGCGGCCACGTTCTCGGCCAGGTGGTCGGGGTTGCCGGTGCCGGGGATGGCCAGCACGTGCGGCCCGCGCTGCAACGTCCAGGCCAGCCGGACCTGCGCGGCCGTCACGCCGTGCGCGCGTGCGACGGCGAGCACCTCCTCGCTCTCGGCGACACTCGCCCCGGCCTCGCGCCCGGTCCCGGCGATCGCGAAGAAGGGGACGAACGCGATGCCCTGTTCCCCGCAGGAGCGCAGGAACTCGTGGTCCTCGGGCCGTGCGCCGATGCCGTAGGCGTTCTGCACGCAGACCACCGGCGCGATGGCCTGGGCCTCGGCGAGGTGCGCGGGCGTGACGTTGGAGACGCCCAGATGCCGGATCATCCCGGCGTCGCGCAGGTCGGCCAGCGCACCGAAATGCCCGGCGATCGAGCTGGACGCCATGTTCTGCGGGATGCGCAGGTTCACCACGTCGAGGTGGTCCCGGCCGAGCTGGCGCAGGTTCTCCTCGACCTGGCCGCGCAGCTGCTCCGGCCTGGCCCACAGCCACTCACCCGACGGATCCCGGCCAAATCCGACCTTGGTGACGATGACCAGGTCATCGGGGTAGGGCGCGAGCGCGCTGTTGATCAGCTCGTTCGCCGAGCGCAGCGCGGAGAAGTAGAAGGCCGCGGTGTCGATGTGGTTCACCCCGAGCTCGACCGCGCGGCGCAGCACGCCGATCGCCCGGCCCCGGTCACTCGGGACGCCGTTCCCGAACGCCGCGCCGCTCTGCGTCAGGCGCATCGTGCCGAACCCGATCCGGTTGACCGGCAGGTCGCCGAGCTCGAAAACGCCCGCGGCCGAAGCGGTGATCGTCTTTGTGGTCATCGAATCTCCTCGCGTGTGAAGACCCCGCCTTCGAGTGTGAAGGAGGTGGGGTCGAAGTCCGCCGGTTCCATGGCGACGGTACGGAACTTCAATGATCTACCCCAGGCTCGATGAGCCGGCTGGCGAGAAGGTCCTCTTCGCCCCCTCACCTCGACGGTGCGGGAGACGACTGTGTCCGGCTCCAGATGCGGTGGGAGTCCGGCACGGGATAAGAGGTGGTGGTGGGGGTGATGTCCCAGACGCGGGTGGAGCCGAGCCGGGTGTCGAAGGCCGACCAGCCGGGGTTGCCGGTGGCGGCGAAGGAGGTCCACGCGGTGCGGACCTGATGGGACAGGGCGGCGAAGTCGGCGGGAGGCGGGGAGCCGAGGAAACGGGCGGCGTAGCGGGTGTGCGGCAGGCCGAAAACGAACGGAACGTCGATGCCGTGAGCGGCGCCGAGCGGCCCGCGCCAGGCGAAGTCGTACAGCCAGGTGCGCCCACCCGTCCTGGCGTGCGCTTCGGCGGTGAAGGTGGTCGGCATGCGCACCAGGGCGTCGGACATCAGCGTGGTGAACAGTTCGGTGACGGTGCTGTCGGGGTAGGCAGCCCGGTAGGCCGTATCGGCGTCGGGGGCGAGGCCGAAGCGGGTGGCAACGACCGCCAGATCGATCCGCTCCGGATCCGCCTGAGGTGGGAAGCCGCGGTATTCCTCGTGAGTGAAACCGCAGAGCAGGTCGATGTGGCGAGCACACCCGTCGGCGAGAGCCTGCCAGGGAGGTGCGGTGACCAGGTCGCCGTCGATGACGGGAGCGAACGCGCCACCGGGACGCCCACCGGTCAGCCGGGCGTCCGGCACCTCCAGGAGCGCTTGAGCGGGCAGCGCGGCCAGACCGTCCCAGGTAGGGGCGGTGCCGACGGCTGCCGCAAGCCGTTCGGTGACCCGCTGGGCCTCGGGGACTTCGAGATGGCCCGCGGGGAGGCTCTGGACGACGCACCGCCGAAACAGGCTGGCGGCCGACGGTGCCGCGGCGAGCAGGGCTGCGGACGCACCGCCGGCGGACTGGCCGAAAACGGTGACGTTTCCGGGGTCACCGCCGAAAGCGGCGATGTTGTCCTGCACCCAGGCGAGCGCGGCGAGCTGATCCAGCAGGCCGCGGTTGTCCGGTATACCGGGCAGGTGACCGAAGCCCTCGAAGCCGGTGCGATAGTCGAAGGTCACGACGACCACTCCGGAGCCGGCCAGGACCGAGCCGTCGTAGTGCGGCATCGACGCGGCGCCGTGAGTCCACCGGCCACCGTAGATCCACACCATCACCGGCAGGCGCGTACCCCCGGGGGCGGGGGTCCAGACGTTCACTTTCAGGCAGTCCAGGCCGTCGCCGGGCTGCCACACCGCCGGAACCCCTGGCGCCGGCGGTCGTTGCGGCGGCGCGCCACCGAAAGCGTCGGCCTCCCGCACCCCGTTCCAGGACGCCGCCGGTCGCGGCGGCAGGAAACGCCGCGCGCCATCGGGTGCGGCGGCGTACGGGATGCCCTTGAACGAGACGACGCCCTCGCGGGTACGGCCGCGGACCAGACCCTGTTGGGTCCGCACCGTGTCGTGCATGTGTTCCTCCTGACGAAATCCCAGGCGTCGATCGGCTCTGAGGGGTCGGTATCGAGATGCTTTTGTCAGCGCGGGGACTGCCAGGCATCGGCGGGGCCGTCCTTGGCGAGCTTGGCGAGCAGGCCGTGCAGAGTCTGTTGCTCCTCGAAGGTGAGCGGGCCGAAGAACTCCGCCGAGGCCTGCTCGCTGAGCCGCTCGACCTCCCTGACCTTGTCCAGGCCCGCGGAGAGGATGTGTACCTCCGTCGCGCGGCGATCGCCGATGTGCGGCCGCCGCTCCGCCAGATGCATCGCCTCCAGCTCGTTCACCAGGGTGACCATGACGGGCTTGAACACCTTCAGCCGATCGCTCAGCCGAGCCTGGATCATCGGACCGTGCTGAATCTGGATGAGGACCCCCAGATGCTGTGGTTTCAGCCCGACCTGCGCCACGACCTGCTCATAAGCCTCGCGGGCATGGGCTGCGACCCAGTTCAGCAGGAAGCCGGTCCACTTGGTCATAGCTTCGGGCGGCCCGTCCGCGGCTTCACCCATGGATTCGTTAACGTTCATAACGTTAACGACTTTAACGGTTTTGCCGAGGGGAGGAAAACCACACCGAGGTCAGCGAGTCGTCAGTCGATCGCGGTGCGCTCGATTGGCGTCGATGAGCCGGTCGAGGGCGTCGCGGGCACTGAGGATCTCCTTGATGTGCTGGTCGATCCGGCCTCGCTCGTGCACCAGCCGCTCGAACGCCTCCTCGGAGTTCTGCTCGCTGGGCGAGTCGACGCACGGCAGCAACTCGACGATCGTACGGCTGGAGAGCCCGGCGGCGTACAGGCGCTGGATGAACACCACCCGCTCGACCTCGTTGTCGGTGTAGTGGCGCTGGCCGCTGGAACTGCGCGTGCTGGTGAGCAGGCCCTGCTCCTCGTAGTAGCGCAGAGAACGGACGCTCACCCCGGCCTTCGACGCCAACTCGCCGATCCGCATCGCGCCTCCCATCGAAAATCCTCGGCCGAACACTTGCCTCTGACGTCAGTGTCAGGTTCTAGCGTAATGGTCGCGTCCAGCCGACGGACGCGACCATTCGCAGGAACCTCGGAAAGGCGTACGCAGATGACGACCCTGTTCGACCGCTACCGGTTCGGTGCGCTGACCCTGCCCAACCGCGTGGTGATGGCCCCGATGACGCGGGTCCGCGCGGGTGCGGGCGGCCTGGCGACACCCTCGATGGCGACCTACTACGCCCAGCGCGCCACCGCCGGGCTCATCGTGACCGAAGGAGTGCAGCCGAGCCTGGTCGGGCAGTCCAATCCGGGCACCCCAGGGCTGTACACCGACGCGCAGGTCGCGGCCTGGCTACCGGTCACCGACGCGGTCCACACCAACGGCGGGCGCATCTTCGCCCAGATCATGCACGGCGGCCGGGTCTCCCACCCCGACACCACGGGGACGCGGCCGGTGGGACCCTCGGCCGTTCCCGCCACCGGGGGGGTGTTCACCCCGACAGGCCCCAAACCGGCGCCCGTGCCGCGGGCGCTGGAGACCGCCGAGGTGTCCGAGCACGCCCGGTCCTACGCCGAAGCCGCCCTCCGGGCCGTCGACGCCGGCTTCGACGGCGTGGAACTGCACGGCGCGAACGGCTACCTCATCGCCCAGTTCCTCTCCAGCAACGCCAACCTGCGCACCGACGCCTACGGCGGACCGATCGCCAACCGGATCCGATTCGCCGTGGAGGCGGTGTCCGCGACCGTCGACGCGGTCGGAGCGCACCGGACGGGCATCCGGCTCTCCCCCGGCGCGGGTTTCTGGGGCGTGCAGGACACCGACGTCCCCGCCCTGTACGGCGCGCTGCTCGCCGAACTCGCCGCCCTGGATCTGGCGTACGTCCACCTCGAGGCCAGCACCGACGAGGACGTGCTCGTCGGGCTGCGCAAGGCCTGGCCCGCCACGCTCATCGTCAACCCGGTCTTCCCGCTGGGCCCCCGGCAGACGGACAGGGCCGCCGCCGACCACTGGCTCGGCCTCGGCGCCGACCTGATCAGCTTCGGCCGCGCCTTCATCGGCAACCCCGACCTGGTGGAACGGTTGCGCCAGGGGCTCCCGATCGCGCCGCACGACGAGTCCACCTGGTACCAGGGCGGCGATGCCGGCTACCTCACCTACCCCGCCTACCGGCACACGGCCTGAACCGAGCCGCCTCAGTCCTGCGCGAACAGCCACGCCCGCAGCGCACGCGGCACGGCCTGCGTTCGGCCACCTCGTCCAGCAGCGGCACATCGGCGGGAGACCAGTCGCCGCCGGACAGCACTTCTTGCCCGCGCCCGCACCGCCACCACGCGAGGCCGAACAGCGGGCGGCCAACCAGAACGACCCAAAAAAATGACTGAAACAATTAGGCTATTTAATGCCTTGGCGGCATTCGTTCCATTATTAACATTTGACTTCTTTTGGTCGCAAATCACGACATAAAAGCGCGAGTCACGGCCCCACATAATCGTGTACAGTCGGGGCCACGATTTCATCCTCCGTTTCGAGTGGCGACCAAAGAAAGGTCATGGAATATGCAGAAAGCAGCCATTGATCGAGTAGGTCTCATCTTCGCCCTGCTCGACGCCGACGGCACCGGCTTCCTGGAGGCCGACGACTTCGAGCTCATGGCGAACCGGGTCATCGCGGCGGCCTCCGACTCCGACGACGCGGCCAAAGCCGCCATGCTGGCCGCCTTCCGGGGCTACTGGGCGGCCCTGTCCTCCGAACTGGACGCCAACGACGACGGCCGCATCAGCTTCGAGGAGTACGCCGCGTGCGTCCTCTCCCCGGAGCGTTTCGACGCGGCGATCAGCGACTTCGCCGAGGCGCTGGCCGAGCTGGGCGATCCGGACGGCGACGGGCTCATCGAACGGCACGTCTTCATGGCGCTCATGACGGCCATCGGCTTCGAGCGCGCGAACATCGACGCGCTCTTCGACGCGTTCGGGCCCTCGGAGACCGACCAGATCACGGTCTCGGTCTGGGCCGCCGGCATCAAGGATTACTACCGCCCGGAGAAGGCCGGAATTCCGGGCGACCATCTGGTCGGAGGACTGATCTGATCGAGACAACGGCAGCCTGACACCTCTGGCCTTCGGTCAACGACCCCCTCCTGAAGGAGGGGGCTTGAGGTGCCGCCTGGTGCCTTGAGCCCGTATTGACCAGCCCCAGCCATCACGAACAGGAGGTGCATCCTCGATGGCTACGTTCACCGCAAGACAGCAGACCCACCAGCCCGTGCTTCCTCAGCGGGCTGCTCTGGAATCCGTGGGAGCAGACAACCCGGGTCAGGACGAAACGGCTCACGGACGCGGCTTCGCCGCACCTGGCGGTGGACATGGGCGAGGGGAGACCGTACGGCACGCACCGGCCGTTCGGCGTCACCCCCAGGACACCGCGGTGTCCGAGGGAGCGAACCGTGAGGTTCACCCGGCCGTGTTCGTCCTGGACGCTCACGGCCACCCGCTCGACCCGTGCCACCCCGCCCGTGCCCGCCGCCTGCTGGCGGCCGGTCGGGCGGTGGTGGTGCGCCGCACACCGTTCGTTATCCGCCTCAAAGACCGGCTCGTCGCCGACTCCACCGTAAAAGGCGTGCACGTCGGTATCGACCCCGGCTCCCAGCACACCGGCATCAGTGTGTTCGCCGACCATGACGGGAGCCGCACCGGCCTGTTCGGCATTCAGCTCGACCATCGGGGCGGGCGGATCCGCGACAGGCTCAGCACGCGGGCCGCGTTGCGCCGTGGCCGCAGGTCGCGGAACCTGCGCTACCGCGTCCCCCGCTTCAACAACCGCACGAAACCTCAAGGGTGGCTGGCGCCGTCGCTGCGCCACCGCGTGGACACGACGATGTCGCAGGTGGCGCGGCTGGCCCGGTGGGCGCCCATCACCGCCGTCCACGTGGAGAAGGTCTCCTTCGACACCCACGCCCTGTCGGCCGGGAGGCCGCTCGAAGGAGCCGAATACCAGCGGGGCACCCTCGCCGGGTACGAGGTCCGCGAATACCTGCTCGCCAAGTGGGGGCGCACCTGCGCCTACTGCGGCGCGAGCGGTGTGCCGCTGAACCTCGACCACATCCATCCCCGCAGCCGGGGCGGCTCCGACCGCGTCAGCAACCTCACCCTGGCCTGCATCCCGTGTAACCAGGCCAAGAACGCCACCCCGATCGAAGAGTTCCTCCAGGCCAAGCCCGCACTCCTGGCGAAGATCCTCAAGCAGGCGAAAGCGCCGCTGCGCGACGCCGCCGCCGTCAACGCCACCCGCTGGGCGCTGTGGCGGGCACTGCAGGCGACCGGCCTGCCGGTCGCGACGGCCTCGGGCGGGCGCACCAGGTGGAACCGGTCGCGTACCGGCGCCGCCAAGTCGCACACGTTGGACGCCCTGCACGTCGGCCACCTGGAGACCGTGACCGCCTGGCCGTCCACGATCCTGGTGGTCACGGCGACCGGGCGCGGCACCTACGCCCGCACCACCCCCGACCGCTACGGCTTCCCCCGCCTGGTGCGGCCACGAATCAAACGCCACCACGGCTTCCAAACCGGCGACCTGGTCCGCGCGGCCGTCCCGACGGGCAAGAAGGCCGGAGCTCACACCGGGCGAGTCCTGGTCCGCTCTTCCGGCTCGTTCGACATCACCACCCGGCACGGCCGCATCACCGGGATCAACCACCGCCATGTCCGCCATCTTCAACGCGCGGACGGCTACGGCTACACGACCAAGAAAGAAGCCGATCTCAATGACCGACCGATCAGGACACGCTCGGGCCTCGGCGGCACTCCCGCCCCCGATTCCTCCCCAGCCTGAAGGCCGGAGCATCCCCGGGAGGTTCTGGTGAAACTCGTTGTCGGACTTTCCGTCGGCCGGGGAACGGGCCCCGAGCTCGCGACCGTCTTCGAGCGGGTGCTGGCCGGAATCGCCGATGCGTATTCGGTTGGAATCGGTGTCACCCGGTCACAAAGGCTCTACCACTCCTACTCATCACTGAGGGCCGGTGCCGACATCGAGCGGGTCCGTGAACTCACCGGGGAGGACGCCGATCACTACACGGACTTCTGCCGCACGCTGGCCGCTCTCGGCGTTCCCGCCGTCTTCCGCACGGCTGTCAACGCCCAGTCGCTCTACCTGGTCCGCCGACGCCTGCAGGCGGTGAAGGTCGACGTCATGACTACCCCGGACGCGTCACTGCTGCTGGTCCGGGACGAGGCCCAGGGCTTCTACACCGGGGAGAACACCCACGTCCCGGGCGCGCTGATCCGCACCATGGCGTTCAGCCGGGAGATCACCGAGAAGGTCATCGCCTTCGCCGTGCGGCGTGCGCGGCAGGAGTGGCCGGACGGCGGAATCGGCCAGATCGTCATGGCGTACAAGTTCCACCTGCTCGACGGGGCCCTCGACGAGTGGGTCGCCGAGAGCGCCGCGCGGCACGGCGTCGAGATCCGTCTGTTCCAGCCGGACACGGTGAACCGCAACCTGATCGAGCACGGCCCGCACCCCCGCACGCTGATCATCGCGAGCAACGAATGGGCCGACATCATGCACGTGGTCCTGCTGGACCGCTTCGGCTCCGAACGCCAGGAGAACCGCTGCACCGAGAACGTCTATCTACATCCCGACGCGGCCGGACTGGTCGAGTACCAGACCGTGCACGGCTCCGCCGACGACCTGGCCGGAACGGACACGGTCAACCCGGTGGCGACCGTACGCGCCGCGGCGGCGATCGCCGAGCGGCACGCGGGCTGCGCCGGGGCGGTTCAGCTGGTAGAACGCGGTCTCGAATCACTCGGCCGCCGAGGCATCGGCACCCCCGACCTCGGCGGACGGCACTCGACCACCGCCATGGTGGACGCACTGCTCGACGCGTTGGAGCCCGCGGGGCGGCCGACCGTGGCGGTGGACTCATGACCACCGCGCTGGTCGTCGTAGACCTGCAGAACGACTTCTGCGTCGGGCCGACCGCTCACGCCCGATACTCCGGCGACCCCGCGACCCTGGAGGCCGTCGCGACGAACACCGCGCTGGCCGTCGACCGGGCCCGTGCCCGCGACATGGAGGTGATCTTCGTCCGGTTCGTCGGCGATGCCGAACATCAGGGTCCGAGCTGGCGGCGCCGGGATCGCACGCAGAACAAGCCGCTCAAGTGTCTGGAAGGTTCGTGGGGCGCGGAGTTCCACCGGGTGTCACCCCTGCCGGGAGAGCGTGTCTTCACCAAGCGAGCGTGCTTCGACGCCTTTCTCAGCACCGGGTTCGAGCAGCACCTCGTCCACCGGGGCTTCGAACGGCTTGTGTTCGCGGGCCTGTACACCGACGTCTGCGTGGACTCCACCGCCCGGACCGCGTTCCAGAAGGGCTTCCACATCACGGTGCTGACCAACTGCACCACCGGCCGGCACCTACCGGACGCGGACGTCCTGCGCTTCATGGCCCGTCTCTATGGCGCTCACCTCAGTACCCACGACCATCCGTGGGTGCCCCCAACCGGAGGGGAGGACGCGTGCCGGGTGTCGAAGACGGCGTCGGCCTGACCGCCCTCATGGTCGCCGCCGCGCGGGCGATCGAGACCCACCGGCCCGATGCTCTGGCCGCCGACACCTACGCCGAGCACTTCGTACGCGCCGCCGAGGCGTCCGCGGCCTGGCCGGTCCGCCCGGCACAGGTTCCGGACGGGGACGCCAACCCCCTGTGGGGCAGGCTGGGGCGCTACTTCGGCCTGCGCACCCGAGTCCTCGACGACTTCCTCATCCGCTCGGTCCGCGAGGGCGCCCGGCAGGTCGTGCTGCTCGGCGCGGGCCTCGACACGCGGGCCTTCCGGTTCGGCTGGCCACCGGGCCGAGTCGTCTACGAGATCGACCGCGACGGCGTCCTGGCGTTCAAACACCACGTGCTCGACGACCTCGCCGCCGTCCCGGCGACCACCCGCCGACCGATCGCGGCCGACCTGCGCGAGGACTGGGCCCGGTCGCTGCTGAACACCGGCTTCGACCCGGCCGTGCCGACCGCGTGGCTGGCCGAGGGCCTGCTGCTCTATCTCCCATCGGCCGCCGAGCGGCGTCTCATCGACACCGTGGACCGCCTGAGCGCCGGGGGAAGCACGCTGGGCTTCGAGGTCAAGCTCTGGACGGAGTCTCCGCAGGTCCGTGCCGGCCCCGTCTACGTCGCGACCAGGCAACAGATCGGCGTGGACCTGCTCGCCCTGTTCGACGGGGAGCCGCGCCCCGACTCCGTCGGCCGCCTGCGGGAGCTGGGCTGGTCCACCGCGATCCACACGCCCTTCGACTTCACCCGCCACCACGGTCGCGGCCCGCTACCCGAACCGAACGACGCCCTGGCGAGCAACCGCTGGGTGTTCGCCGACAAACCCGGCGCGTAGGTCTGACGCGAACAGCCACGCCCGCAGCGCACGCGGCACGGGCCGCGACGGCGTGTGCAACACGCCCAGCCGTTGGGTGGCGCGGGTCAGGGCGACGTAGAGGTTGTTGAGCCCGCGCGGCGACTCGGCCACGATCAGGCCGGGCTCGACCACCAGCACCTCGTCGAACTCCAGGCCCTTGGCCTGCCTCACGTTCAACACGACGACGGGCCGGGGCGCATCGGGGTTCTCGCCGACCGACGCCTCCGGCACGCTCGCCGCGATCGCGAGGCCGAGCGGCTCCAGCAGCGAGTCCGGCGTGATGACCGCGAGCCGCCGGTCGGTCAGCCCGGCGGCCTCGGCCGCGACGACCTCGACCAGCCGGTCGGTGAGTTCCTCCGGCGACACGCGAAGTGCCCACGGCTCCACCCCGCTCTCCCTTACCGAGACGGGTGCCTCAAGGTCGGCGTCGATCTCCGTCAGCACCTCGGCGGCGACGGCCATGATCTCCGCCGGCACCCGGTAGTTCCTGGTGAGGTTCGCAAGCCGCCAGCGCCCCTTGACGTAGGGGTCGAGCACCCGCCCCCACGACAGGGTGCTGCCCGGCTCGCCACTCTGCGCCGTGTCCCCGACGACGGTCATCGACCTGGCGGGGCATCTGCGCATCAGCAGCCGCCAGGCCATCTCCGACAACTCCTGCGCCTCGTCGACGATCACGTGCCCGAACGTCCAGGTCCGGTCGGCCGCCGCGCGCTCGGCCGAGGTGCGGTGGTCCTCCTCCTCGTGCCGCCCGGCGAGCGTGTCCGCGTCGATCAGGTCGTTGACCGTGAGTATCTCGGCCTCCTGGTCGTCCTCCAGGTCGGTGGCCCGCGACCCCATCGCGACGTCCAGCACTCCCTGGGCGTAGCGGACCCGCTCACGCCGTTCGCGCTCCTGCCGGATCCGCTCCGCCCTGGTGTCCTCCCCGAGCAGTTCGGCCGCCTCGTCCAGCAGCGGCACATCGGCGGGCGACCAGCCTCCGCCGGGCTCCCGCAGCAACACCGCCCGATCCTCGGGGGTGAACCCCGGCGTCGCCGAGGCGATGCGCTCCGGCGAGCCGAACAGATCCGTGAGCAGTCGCTGTGGCGTCAGGTCGGGCCAGAGCTCGTCGAGTGCCGCGAGGACCGCCCCGTCGGTGAGCATCTCCCTGCGGATGCCCTCCACCTGGTCGTCGTCCAGCAGGAGCTCACCGTCGAACGGATCGGTGCCGACGCGTTCGACGTACTGCTCGGCGAGGGCTTCGCTGATCTCCCGGACCACGATCGGCCTGGCCGGGTTGTGCTGGAGCAGGGAGGACCGCGCCAGGTCGCGTACCCGCTCGCAGGTCCACCGGTCCAGGCGCAGCGTCTGTCCCTCGTACTCCACCTCAAGGTGGTCCTCAGGCACCCACTCGCGGTCGCGTACCGCGGCGGCGACCACCTCGGCCATCGCCGACCGGCCCTTCACCTCGACGGTCTCCGGCCTTTCCTCCCGTTCCGCGGTCACCCCGGGATACAGCTCGCCGATCGTCGACAGCAGCACGCTCGTCTCCCCCAGCGCGGGAAGCACGTTTCCGACGTAGCGCAGGAACGTGGCGTTCGGTCCGATGACCAGCACCACCCGCCGCGCCAGCTGTCGCCGCCGGGTGTAGAGCAGATAGGCCGCGCGGTGCAGCGCCACCGCGGTCTTTCCCGTCCCCGGTCCTCCCTGCACGACGAGCACTCCGGTGTGCTCGGAGCGGATGACGCGGTCCTGCTCGGCCTGGATCGTCTGGACGATGTCGGTCATCCGGCCGGTCCTGCCGGCGTTCAGTGCCGCCAGCAGGGTGGCCTCGCCCGCCAACCCCTCGTGCCCGGCCTCCGCTGCGGATTCGAGGTCGAGCACCTCGTCGTGGACCTCGACCACCGTGCGGTCGCGGTCCTTGATGTGCCGGCGCCGCCGGACGCCCTCCGAGGTGACCGCGGTGGCGAGGTAGAACGGGCGGGCGGCCGGTGCCCGCCAGTCGATGAGCAGCGGGGCTGTGTCGTCGGCGTCCTCAGCGTCTTCGGCGTCCTCGGTGCCTTTGGCAACGGATGCGGTGGTGACGTCGTCGGCGAGCAGGCCCATCCTGCCGATGTAACGGCGCTCGCCGTCGAGCATGTCGAGCCGCCCGAAGCACAGGCCGTGTTCGGCCGCGTTGAGCTGGGCGAGGCGTTCGGCGTGGGCGGCGTGGGCGGCCTCCCTCTCGACGCGCGCCTGGGCGTTGCCGCCGGTCGTCGCGAGCACCCGGGTCAGCCGCTCGGTGACGTGTTCGCGGAGCTCGTCGAGCCGCCCGTACAGCATCGACACGTACTCCTGCTCCTCGCGCAACGCCTCGATTGACAACAGCACTCCTCATGATATAATTAACCAGTAGACGTGTTTGTTTTTACTTTTCGAGCGGCCAGTAGTGTAGCTTTCGCCGACGCGCCCGTCTACCTTCCTCGCCCCATGCCGGGCAGTGCCCCTTTTT
This sequence comes from Streptosporangium sp. NPDC006930, assembly GCF_040635605.1. Classification (NCBI taxonomy): domain Bacteria; kingdom Bacillati; phylum Actinomycetota; class Actinomycetes; order Streptosporangiales; family Streptosporangiaceae; genus Streptosporangium; species Streptosporangium sp. NPDC006930. Next base: position 101,179 of record NZ_JBEYID010000011.1, on the reverse strand, counting down.
GCGGGCCGATGCCCCAGGGCTGAAAGAGTTCTCCCCTCATGGGACCGAGGATGATCAGCGGTTTGCGGAAGTCGTCGCGCGCCATCGAGTCGGGCAGCCCGGGGAAATTTCACCTCTGGGCTACCCGACTCGATCTCACTACCGCTTCAAGATCGGCTCATGGTCGGTTTTGCCGGCATCTCGGCTGGACGTCGGCACCGTCGCCGGCCGCCGCAGCCGCCCCAGCACCGCGGCCACCGCCGGCAGATCCGGGACCGCACCGATGATCGCCCCCCTCCCGGACAGACCGGCGAACAGGGCGACAGTCAGGTAAGACGCACGCGGTCCGGGGGTGCTTCGGGGCTCCCCTCACCAGGCGGCGGCATGCAAGTGATCCCCTAGCGCAATTGAAACGTTACATTAAGGGGTTTCGGCTTGAACCTTCCAGGGCCGAAACCACTCCGGGTCGTGCCGAATATCCGGCAAACGCCCCTGCTCCAGCCCGCTGGCCTCGAGGTTGAAGATCGACACTCGGACGTCGCGCACGCTCGGTACCGGCGGGAAAACCTCGCGTTAACAACGCGTCCCCATTTCCGCCGGACCGAAAGTCCGTTTTGCGATGTCTTGACATGCGGTTGTAGCACAGAAGATACTCGCACCCTAAGTGAAACGATTCATGGACACGGGAAGAGCGGATGGCGCAGTGGACATGACCGAGGTAGGGAGACCGACCCGAGCTCCGCTACCGGCGGGGCGGGAAGGTGGCGAGGCAGGCACGGACACGCCCCGCACGCCCGCAAGGGGCGGGCACCGGCCGCTCGGCGCGGTGGCCCTGCTGCTCCTGCCCTTCCTCCTGCTGTTCCTGCTCGTCTATATCGCGCCCATCGCCTACGCGGTCTACCAGTCCTTCTTCAAGGTGCAACGGGAGGGCACGTTCGGCCGGCCGAACATCGTCTTCGGCGGCTTCGAGCAGTATGTCAGGGTCTTCGAGAACGAGGCCTTCCGCGACAGCATCGGGCGGGTCCTGCTCTTCGGGGCCGTCCAGGTGCCGGTCATGCTGGGTCTGGCCCTGCTCTTCGCCCTGCTGCTGGACTCCGGCGTGCTGCCCCTGAAGCGCTTCTTCCGGCTCGCCTACTTCGCGCCGTACGCGGTGCCCGGCGTGATCGCGGCGATCATCTGGGGTTTCCTCTACTCGCCGTCCCTGTCACCCTTCGACTGGATCACCGAGCGGATCGCGTTCATGTCGGGACCGATGATCCTCTGGTCCCTGGCCAACGTGACCACCTGGATGTTCACCGGCTACAACATGCTGATCATCTACGCCGCCCTGAAGGCGATCCCGCAGGAGATCTACGAAGCCGCGCGTCTGGACGGCGCGAGCCGGATCCGCATCGCCCTGTCCATCAAGGTGCCCATGGTCCGCCCTGCCATCGTGCTGACGGGTGTCTTCTCGATCATTGGAACGCTTCAACTGTTCACCGAACCGCAAGTCTTCCGGTCGCTGACCACGGCGGTCACCGGAAGCTACACCCCGAACCTGGTCGTCTACAGCACCTCCGTGGTGCCCAACTTCCACCTCGCCGCCGCCTTCTCGGTGGTCCTGGCCCTCACCACGTTCGCCCTCTCGTTCGGCTTCCTCCGGATCACCCAGAGGGGATCGTCGTCATGACCTCGCCCCCCCGATCTCCCGCCCGGACGCACGAGAAGCTGCTGCCGCTGCTGATCATGGTGGCGTTCACCGCGTACATGCTGGTGCCGCTCTGGTGGCTGCTGGTCGCGGCGAGCAAGAGCAGGGCCGACCTCAACTCCACCAACCCGCTCTGGTTCGCCGACTTCCGGCTCCTGGACAACCTGGGCGTCCTGTTCACCTTCAAGGACGGGCTCTTCCTGCGCTGGATCCTGAACAGCCTGCTCTACGCCGGGGTCGGGGCGCTCGGCGCGACCGCCATCGCGGGGATGGCCGGGTACGCCCTGGCCAAGTTCAGCTTCCCGGGCCGGGAGCTCATCTTCAACATGGTGCTCGGCGGGGTGCTGCTCCCGGTGACCACCCTCGCGCTGCCGCTGTTCCTCCTGATCAGCGAGGTCGGCATGGCCGACACCTACTACGCGGTGCTGGTGCCCAGCCTGGTCAGCCCGTTCGGGGTCTACCTCAGCCGGGTCTACGCGGCCAACAGCGTGCCCGAGGAACTTCTGGAGGCGGCCCGGGTGGACGGGCACGGCGAGCTGCGCATCTTCTTCCGGGTCGCGGCGCCGCTCATGACGCCCGGCCTGGTCACCGTGTTCCTGTTCCAGTTCGTACAGATCTGGAACAACTTCTTCCTGCCCCTGATCATGCTGCGCGACGAGTCGTACTTCCCCGTGACGCTCGGCCTGTTCGCGTGGAACAGCCAGGCGACCCAGCAGGCCCCCGAGCTCCGGACGCTGGTCATCGTCGGTGCCGCGGTCTCGGTCGTGCCGCTCATCATCGCCTTCCTCTCTCTCCAGCGCTTCTGGCGGTCGGGCCTGACCGCGGGCGGCCTGAAGTGAGCGGCCGCGGGCCTCGTGTGAAGCCTCGCAAGGAAAGAAAGAAAGAGGATCTCCCGTGAAACCCTGGATCAGACGAGGCGTCGTCGGCGCCGTGACAGCCATACTCGCCCTCGCCTCGGCCGCCTGCGGCAGCGGCGGAAGCACCGGAAGCACCGGAAGCACCGGAAGCACCGGAAGCACCGGAAGCACCGGTGAGGCGTCGCAGGCGGCGGCGCCGCCGTCCAAGTGCGCGCCCACCGAGGGCCCGGTCACGCTGGAGTACTACTCCTGGGTGCCGGGGATCGACAAGGTCATCGACATCTGGAACGCCAAGAACCCCGACATCCAGGTGAAGTTCGTGACCGGCCCCGCCGGTCCGGACGGCGCGTACCAGAACTTCTTCAACGGCATCAAGGCCGGCAACGCGCCGGACCTCGCCCAGATCGAGTACGACTCCCTGTCCAGCTTCCGCCTCCAGGACGGCCTGCTGAACCTGGCCGACTGCGCGGGCGTGCCGGAGGTCAAGGACAAGTTCGTCCCGTGGACCTGGCAGCAGGTGACCTTCGGGGAGTCCGACGGCATCTACGCGATCCCGCAGGACATCGGCCCGATCGGCATGTACTACCGGGCCGACCTGTTCGAGAAGGCCGGGATCAAGCCGCCCACCACCTGGGAGGAGTACTACGAGGCGGCCAAGGTGATCAGCAAGGAGGGCGGCCACATCCACCACTTCGCCTCCGGCGACGTGAACTGGTTCCTGGGCCAGATCTGGCAGGCCGGGGGCCGCTGGTTCTCGGTGTCGGGCGACCAGTGGACCGTCAGCCTGACCGGTGCGGAGTCACAGCAGGTGGCCACGTACTGGCAGCGGATGCTGGACGAGAAACTGGCCCGGCCGATGGCCACCTGGTCCGACGAGTGGTGGAAGGCGCTGGAGACCGGGGACATCTGGACCTGGGTCAGCCCGTACTGGGCCAACGCCCTCATCGCGCAGAACGCCCCCAAGAGCGCCGGCAAGTGGGCGGTGGCGACGATGCCGCAGTGGACGGCCGGCCAGAAGGCGGCGGGTAACTGGGGCGGCTCCACCACGGCGGTGCTCAGCTCGGCCAAGCACCCGTTCGAGGCGGCCAAGTTCGCGACCTGGCTCAACAGCGACCTGGAGGCCCTGCAGGCCCTCAACGAGAACGGCGGTCTCTACCCGGCCACCGCCGAGGGCCAGCAGATGCCGGCCCTGTCCAAGCCGCTGGACTTCTACGGCGGCCAGGACATCTCCGGCATCTTCTCCGAGGCGGCCGCGAACGTGGACCCCGACTTCCCGTGGGGCCCGACCATGACCCAGACCTACAGCGACGTGCGGGACGGCTTCGCCGCCGCCATCGAAGGCAAGGGCAACCTCGCCGACGCGCTCGGCTCCGCACAGCGGTCCACCATCGACGCCCTCAAGTCCCAGTCGATCCCCGTCGCGGGGGGCTGACGTGAACACCCCCCACCCGCAAGAAGTCAGTAGAAGGAGATCCGAGTCAGTGATCAGACGCATCATCCACGGTAAGTTCCCCCGCGTGCTGGCCAGCGCCCTGGTCGTCATCGGGCTCGCGGTGGCGGCGCCCGGCGCCGCCTCGGCGGTCAGCCCCACCAAGACCGACCTCGTCGCCGGCGCCCCCGGCGCGAAGGTCGCCAAGAGCCTGCCCTGCACGCCCAGCCAGGAGCTGAAGAACATCCGGGTCCACGACCCGTTCATCATGCCCGACCCGGTCAGCGGCATCTACTACCTCTACCAGGGCACCACGGTCCGCCGGAGCATCGACCTGGTGAACTGGTGTCCGGCGGTCACCGTGTTCACCAACCCGACGGGCTCGTGGGCCAACACCTCCGAGGGCGCCTGGGCGCCCGAGGCCTGGTACTACAACGGCAAGTACTACTGGTTCGCCACCCTGCACAACCGCAACCGGGTGCTGGCCACCGCCTCGACCCAGGGTCAGGCCTGTGGCGACTGCGGCCAGATCTGGCAGAACCAGCAGTGGCGGGGCACGGTCATCGCGTCCGCCGACTCCCCGATGGGACCGTTCCAGCTGCTCAACCTGGACTCGCCGGTCGCCCCGTCGAACTTCATGACGCTGGACGGGACCCTGTACGTCGACCCGCAGGGCCAGCCGTGGATGGTCTACGCCCACGAGTGGATCCAGAAGATCGACGGCACCATCGAGGCCATCCGCCTGGAGCGGGACGCGAACGGCAACCTCACCGGCCGCGGCGAGGGTGACCCGATCTACCTGTTCAAGGGCTCGGACGCCCCGTGGTACTACCAGGAGGGCACGGTCAACGCCGTCCAGCTGCCCCCGTACGTGACCGACGGCCCGTCGTTCTTCCGCACCAACAACGGCGAACTGCTGATGTTCTGGACGAGCTACCGCAAGCACAACAACGAGTACGTGGTGACGCTCGCCCGTTCCAAGTCCGGTGACCTCAAGGGCCCCTGGGCACAGGAGGACGTCGTGATCACCGAGAACAAGGGGCACTCCATGCTGTTCCGCACCTTCGCCGACCACCCGGGCGCGCAGGGCGCGATCATGATGGCCCTGCACAACAACATGAACCGCGGCGCCAGCATCCGCACCGAGATCTACGAGATGAAGGCGACCGGCCGCACCCTCGACGTGGCGCGGCAGCGGACCGACATCGACGGCAACCCCGCGTCGTCCTGGGTCTGGCCCCCTTCCTAGCCTGTCCCGACCGGTGACGGCAGAATCTGCCGGACACCGGGACCCATGAGACTCCCGGACCCGGCCGTCCACAGGCGGCCGGGTTCGAGCCGTCTTCCGACACGACGCACCATGAAGGGCCCACAGTGACTGGATGGTTCCGCTGGCCGACGGATTCCGACCGGCCCCGGCTGGCGTACGGCGCCGACTACAACCCGGAGCAGTGGCCGCGCGAGGTCTGGCTGGACGATGTCGCGGCGATGCGCGAGGCAGGAGTCACCATCGTCTCCCTCGCGATCTTCTCCTGGTCCCGTCTCCAGCCCGCCGCGGACGAATGGGACTTCGGCTGGCTGGACGAGGTCATGGACCTGATGGCCGAGAACGGCATCGCGGTCGACCTCGCCACCGCCACCGCCTCGCCGCCCCCCTGGCTCACCGCCGCGCACCCGGAGATCCTGCCGGTCGACCGGCTCGGCCGGACCGTGTGGCCGGGCGCCAGGCAGCACTGGCGGCCGACCTCCCCGGTCTTCCGCGAGCACGCGCTGCGCCTGGTCCGCGTCATGGCGGACCGGTACGCGCGGCATCCCGCCCTGGTGGCCTGGCACGTGTCGAACGAGCTCGGCTGCCACAACGCCTACGACTACTCCGCGGACGCCGCGCACGCCTTCCGCGCCTGGCTCCAGCGCCGTTACGCCACCCTGGACCGCCTCAACCAGGCGTGGGGAACCGCGTTCTGGTCCCAGCGGTACGGCGACTGGGACCAGATCCTGCCGCCGCGGCTGGCCGCCGCCCACCTCAACCCGACGCAGCAACTGGACTTCAAACGGTTCTCCTCCGACGCGCTCAGGGACTATCTGCGGGCCGAGCGGGACGTGCTGCGCGAGGTCACGCCGGACGTGCCGGTGACCACCAACTTCATGGTCACCGGCCAGGTGAGCGCGCTGGACTACGCCGGCTGGGCGGCCGAGGTGGACTTCGTCGCCAACGACCACTACCGCAGGCCCGGCCCGCAGGACTTCGACGAGCTGTCCTTCTCCGCCAACCTGATCGGCAACATCGCGGGCGGGCGGCCCTGGTTCCTGATGGAGCACTCCACCAGCGCCGTCAACTGGCAGCACGTGAACGTGACCAAGCGCCCCGGCGAGCTGGCCCGCGACGCCCTCACGCACGTGGCGCACGGGGCCGACGCGGTGTGCTTCTTCCAGTGGCGGCAGTCCGGCGCCGGGGCGGAGAAGTACCATTCGGCGATGCTGCCCCAGGCGGGGCGCGACAGCGAGCTGTTCCGGGCGGTCACCGCGCTCGGCCGCACGCTGGAGACGCTCGCCCCCGTGGCCGGGTCCGACCGGCTGCCCGCCCGGGTGGCCGTCCTCTACGACTGGGAGTCCTGGTGGGTGAGCGAGCTCGACTCCCATCCGAGTTCCCTGCTGGACTACCGGCAGGAGGCGCTGGACTGGTACTCCGCCTTCCTGGCGGCCGGCACCCGGGTGGACGTGCTCCCCGTTCACCGCGACTTCGGCGGGTACGACCTGGTGATCGCGCCGGTCCTGCACGTCGTCCCCGCCGGGCTGGCCGAGCGGCTGACGGCGTACGTGGCCGGTGGGGGTCACCTGGTCACCACGTACTTCTCCGGCATCGTCGACGAGCACGACCACTTCTGGCCGGGCCCCTTCCCCGGCGCGCTGCGCGACCTGCTCGGCATCCGGGTGGAGGAGTTCGCGCCGCTGCTGGAGGAGGAGGCCGTGGCGCTGGACGGCGGTCTCACCGGAACCCTCTGGACCGACCACATCGAGGTGTCCGACCCGGCCGTGGCGGTGCTGGCCCGCTATCTCGACGGCGAGCAGGCGGGGCGGCCCGCGATCACCCGGCGGACCTCCGGGGGCGGTTCCGCGACCTACGTCTCGACCCGGCTCGGCGTGGGCGGGCTCCGGCGGCTCCTGGACCCGATCCTCGCGCATGCCGGGGTACGCGGCGAGGTGGCCGACCTCGACGGCCGGGTCGAGCTGGCGGTGCGCGGTGACGGCGACCACCGGTTCTGGTTCCTGGTCAACCGGACCGACCAGGACGTGACGGCGGCCGGCCTCGACGGAGAGGTGCTCGTCGGGGGGACGACGCCGGGCGGGGCCCCGATCGTGCCCGGCCGCGGGGTTCTGGTGCTGCGCCGACCGGCGAGCTAGCCGCGGCCCGGGCTCGGCCGCCGGTCGGGCGCGGGCCGGCCGGTCAGCCGGCCAGCCCGCGCTCGGCCGCCGCCCAGGCCGCCTCGTGGCCGCGCGGCTCGTACCGGACGATGTCGGCCTTGCGGGCGACCAGCGACCGCAGCTCGGCCAGGCCGCCGTCGATCGCGCCGACGGCCCGCGCCTGTACCAGGACGTTGCCCAGCGCCGTCGCCTCCACCGGTCCCGCCAGTACGGGCAGCCCGCAGGCGTCGGCGGTCAGCTGGCAGAGCAGGGCGTTGCGGGCGCCGCCCCCGACCACGTGGATCACGTCGACCTCCTGCCCGGACAGCTCGCAGGCCTGGCGGGCGGTACGCCGGTAGGCCAGCGCCAGGCTGTCGAGGACGCAACGGACGAATTCGGCCGGAGTGCCGGGAACCGGCTGGCCGGTGCGGCGGCAGATCTCGGCGATCCGGGCCGGCATGTCGCCGGGCGGGAGGAACGCGGGGTCGTCGCAGTCGACCACCGAGACGAAGGGCGGCACGTCCGCCGCGGCGGCCAGGAGCGCCGTCAGGTCCTGCCCCGAACCGGCCGCCGCCCAGGTCCGCATCGACTCCTGGAGCAGCCACAGGCCCATGACGTTGCGCAGGTAGCGGATCGTGCCGTCCACGCCGGACTCGTTGCTGAAGTTGGCCAGGCGGCTGGCCTCGGTGAGCACCGGCCGCCGCAGTTCCACGCCCACCAGCGACCAGGTGCCGCAGGAGATGTACAGGAACCGCTCGTCCCGGGCCGGCACCCCGGCGACGGCCGAGGCGGTGTCGTGCGAGCCGACCACGGTGACCGGGATCGGCCGCCCGGGCCCGGCGCCGCCCAGCACCTCCGGCGGCAGCGTCCCTGCGGGCTCGCCCGGCTCCCGCAGGCGGGGGAGCAGGCGGCCCGGCAGCCCCAGCCGTTCCACGAGGTCGCGCGCCCAGCCACGTTGGCGCACGTCCAGGAGCTGGGTGGTGGAGGCGTTGGTGACCTCGGCCCCGATCTCGCCGGTGAGCCAGTAGGCCAGCAGGTCGGGAATGAGCAGCATGGTCCGCGCGGCGTCGAGCAGGCCCAGCCGCTGGGCCGCCACCAGCTGGTAGACGGTGTTGAACGGCAACATCTGCAACCCGGTCACCTGGTACAGGTGGTCCGGGCCGAGTCGCTCGGTCACCTCCGCCATGACGCCGTCGGTGCGCCGGTCCCGGTAGTGCACCGGGCTGCCGAGCAGGCGGCCGTCCCGGCCGAGCAGGCCGAAGTCGCAGCCCCACGAGTCGATGCCCACGCCGACCAGGCCGGGATGGGCGTCCAGGGCGGCGCGCAGGCCCGCGAGCACCTCGCCGTACAGACCCAGGATGTTCCAGTGCAGGGTGCCCCGCACGTCCACCGGTTCGTTCGCGAACCGGTGGACGGCGGTGAGGCCGAGGTCGTTCCTGCCCACCCTGCCCACCATCACCCGGCCGCTGGAGGCGCCCAGGTCCACGGCGGCGACCACGGCCGGCTGCACGACGGCCACTACCGGAGGAACGCGGCGGCGACGCCGGCGTCGACCGGGATGTGCAGCCCGGTGGTGTGGGAGAGTTCCCCGGCGGTCAGGACGAAGACGGCGCCTGCCACGTGCTCCGGCAGGACCTCCCGCTTGAGCAGGGTGCGCTGGGCGTAGTAGGCGCCCAGTTCCGACTCGGGCACGCCGTACACGGCCGCCCGCCTGGCGCCCCAGCCGCCCGCGAAGATTCCCGAGCCGCGCACCACCCCGTCGGGGTTGACGCCGTTGACCCGGATGCCGTGCGCGCCCAGTTCGGCGGCGAGCAGCCGTACCTGGTGGGCCTGGTCCGCCTTGGCGGCGCCGTAGGCCACGTTGTTCGGACCGGCGAAGACGGCGTTCTTGCTGGAGATGTAGACGATGTCCCCGCCCATGTCCTGCGCGACCATGACCCGCGCCGCCTCCCGGGAGACCAGGAAGGAGCCCTTGGCCATCACGTCGTGCTGCAGGTCCCACTCGTGCTCGGTGGTGTCGAGCAGCGGCTTGGAGATGGACAGACCGGCGTTGTTGACCACCAGGTCCACCCCGCCGAAAGCCAGCACCGCCTCGCGCAGCGCCGCCGTCACCGCCTCGGCGTCGGTGACATCGGCCGCCACGGCGACCGCGACGTCGGTCCCGCCGATCTCCCGCGCCGCCGCCTGGGCGGCGGCGCCGTCGCGGTCGGCGACCACCACGCAGGCACCCTCGGCGGCCAGGCGGCGGGCGGTCGCCCGGCCGATGCCGGACCCGCCGCCGGTCACGAACGCCACCCGCGCGGCCAGCGGCCGGGGCGGGGGCATCCGGCGCAGCTTGGCCTCTTCCAGGGCCCAGTACTCGATCCGGAACTTCTCCCGCTCGTCGATCGGCGCGTACGTGGAGACGGCCTCGGCGCCGCGCATGACGTTGATCGCGTTGACGTAGAACTCGCCCGCCACCCGGGCGGTCTGCTTGTCTGCGCCGAAGCTGAACATGCCGACACCGGGGACCAGCACGATCGCCGGGTCGGCGCCGCGCATCGGCGGCGATTCCGGGTCGGCGTACCGCTGGTAGTAGTCCTGGTAGTCGCGGCGGTAGGCGGCGTGCAGCTCCCGGAGCCGGGCCACCGCCTCCGCCGGCGGGGCGTCCGGGGGCAGGTCGAGCACCAGCGGCCGGACCTTGGTCCGCAGGAAGTGGTCGGGACAGGACGTGCCGAGCGCGGCGAGCCGGGGGTGTGCCTCGCGGGCGAGGAAGTCCAGGACCACATCGGCGTCGGTGAAGTGGCCGACCTGGGGCCGGTCGGTGGAGGCCAGGCCGCGGATCACCGGCGCGAGCGCCGCCGCCCGCGCCCGCCGCTCCCCGTCGGGCAGCGCGGCGAAGCCGGGCAGCGCCGGCCCGAACGGCTCCGGCCGCCCTCGTTCGGCGAGGAAGTCGCCCGCCCGCTGGATGATCTCCAGCGAGTGCGCCGCGCACTCCTCGGCGGTGGCCCCCCACGCGGTGATGCCGTGCCCGCCGAGGATGACACCGATGGCCTGCGGGTGGGCGCGGGCCGTGGCGGCGATGTCCAGGCCGAGCTGGAACCCGGGCCGCCGCCACGGCACCCAGACCACCCGGTCGCCGAAGATCTCCTTGGTGAGCGCCGGGCCGTCGGCGGCGGTCGCGATCGCGATGCCCGAGTCGGGGTGCAGGTGGTCGACGTGCGCCGCGTCGAGCAGGCCGTGCATCGCGGTGTCGATCGACGGGGCGGCCCCGCCGTGACCGTGCCGGCAGTAGTCGAGCGCGGCGACGCACTCGTCCTCGCGCTCGACGCCGGGATAGTTGCCGGCCAGCGCGCGCAGCCGGTCCAGCCGGAGCACCGCGAGCCCCGCCGGGGTCAGTGTGCCGAGGTCGCCGCCGGAACCCTTCACCCACAGCAGTTCGACCGGATCGCCCGTCACGGGGTCGTCCGCCGAGCCCTTGGCCGAGGTGTTGCCCCCGGCGTAGTTGGTATTGCGCGGATCGGCGCCGAGCCGGTTCGACCGGGCGATGAGGTCCGCTACCGGTGTCGTCTCAGGCGATGTCGACATGTCAGGCCCCCCAGCCCGCTTGTTCGCCGCCGACCCGCTCGGCCCGCACCTTCTCCAGGTAGCCCGACCGCCGGTAGGCGGCGACCGGGTCGGGGTCCAGGCCCATCTCGGCGCGCAGGTCGCGCAGGAGCGGCCGGACGTCGGTGTGGTAGGCGTCCATCAGCACCGCGTTGGCGTCCAGTACGTCACCGGCCCGCTGCGCCGTGGTCAGCGCGTCGACGTCGACCAGGAGCGCCTTCGCGGTCGCCTCCTGCACGTTCAGCACGGACCGGATGACCGCCTCCACCTTCGGCTCGATGTTGTGGCACTGGTCCAGCATGTACGCGATGCCGTACGACGGGCGGAGCGCGTCCGCCTGCACGATCTCGTGCATGATGCGGAACAGCTCGAACGGGTTGGCGGCGCCCGCCATCAGGTCGTCGTCGGCGTAGAACCGCGAGTTGAAGTCGAACCCGCCCAGCCGCCCGGCCCGGAGCAGGAACGCCACGATGAACTCGACGTTCACGCCCGGCGCGTGGTGGCCGGTGTCGATCACCACCTGGGCCCGGTCGCCCAGCTCCAGGCAGTGCGCGTAGGCGGTGCCCCAGTCGGGGACGTCGGTCAGGTAGAAGGCCGGTTCGAAGAGCTTGTACTCCAGCAGCAGGCGCTGGTCGGCGGCCAGCCGGTCGTAGGCCGCCCGCAGCGCCGCCGCGAGCCTGTCCTGCCGGTCCCGGGCGCTGTCCTGCCCCGGGTAGTTGGTGCCGTCGGAGAACCACAACTTGAGATCCCGCGATCCGGTCGCGTCCATCACGTCGACGCACTCGATGAGGTGGCCGATCGCCTTGCGCCGTATGGCCGGGTCCGGGTTGGTGACCGATCCCAGGCGGTAGTCGTCGTCCTGGAAGACGTTGGCGTTGATCGTGCCGATTCCGACGCCGAGGTCCTTGGCGTACCCGGCCAGGGCCGGGTAGTCGGCGACCTTGTCCCAGGGGATGTGCAGGGCGACGCTCGGAGCCACCCCGGTGAAACGATGCACCGTCGCCGCGTCGGCGATCTTCTCGTACGGATCCCGGGGAACGCCCTGCTGCGTGAACACCTTGAAACGGGTCCCGGAGTTGCCGAAAGCCCAGGAGGGCGTCTCGATACGCTGCGCGCGCAGCGCGGCCAGGACCCGCGCACGCGTGGCGGGGGCGATCTCGGTCATGGTCGGCCTTCCAGTTGGTCGTCGAGGTGGTCATGCCGGCCGGCCGCGTTGAGCGGGGCCCGGGTCCCGGGCCGGATGGCTGCGTGTCGGCGTCGGTCCGCGTCCGGGCGGTTCTCGCCCTGAGGGCGCGGTGGGTCCAGCCCACGCCACCTCTCACACCTGGGTTCATGAAACGTTTCACACAGCATGCTGGGAGAATATGCCGCGCGTTCCGCGGGGTCAAGGACACGCCGCCCTCGCTACCCTTCTCACGAGGGGGAATGGGCGATTAGTCGGCACTCGGACCCGCCATGCCGCATACTCGTACTGTCACTCACCGGAGGCCGTACGGCACCCGCGGCGCCGGTAGGTGCGCGGCCACTGCACTGGTACGTTTCATTTACTGGACCGGCCGGGCAGAGCCATCACTGTCGGCGCGCCAGATTGACGCTTACCGGTTGAGGGGAAAATGGCATCCGCCAACATCAAGGAAGTGGCGAAGTACGCGAGCGTGTCACTCGGGACGGTCAGCAACGTGCTCAACCGGCCCGACATGGTCTCACCCGCTACCCGTCAGCGAGTGCTCGACGCGATCGAGAAGCTGGGCTACGTGCGCAACGACTCCGCCCGTCAGCTGCGGGTCGGGCGTAGCCGTACCATCGCGATCGTCGTCCTCGACGTCTCCAACCCCTTCTTCACCGATGTGATCCGAGGCGCGGAGGAGGTGGTGGAGAACGCGGGCGGGATGCTCATCGTCTGCAACAGCGGGGAGGACGCCGAGCGCGAGGGCCGCCACCTCGACATGCTCAAGGAGCAGCGGGTGCAGGGACTGCTCATCACACCGGTCCCCGACGGCCGACACCCCCGCCTGGACGCCTTCGTGGACCACCGCATCCCCGTGGTGCTGGTCGACCGCGGGTCCGGCCATCCGAGCCGCTGCTCGGTCTCCGTCGACGACATCACGGGGGGCCGGGTGGCCGCCGACCACCTGGCCGACCGCGGCCACCGGCGGATCGTGTACGTCGGCGGCCCGCTCTCGATCCGGCAGGTGGCCGACCGGCGGGCCGGCGCCGCCGCCGCCCTCGCGGAACGGGGCCAGGACGTGAAGCTGGAGACCTACGAGACCCTCAGCCTGTCGGTCGCCGCAGGACGCCAGGCCGCCAACGATCTCGCCGCGCGGCCGGTGGGCGAGCGGCCGACCGCCATCTTCTGCGCCAACGACCTGGTCGCGCTCGGCGTGCTGCAGGGCCTGACCGCGCACGGCATCCGGGTGCCCGAGGACATCGCGCTGGTGGGCTACGACGACATAGAGTTCGCCGCCGCGGCCGCCGTGCCGCTGAGTTCGGTACGCCAGCCGCGCGCCCAGCTCGGCCGCACGGCCGCCGAACTGCTCCTGGAGGAGGCGGAGTCGCTCGACGGGGGGCGGCACAGCCACCGGCACGTCGTCTTCCAGCCGGAATTGGTGATCCGGGCGTCCAGCGACCACGACCGTTCCGTATGAACCACTGAGGCGGAAATATCGCTAGCCGGGCGATGGCACGACCCCGGCACGGATCTTCCAGTCCCCTGGACATGCGAAAAGCTTCGGTGACTTACAGGGCTCGAAGCCATTGATCGAGGGCTGCGAAGTCTTCGCCGGTGAGCCCCCGGTATGACTCCACACGGTGGAGGAGAGCCCGGCCGCCATGGTGCCTGGAGACCCACTCCCTGTCGGCGTCGGTGATCTCGTCGTCGACCCAGGCGAAGGGACGTCCGTTCGCCCAGTCCACCAGGGTCCGGGTCTTCCAGCAGAGCCCGAACCACTGGTCTTCACGTTCATGCCGACCGCTTGACTCCGCCAGTTCACGACGGGCAGCCGTGGCAGCCCGACTCGGGGCGCTATCTCGGCATTCGCCGCGTCTTCCCAGGTCGTCGCCCAGACGAGTTCACAGGGCAGCGCCGCCACCCGCCAAACGTCCGGAAATCCGCGCCGCCTCTCGTCGACCCGCCGCATGATCTCCGGTGGTTAGGATCGCGGCATGCCCGCCTTCCTTGAGACCGAGCGGCTCGTGCTGCGGCCGTTCACCGAGGCCGACACCGAGCACCTTCTCGCGCTGGACAACGATCCCGACGTCATGCGCTTCATCAACGGCGGCCGGCCGACGAGTCTAGAGACGATCCAGACGCGAAGCCTGCCACGGCTCCTGCATGTTCACCCGTGCTTCGGGACCCGTGGCTACTGGGCCGCGGAGGAGAAGATTGGCGGCGTCTTTCTGGGCTGGTTCGAGTTCAGGCCCCTGGTCGACCACAGCCCCGCCGTGGTCGAACTCGGCTACCGTCTGCACAAGGCCGCCTGGGGCGACGGCTATGCCACGGAAGGGTCGCGAGCCCTGATCCACAGGGGGTTCACCGGCCTCGGGGTGGAACGGGTGACCGCGAACACCATGGCGGTCAATACGGGATCCCGGCGAGTGATGGAGAAGGCGGGCCTGTCGTTCGTCCGAAGCTTCACCGGAAACTGGCCGGAGGCCATCGAAGGTTCCGAACACGGTGAGGTCGAGTACGAACTCACCCGGGCCGAGTGGGAGCGACGAGGCCAGGACAAGTAATCATGTGAGCCGTCTTGCCGGTCGCATGATGGATGAACAGGTCGTACCTCGAGGTTTTTCCTCTCGGGTCTGTTCGCGGCAGCTGCTCCTCAGCTGACGGGCGGCTTCCGCCATAGGACCTCCGGAACCGGGGTCGGCGCCATGGCCATCGCCTCGACCTCGGTGCGCGTCTGATCAGCGTCGATCTTCAGGAACGTCGATCTTCAGGAACACGGCACTGACCCGCGGAGCGGAACCTCGCAAGCGGGCGCCTTGTGATCGCGGTCCGCAAGTCTCCGTAGGCGGCGCTCAAGCCTCCGGTAAGCGGGGCGCCGTATCACTGGAGGCACGACGCCCGCAGCGAGCAGAACGGCGGGTCTCACCTTCCAGGAGTCCACCATGAACCGTCGCGCGATCCTCTCGGTGACCACCGCCCTCGCCTCGGCCGCGGCCCTGTCCGTCGCCCTCCCCGCCCACGCCGAGACCACCCGGGCGAGCGGCTGCGGCATCCAGCCGTACGGTCTCATCGGTGCCCGCTGGGCACAGCTCGGCGGCGAGAACGGCAAGCTCGGCTGCCCGACCACGTCAGAACGCGACATCTACCAGAACAACGTCGGCTGGGCAGGCCGCCGCCAGACGTTCGCCCGCGGTCAGATGGCCTGGTCCCCCAAGAACGGCCCCAACCTGGTGGTGGCCGCCTGGTCGAACAACGGCTACGCCTACTTCGACTGGCGCACGACCGATCGTGCCTTCGACAAGTTCCTTGTGCGCTGGACCAGTGCCGCCGACCCGAACGGCGCCCAGGAGGACTTCATCGGCGGCACCCGGGGACGCTCCTACACGCGTATCCGTACCAACAGCGGCTACCGCTGGAACGTCAAGGGCTGCGACACCGGTGTGTTCGGCTCCAGCTGCCAGAAGACCTGGACCATCTCCGTCACCGGCTGACCTCTGAGGGGGATCCTTCGCATCCGCCTGCCGTCGGGGCGGTTTGGTCTCCCACCTCCGTACGGGTGCTGGAATTCCCCAGGTATCCGTCCAAAAGTGCTTCAATGGACAGTCATGATCACAAGGAAGTCGATGGCGACGGCCACCGCTCTGGTGGTCGCGACGATCCCTCTCCACGCGGGGCGGGCGGAAGCTCGCGCGCCGTCCTCCGTCATCTCGGTGATGAGCTGGAACGTCTGCGCGGGTACCAATGCCGGTTGTCCCCTCTACGGCAGGAGCATGAGGGAGGTGGCCGCGCAGGTCGGCCGGTACGCGACCACCCAGCCGATCAAGCCGGATGTGATCTTCCTTCAGGAGTTCTGCTCGGGTGGGACGGCGGTGCTGGAGAGCCTGCTTGAGCAACAGACCGGGCGCGCCTGGACCGTACGGTCGTCGATTCTCACCTTGAGGGACGGCTCATCGAAGGGCTGCGTGCCTGACCGGCAAGGGCTTTCTCGGGGCGATATATCCGTCACCGTCGCGGTCGCCGATCACGCGGCCATCTTCCAGGAGCACGGGCTGACCTCCCCGCCGTGGTACGCCAAGCGCATGGCGCTCTGCGCCATGGTCCCGGCCAGGAGAGTCAACCTCTGCGGCACCCACCTCAGCTCCAGCCTGTCCTACGACGACGCGAAGCCCGAAGCTCCCTTCCGGACCAGGCAGGTCAAGGAGTTGCTGGCGGTGGTGTCCAAGCCCGGTTACCGTACCGTCTTCGGCGGGGATCTCAACCTGGCCCCGCCGGACAGCGGTCAGAGCACCGCTGCGAAGAGACGCGTCCTGGTTCCCGTCTACGCGGCCTACGCCGAGTGCGACCAGCGCGGTCGCCGCGACGGACGGTGGACCGAGAAGCACGTGCGCGAGGACGGCGGCGTCGTGAAGCGCAAGCTCGACTACCTTTTCGCCCCCAAGGGAAGCGTGACCCGGTGTCATGTGGCGCAGGATGCCGCCGTCTCCGACCACAAGCCCATCTATGTCAAGGTGCACCTCGGCCGCTGAGGCCGAAGCCCGGGAGCCGGATCATGACGGGCAGGACCCGTGCGTGTGCGCGGCCGTACGTACGCGGGTGCCGGGTTTCTCTCGTGACCGACTCGTCCGCACGCCAGACGTCCGTACCCGCTCCGTCTCTCGACCACGTCGTCGGTGATCGCGCCTAGTGCCGCGTCAGGCCACATTTGTCCTCTTGACGATCCTGCGTAGCCGCTCGTCGTTGGTGTGGCGGTTGCGCCAGGCGATGTAGCGGCGGATCATGCTGCCCTGCTCGCGGTGGCTGTCGTTGTCGGTGCCGTTGAGGGTGAACTCGCGCGAGCGGACCTGACCGGCGCCCCGTCGGCCGCCCAGAAGCACGCCGTGTGACGCACCTCCTTGAGACCGGCGGGGCTCCGGTGCTCAGTCCGCGTACTCGAGGCCCGTCTGACGCTCGGCGGTGACCTCCAGGCCGACCACGCCCTCACGCGTAGATATGACCTTGAACACGATCCAGTCGCCGCCCACCTGATCCGCGGCCAGTGGTTCGACCGTGTACCCGCCCTCATGGACCACGACGCGGCGGAACTCCGCACTCAGGCCGTGCTTGCCGACCTCGGCCAGCACATCGTCGACGGTCCGGCCGCTCACCTTGACGCCGGCCAGCGGCTCTCCGGGACGGGTGGCCGACTGCCGGCTGTTCTCGTAGGGCTCCCCCGGCTTGGCCGGCCTGCCCAGCTCGAAGTGCACCACGTCGGGCGTACCCTTGATCGCCGCCGGGACGGTCACCACCATGAAGCAGCCGCTGTCGGCCAGATCGCAGTCCGCCGGCTCCTTGCGGGCTCCGATGGGCACGTTCACCGGGGCGTTGCCGCCACCCAGGCTCACGATCTCGCCGGCCGCGCTGGGCGAGACCGGGATCACCCTGAGCTCGACGTCGAGGCCGAGGGAACGGAATGCCTCGGAGAACTTCCGCTGGTCCGCGTAGGGGTCCTTGATCCGGGCGACGTAGGTGTCGGCCTCCTCGTGGATGGTGCTGTGGTCGGCGCAAGGCATGACCGTCCAGAAGATCGCGGAGCTGGCCTTCACCAGCAAAGACCGGGTTCGCGATGTGATCCACAACTTCAACGCCGACGGGTTCGACTCGTTGTATCCCAAATACAAGGGCGGGCGACAGCCGAAGTTCACCCTGCCCCAGCGGGTGGAGATCAAGAAGATCGCCAAGTCCGAGCCTGCCGAGCACGGCCTGCCGTTTTCCCGGTGGAGCCTGGTCAAGCTGGCCGACTTCCTGGTGGCAGAGGAGGTGGTCGAGGACATCAGCCATGAGGGCCTGCGCGAGCTTCTACGTGCGGAAATGGTGTCATTTCAAGCCATGAAGACGTGGAAGGGCTCTCGCGATCCGGATTACGCGGTCAAGAAGGCCCGCATCGAGCATCTGTACGCGATCGCTGACGGTCAGGTCATCCCCGACGACGGCGAACCCTCGGTCATCTTCTGTGTGGACGAGTTCGGGCCGCTCAACCTGCAACCGCGCTCGGGCAAGCAGTGGACCGACGTCGGCGGAATCGCCTGGCGCAACCGCCACACCAACGACGAGCGGCTACGCAGGATCGTCAAGAAGGCAAACGTGGCCTGACGCGGCACTAGTTCATCCGGCTGGACGAACCTCCCGTGTCCCGGCAGCGGAGCAGGCCGAGTTCGGTCAGGTCGTCGAACCACAGCCAGCCCGCCTCCCTGGCGATCCTCACCGCCTCGACGCGCGTACGGGCGTCGACCTTGTTGAGGATCCGTGCCAGGTAGTTGCGAACCGTCCCGCCGGACAGGCAGAGACGGTCGGCGATCTCCCCGACCGGCGCCCCCTCGGCCGCGGCCTGCAGGACCTCCAGTTCGCGTGCGGTGAGCGGGTTTCTCTTCGCGTTGAGTGCGGCGACGGCCAGCTCGGGGTCGACGACCCGCTCACCGGCGGCCACGCGGCGTACGCAGTCGGCGAGCTGGTCCGCCGGGGCGTCCTTGACGACGAAGCCGCGCGCCCCGGCGTCCAGTGCCCGGCACAGCGCGGCCGGGGTCGCGAGCCCGGTCAGGATCACCGTCCCGCATTCGGGAAGCCTGCGGTGCAACTCCGCCGTCGCGGTGAGACCGTCGGTGCCCGGCAGTCCGATGTCGACGAGCGCGATGTCCGGGCGGTGGAGCAGGCAGGAGCGGACCACCTCGTCACCGTGACCGACTTCGGCGACGACTTTGATGTCACTCTCCGTGGAGAGCAGGGCGACCATGGCTCCGCGGACGAGATGCATGTCCTCGGCGATCAGGACGCTGATCATGAATCGTCTCCCCTTGCTGCATCACGCGCTCTCACCCGGCCCGGGGACACTACCCAAGGAAGTCGGGTGACTACCGCAAGTCCGAGTTAAACACGAAACACTGGGCGTTGAACCGTGATTCGCGCAGGTAGGAGACTTCAGCGCGCGGAAAATAGGGGTCGGCGGTCATCGGGTGCGCTCTCAAAAAGTACACGCTACCCGTACGAAACGGCCTAAACGGCCGTGAAGATCAGGGACGGAAAGTGGTACACCTCCTTCCCCGGAGCGGTCGGTTTCGTGTTCGCCGGACACCGGACGCCCACTCCGGGGAAGGGCTTTCGGCTGCGGTCCGTTACCGGAACACCGCCGTGCCGGACACGGTCGGACCGAGACGCCCCCGATGGACGCGGTCAGACCGGTGCACCCCACCGGACGCGCTCAGACCGGCGCCGCGGCCTCGTGATGTTCCAGCAGGACGTCGGTCAGCAGGTAACCGCCGTGGATCAGGTGGGCCAGCGGGCGGGTGCGCAGTTCCCGGTAGTGATCGGCGATCCGGACCGCCGCCGCGGCCGGAGTGGCGGCACTCGTCCACAGTGGCCTGTCCCGTTCCTCGGAGACGGGGACGATCCACCAGAAACGGCACGCGTCGTCCAGGCGGGCGACCAGGCCGTAGTAGACGGAGATGACGATCTTTCCGGACGGCAGGCGATGGACGTCCGCCGGAATGTTGTGGGATCGGGCCAGCAGGGCCGCCAGCTCACGAGCCCGGAGTTCGACTGAGGGGCACTCAATGTCTTCTGGGGTTCTGTGATCAACGGTCACGCTGGCGAGGGTAAAGATCCAGAGGCTCCCGCCTCAACGATGTTGCGCGATGTTGCGAGTCCGCTCCTCGCGAAGGATCGCCTCTCACGGGACCTCACTTCTCAAAAGGGTGTATCACAGGGCATCGTTCTCGCGAGACCTCACTTCTCACGAGACTCCGCTCCTCATCGCGCTTCACCTCTCGCGGAACGCACTCGCCGCGGTTCGCAGCAGTTCGCGGGCCTCTTTCCCGTACACCGCGGCGCCGCTCAGCGCCTGGAACGCCTTCTCGTACACGACCACGTCGCCCGGCGCCTTGTGCTGGATCTGGCCTGGCACGGTGTCGACGCGGACGCGGTTGGCGTCGTATATCCAGAAGTTCTCCGGTGGCATAAGGGGCGGCCTGATCGTCGCGGGGACGATGCCGAAGGACACGTTCGCGGTGCCGGAGGTCAGCTCCGCCAGCCGGTCGAGTTGGGCGACCATCTGCTCGGGGCCGACCAGTGGCATGCGGAGCGCCTGTTCCCCGACGACGAACGCGAACCGCTTGCTCCCGTTGCGCATGACCTCCTGCTGTTTCAGCCTCGCCGCGACCGCGGCGTCGATGTCGTCGGGGATGCCTCGGAAGTCGATGACGGCGCGCAGGTGACCGCGGGCGTAGTCGCCGGTCTGGAGCAGGCCGGGGACGGCCGAGTGCTGCCAGACGCGGAACTGGTGGGTCTTGTCGTACAACGGCTGGAACGAGCGCTGGACATGGCCGAGGCCGCTCTCCTCCAGGCGGCGCCACTCGGTGTACATCGCGTCGATGTTCTGGGCGGCCGCGATGAGGTCGACCACCTGCTCGTCCGCGTCGCAGGCCTCACACCAGGTGCGGATGTCCGCCTGGTTGGGCATCTGGACCGCGTTCTCGATCTTGGAGATCTTGGTGTGGTCCAGGCCGGTCTTCGCCGCCAGCGCTCGCCCCGTCAGCCCGGCGTCGGCGCGGAGCGCCCTGAGCCTGGCGGCGAGAATGCCTTTGGCCTCGTCGATGCGTGCTGTGGAGGTCGCCATCTCCATCACCTCGTCACCGCGAAGGGTTGGTGCTCCGACAGTACGGCGGATGTTGCGATCTGTCTCAAATGTTGCAAATAGTTGCGAAGAATCGTGGGCACGCTCCCATCACCTCCCCGGCTCGCCGCCCCCTCCTGCCCCACCTGTTTCGCCCGGCGACATCGCCGACGGAACGAGCCTCGACCGGGCGGGCCGGTGACGGGCGCAGACCGGCCTGGGCGGTGAGCCAGGTGAGGCGGCGGGACCGTAACCGCGTGCCTGGGGTACCCTGTATCCGTTTCCATGAATTGCGAACTTACGCAATTGGTTACATGATGGTGCCATCAGGTGAGATCGAGATCAGGAGTGTGCCGTGAACGGGTCCTTCGCCGCCACGCTCAGGAAGAGAGCACGCCGGGCGGCCGCGGTGTCGGAGGCGGCCCGCCGCGGCGATGACGTCGACGAGCCGAGGCCGGCCGCAGCGAAGTGGGAGCATGTGCCGCGAATGACCCGTGCACACGGTGTGCCGATCGGGCCGGACGAGACCGGGCCGGACGGGGCCGTTCTGTGATGTCGGTTCCGCTGTACGAGGCCAAGGCGGAGCTGTTCCGGCTGCTGGGCCACCCTGTCCGTATCCGGGTGCTGGAGCTGCTCCAGGAAGGGCCGATGCCGGTACGGGACCTGCTGGCGGCCATCGAGGTGGAGCCGACGGGGTTGTCGCAGCATCTGGCCGTGCTACGTCGTTCAGGGATGGTCACCGCGCACCGTGACGGCTCCACCGTGGTCTACGCTCTGGCCGGCGGTGATGTGGCGGAGCTGCTTCGCGCGGCGCGCAAACTGTTGACGCAGTTGCTCACCGGGCAGCGCGAGCTGTTGAGCGAACTGATCAAGACCGAGACCGGCACCCCGTGATCCCCTTGCTCTCCTCGGGCTGGGGCCGCCTGCGCGACGTGCTGCCCGAGGGCGGAGATTGGGCCGCGATGGGCCGCCGTCCCCGCCGTGACCTGCTGGCCGGTCTCACCGTGGCGATCGTGGCGTTGCCGCTGGCTCTGGGGTTCGGCATCTCCTCGGGCATGGGCGCCGCGGCGGGTCTGGCCACCGCGGTGGTCGCCGGGATTCTGGCGGCGCTGTTCGGCGGTTCGAGCCTGCAGGTGTCCGGTCCGACCGGGGCGATGACAGTGGTGCTGGTGCCGATCATGCATGCTCACGGCGCCTCCGGTGTGCTGATGGTCGGTGTGCTGGCGGGGCTGATGCTGATCGCGCTGGCGTTGAGCCGCGCGGGCAAGTACATGGCACTGGTGCCGGCCCCCGTGGTGGAGGGCTTCACCATTGGCATCGCCTGTGTGATCGGCCTGCAGCAGGTTCCGTCCGCCTTGGGCGTGCCGATCCCGGAGGGGGACAAGGTCCTCGCCGTGGCCTGGCAGGCCGCGCGGGATTTCCTCGTCCGGCCGCTGTGGTGGGCCCCGGCCATCGCCCTGGCGGTGGCCGCGGTGATGCTGTTGGGGGCGCGATGGCGGCCCGCCGTACCCTTCTCCCTCGTCGCCGTGGCCGCCGCCACCCTGTTCACGCAGGTGGTCGATCCGCCGGTGGCGCGCATCGGAGAACTGCCCGCCGGGTTGCCCACTCCCTCGCTGGCCTTCATGGACATGGGCGCGCTGAGCTCGCTGCTCGCTCCGGCGGTCGCGGTCGCGGCCCTGGCCGCGCTGGAGTCGCTGCTGTCGGCCGCCGTGGCCGACGGCATGAGCGTCAACCACAGGCACGACCCCGACCGGGAACTTTTCGGCCAGGGTCTGGCCAACCTCGTCGTCCCGCTGTTCGGCGGCGTCCCGGCCACCGGCGCCATCGCCCGTACCGCGGTCAATGTCCGCTCCGGCGCCCAGTCACGGCTGGCCGCGCTGGCCCACGCGGGCATCCTGACCGTGATCGTGCTCCTCGCCGCCGACCTGGTCTCCCGGATCCCGCTCGCCGCGCTGGCCGGCGTGCTGCTGGCCACCTCGGTGCGGATGGTGGAGGTCGGCTCGGTCAAAGCCATGATCCGCTCTACCCGCCGCGACGCCGTCGTCCTGGTGCTGACCGCGATCGCCACCTTGGCGCTTGACCTGGTCCAAGCCGTCATTCTCGGCCTGATCGTGGCCGGTGCGCTGGCGTTGCGCTCCATCGCGCGCGACGTCCGCCTGGACATGACGCCGATTCATCCCGAGTCGCCCGGCGATCACAGCGAGCAGGAACACGCCCTGCTCTCCGAGCACATCGTCGCCTACCGCCTGGACGGTCCGCTGTTCTTCGCCGCGGCCCACCGTTTCCTGCTGGAGCTTTCCGAGGTCGCCACCGTCTCCGTCGTGATCCTGCGCATGTCCCGCGTCACCACCATCGACGCCAGTGGCGCCCTGGTCCTCGGCGACGCCATAGAACGGCTCCAACGCCGTGGCATCACCGTCTACGTCTCCGGTATCCGCCAGGGGCACCACCAGCCCCTGCACGCTCTCGGCGTCATCGCCCACCTCGACCAGGCCGGCCGCGTCTTCGCCACCACCCCCGAAGCCATCGAGGCCGCTCGTGACCGGCTCCGGCAGGCCGGGGTCCTACCCGCGACCGCCACTCCCTGACCTCGGACCTGGGTGGTCACGGCAGCGGAAGGCCAGAGCGGGCCACCGACACCGGACCGGGACGGCCCGTGTTCGGCCGCGTCTCTCCGTGGAGCACTTCTCGGCGGTCCGGGTCAGGATTGTCGGGCACAAGCCTTACGGTAGGGCGCGTGCCAGAGACGAACCACGAGATCACGCTCGACTCGGCCCTCACCGAGGAGGCCGTGCTCTCGACCTACCGCCGCATGTTCGCGGCGCTCGCCCGCGACAGCGGCGCGGTGGTGGACGACCCCGCGCTGGTCGACATCGCCGAGACGCTGTTCGCGGCGTTCGCCGAGGCGGGCGAGGAGTGGCTGACCCACGAGCAGATGCGCCACGTCTGCCGGGCCTACCCGCTCGACCGGTTCGAGAACCGGCTCAGGGTCCTGCGCGGCCTCGGTGCGATCCGGGAGGTGTTCCCCAAACCCAACCAGCTCCGCTACCGCGCGTCGTTCACCAGCGTGGTGGGGCTGATGTTCATCCGCCGGATGATGGACGACGGCGGCCAGTCGGAGATGCACCGCCTGCTCGCTCTCGAAGACCTCAACGTGGCCGACCCCCGCACGACGATGGAGGAGGCTCGCGCCAGCGCGCAGAACCTGTCGCGCGCCTTCCGGCTGTGGGCGCTGGAGCTGATCACGCTGACCGGCGGCACCATCGAGGAGCTGCGCGAGCAGGCGCCCAAGCTGTGGGGCACCGAGGAGATCGCCAGGCGGGCGCAGAGCCTGCACGGCACCATCCTCACCCGCTGGCCCGACCTCGACCGCACCTGCACCGAACTGCGCGCCGCGATCTACTCCTACAGTGACGCCTCGCGCCGCGCCGCCGGGCGCCTGGCCGACTCGGCGGGCACGACGAGAAACCTGACGCTGCTTCCCGCGGAGACCTGGCGCACCTTCGCGCAGACCGCGAGCAAGGAGCGTCTGGCCTCCGTGCTCGACGGCTTCGTCTTCGACGCCCCCGCCCCCTGGCACGACCCGGCGGCGATCGTCAGAGCCGTGGACGAGAGCCCTCGCCCGGCACCCGCCCAGCCCACTCCCCCGCGTTCGGCCCTGCCCGACCCCGGCACCGCCGACGCCCACGACCCCGGCGTCGACGGCCTCGACCACCTGACCGCGGTGGCCGAGGCCGCGCTCGCCGGGCGCCCCACCGCCCGTCTGGAGGAGTTGCTCACCGCCGACGGCGAGTGGGTCTCCGCTCGCAGGCTGCTCGCAGACCTCGTCTCGGCCGACCTGCGTCCCGACTCCCCGTACCGCCTGCGCTGGTCCGACGGCCTCACCGCCGACCCCGGCGGTGAGCCCGCCTGGCTCTCCCACGGCCATCTCGAAAGGACCGGCGGTGCCGGCTGACCCGCGACACACGTCGCCCCCGACGTCTCCCGCGCACGACCGGGTGGTCGCCACGGGGGCGGCGCACGAGCGGGCGGCGAGACCGGCCGACGTCGAGCCGTCCCGGATGGCGCATGTCCGTGCCAGGACGGGCGGACCTCTCACGCTCGCGGCAGGCGAGGCGGCTCCCGCCGGGATGGCGCGGCTGGGGCGCGACGACGGCACAGGGCTCGCGCTGCCGGTCTGGCCCGACGGGGCGACTCCGTCGCTCCTGGAGGAATACCAGGTCGCGCCGGTCGCGGTGGAACGATCCGGGGAGACCCGGCGGGTGCTGGCCGCGGCCCTGCGATGCTGCTGGACCGATCTCGCCTCCGACCCCTGGCCGGGCACCCCGGCCAGGGTGGACGACGTGCTGTCGGCATACCGGGCACTGATCGGGCGCGGCGACGACCTCATGCGTAACTGGGCGGTCGGCGCGCTGCGCCGCCTGCACGACTCGGCCTGGCTGGAGGTCGCCGACGGGCTGGTACGGCTCGGCCCCCGGTGCGCCTCCTGGCCCGCGACGTCTCACGCCCAGTTGCGGGAGCTGATGCGCCGCCTGCCCACGGGTGAGGAGGTTCCCGGCGGTCCGGAGGTGCTCCCTGTCGTCGCGGAGGCTCTCGACGACGCGGAAACGGGAGCCGCTGTCACGATCCCCGAGGAGGTCGACGAGGATCTGCTCGGTCCGTTCGACGAGCGGCGCAGGGCCGAGGTAGTGGCGGCGTTCATGGCGGTGGAGCACGCGGCCGAACCGGTGCACGAGGCCCGTTTTCCCGCGCTGCGCGACCCGGTGCTGCGCCGTACGCTCGCCGAGATGCTGGAGCGTCGCGGCCGGGTCCTGATCCACGACCGCGACGCGTGGATCTCGGGTTACGCGCCCGAGACGCTCGCGGGCCCGTTCCCGGGAGCGGGAGCAGAAGCGAGAACAGGCTCGGGAACGGGAGCGGGCTCGGCTCTGGGTGAGTCCGAGCGGGCGGTTCTGGTCCTCGTGCTGATCCACTCGGTGGCGATCCCTCGGGCCGACGGCCTGCTACCCGCCGACAGCTGGCTCTCGCCGTTCCCCGCCCAGGTCGACGAGCTTCGGCGGCACACCAGGTTGCCGATCGGCGAGCTGGACGCCGCGCTGCGCACCCTGCGCCACGCGGGTCTGGTGACCCAGGTGAAGGCGGGCGAGGAGGCGGGGGGTTACGTGCCGGGGCCGCAGTTCCACCGGCTCACCCCGCAGGCCAGGCGTCACCTGCAGGAGGAGCTGATCCTCGCGGCGGGACCGCACACCCCGCTGGCGGCGGCCGTACGGGCCAACCGGCGGTGAGCGGACCCGATGACGGGGTGCCGGGGTCCCGCCGGCCCGACCGCCTGGCGGGCGCGAGGAGGCCCTCCCTCATGACGAGCCGAAGCCGGGACGGGGTGCCGGAGATCCGGCGCTCCGGGTGCCGGAAGCCGGATGGAAGAAAGGAACGACGGGGTTGACCGAGCAGCGGAACCAGGCCGCGAAGAGCTCGCGCGAAAGCCGAG
Organism: Streptosporangium sp. NPDC006930; assembly: GCF_040635605.1. NCBI lineage: Bacteria > Bacillati > Actinomycetota > Actinomycetes > Streptosporangiales > Streptosporangiaceae > Streptosporangium > Streptosporangium sp. NPDC006930. The sequence goes on along the minus strand of NZ_JBEYID010000011.1, from coordinate 74,943 downwards.
CCGGGGGCGCGGAAACCCGCGCCGACACGGCCGGGGCCGAAAACGCCCAGGCTGCAACCTCCCAGGGCGAGGTCACCGGAGCCGCTCGCGTCAGGAAGGTCCGGACGCAGGGCACTCGGGGCGGGGAGATCGGAGGTTCCCGGGACGCGGGCGGGGGGACGCAGGCGACCTTGGTCCCCGTGGAGCCGACTCGCGCCACCGCCCCGAGCGAGAACGTGGTGGGCGACCGGGTGCTGATCGCCGTGCAGCCGGTCAACATCTCGCGGCTCTCGACCCATCCGGTGCCGACCGTTCCCGGCACGCTGATCGTGGTCGCGGGCGCGGGGCCGAAGGACTCCAACGGCGCGGGCAAGTCGTCGTTCATCGCGATGATCACCGCGCTGCTCGGGGACGAGCAGTGGCGTTTCGCCTCGGGCGCGAAGGCGGTCTCCGAGCTGCTGTTCAACGCCGAGCTGGCGGCGGGCGGGGGCGGCCGCACGTGGGCCAGCGCCGACCACGGCTACATCGTCGGCGTTTTCGCACCGGCCGACTCCGTCTCCGTGCACATCGGACGCGACGGCTCCCCGCAGACCGGTTCCGTCCGTACCGGCTCCGGCCACACCGTTGCCGAGAGCGCCGACCCCGTGGACGACACCGCTCTCGTGAACGGCGGCTCCCCGGGCATCGGGCACCCGAACGCCGGCTCCCCCGACGACGCCTCCCTGGACGACGCGGTGACCGTGTGGCTGCGGGTCAACCAGGAGGCCCCGCACCTGGAGATCCGCTGGATCCAGGGGGTGCACCTGGCGGTGGCGGCCTCGGAGGCGGAGCGGGTGACGCGGGCCGACGCACTGTGGGCGGCGCTGCCCCGCTCGGCGGGGCGCCGCGACGTGGTGGCGCGTGACCTGACCAGGTTCCTGTACGGCGACCGCGTCAGGTGCGTGTCGTTCCTGTCGACCTCGGTACGCAGCAAGGTCGCCACCAACCTGCTCTCCCAGCCGCTCAACGAGATCTCCCCCGAGCGGGTCTTCGAGGCGATCGCCGCGCTGACCGGCCTGGACGCCGAGCTCGACCAGGAGCGGGAGGCCCGCCGCGACGAGCACGCCAGGCGGGTGCGGGCGACGCGGGCCGTGGAGCTGCTGCGGGAGTTCGAGGCCGAGTCCCATACGCTCCTGGAGACCTTCGACAGGCGTGACCGTGCCCGCGTCCGGCTGGCCGACGCGCTGCGCTGCTGGCGGGGGCGGCTGGCGCGCAGGCTCACCGACGCCGGGCAGCGGGACGAGGCGCTCGCGGCCGAGCTGGACCGGGTCCACGCGGCGGGCGCGCGTGCCACCGAGGCGATCGGCGAGGTGAGGGCCGAGATCGCCACGCTCAAGGACGACACGCTGGAGCGCGGGCTGGCCGAGGCCCGCAGGGAGCTGAGCGCACTGCAGGCGCGCGCGGCGAAGCTGGACGCCGACCGGGCGGTGGCGGAGAACTCGGTCGACGAGCTGCGCGGCTGGATCCCCGGTCTTGAGGAGCAGCGCCGCCTGGCCGACGGGCGCGACGTGACGACGGCCGGTGCGGAGCTGACCGCAGCGAGGACGCGGCTGAACGAGGCGCTGAAAGCGCTGGGCGTGGCCGACCGGGAGGCCGAGGGGGCGAAGACCGCGCTGGACGACGCCGAGGGCGGCCCGGCGGCGGCCCAGCTCAACGCGCTCGCCGAGGCGGGTGTCGGCGCGACCGGCCTGCTCGACGCGATCGACGTCGCCGAGCAGGCGCGCGACGACGAGAGCGCGCCGGGTCGGGACGGCCGGGCGGCGCCCGCGCTGGGAGCCCGCGGATGGCCGCACGAGCACACGGTCGTCGTCGACGCGGCCGACCTGGAGGCGGCGGCGCGGGCGCTGGACGCGCTGCCGGGGTCCGTGCTGGTCAGCGCGGCGGGCGTCACCGTGGTGGGATCGTTCGAGGTGGCCGTCACCGGCAGGGAGGCCCGCATCAAGGCGGCCGAGCAGCGGCTGCACCGGGCGCGCGACGCGCAGGAGAGCGCGGCGGCGGTGGTACGGGCCGCCGAGGACGCCGTGGCCGAGGCAGGCAGGAGGCTTGAGGGGGCGAAGGCGTCCGTGCAGCTGGCCGACATCGAGCGGCGGCTCGCCGAGCGCCGAGGCGCGCTCACCGAGCTGTCCGAGGCGCTGGCCAAGATCGCGCCGAAGGTCGACGAGGCCGAGCGCCGGGCGAGCACCCTGGACTTCCGCGCCCGTACGAGAAGCATGGAGATCGAGCGTCTGGAGGGGCGCAGGGCCAGGTACGAGTCCGACCGCGACCAGGCCGCGGCACAGGCGGCGAGGATCGCCGCCGACCGCGACGCGCTCGGGCTGGACGCGCTGGCCGGCGACTGGGGTGGCACCCTCGACGGAGCCCGCGAGTGGCTGGGTGCCTTGGAGGAGCAGGAGCGTCCGCTCACGTCCGAGGAGTGGTGGCGGGCCGCCGAACGCCACCTGGACGAGGCGCTGCGCGACACCTTCCCCACCTTCCCGGGCGAGGACGAGGAGATGCCCGAGGAGCTGCGCTTCCTGGTCGGCGAACGGACCGCGCCCGGTGCCGGGCGCACCGCCCGCGAGCAGGCGACGTTCCCCGGCGTGTGCTCCACACTCGCCTCCTACCTGCGTGGTCAGGAGGAGTACGAGCGGCATCGGCGCCGCCAGATCGAGACGCAGATCGTCACCCGGCAGCGCGACCTGACGGCCGCTGCCAGGGGTGCCGAGGAGGCCGCCCAGTCCACCGCCGTGCACCGGGCCGCGCTGACCGCCGCGATCAAGGCGCGGCTGACCCGGGTGGCCGAGGAGTTCGACAAACTCGACACCTCCTACGGTGGTTACGGCGCGACGCTGGAGTTTCCCGTCCCGCCCGCGCCCGCCGACCCCGAGCAGCGCTGGGCGTGGCGGGTGACGCCCAAGTGGCGCAGGGGCGAGGGGCAGGGCTTTGTGCCGTACAACCGGCGGGCCAACACCGCGCTGATGGACGAGAAGGCGGTGAAGCTGGTCTGCGCGGCGGCGATCGCGTCCTCGGGGGGCGGGCACCTGTGCCTGGTCCTCGACGAGCTGGGTCGCAACCTCGGCAAGGAGCATCGCAGGGAGGCGGTGGCGCTGTTCCGCAGGATCGGCGAGACGTACGGGATCACGGTGATCGGCGCGCTGCAGGACGACATGGAGCCGTACGCCGTCGACGCCTGCGGGCAGTACGTCAAGCTGCGCCGCTCCTCCGACGCCATGCCGTACAACGAGCCGCCGGTCGTCATCGGCCACGACCTGCACGCCGAACGGGTGCGTGCCCTGGCCTCCGCGGTGAGCCGGTGAGCCGGTGAGCGTCCCGCGGTCGCGGCGCGGACGCGCGCCGCGACCGGGGACCACCCGCCGGAGACCAGGGCCTCCGAGCGGGGACGGTCAGAGCGGCCGTCTCCGGGCGGCGTCAGACGGTGTCAGGCCGCGAACTGCATGTGTTCGTACGCCCATTTCTCGAAGGTCGTGAGCGGGATGCCGAAGGCCCGCGCGTACTCCGGACGTGCGAGCTGACCGGCCGCGTTGAGGAACTCGTGGGAGGCGACGCCCGCCCACGGCATTCCTGCGGCGACCGCCTCCTCCATGGTCATGTCGGGCGCGGTCACCTCGGTGCCCAGGGTGCGGGAGAGGACCTCGGCGATGTCTGCCATCGTCAGACATTCGCCGGCCAGTTCCAGCTCGACCTCGTGGAAGCGTTCCGGCTCGGCGATGGCCGCGGCGGCGGCCGTGCCGACGTCGGCGGTCGTGACAAGGGAGAGCCGGGTGCCGGGCTTCAGCACGGTCGCGAGGCCGCCCTCGATGCCGCGCGGGAACAGGTACGCCAGGGACGGGAGGAAGTTCTCCATGAAGAAGCCCGGTTTGATGATCGTCCAGTGCGTGAAGCCCGCCTCACGCACCCGGTCCTGTGCGCCGGACTTGGCGGCGAGGCCGGGCTCAAGCGCCGCCCAGCGGCCCTCGGCCCAGCCGGGGGTCTCGACGTGCTGCCCCGCGCCGGTGACGGAGGTGTGCACGAACTGCGGCACGTCCGCGGCCAGCGCCCCTTCGACCAGGTTGACGGCCTGGGTCAGCTCGCCTTCGAAGTCGAAGGCGTCTCCCTTCAGCGCGGGCATCTGCATCGAGAAGACGGCTCGGGCTCCTCGCGCGGCTCTGACCACGGAGTCTCGGTCGTCGAGGTCGCCGGTGACCAGTTCGGCGCCGAGCGCTTCGACCGCCCGTGCCCGGTCGGTCGTGGGGTCGCGGACCAGAGCCCGGACGGGGACGCCGTTCGCGAGCAGGGCGCGGGCGGTGGCGCCCCCCTGCCGTCCGGTGGCGCCGGTGACCAGGACGGGTGCGGGATTGGTGGGCATGAAGCCTCTCCTCGGGTGTGCGTTCACTAAACGGCGGACCCCGCCGTTTATATTCGAGTAAGATACGGCGGACCCCGCCACTTAGCAAATGTTGAGGTGAGACCATGCCCGTCAAGCGGGCGGACGCCCGGCGCAACTACGCGCGCCTGCTCGCCGTGGCCGAGGAGGCGATCGCCGCGTACGGCGCCGACGCGTCCCTGGAGGAGATCGCCCGCACCGCGGGAGTCGGATCCGCCACCGTGCGCCGTCACTTCCCCAGCCGCCACGCACTGCTGCAGGCGGTCTTCCGCGAGCGGGTCGAGGCCCTGTGCGCCCGTGCCCGCGAGTTGACCGAGAGGGCCGACACCCGGGCCGCACTGCTGGAGTGGCTGCGCGCCGTCACCGCGGACGCCGCGACCATCCGGGGGCTGGCCATCGCACTGACCCGCGAGCGGGCGGCCGGCCCCGACGTGGCGCCCGAGAACTGCTGCTCGGCGCAACTCACCGAGGCGGGCGCCCCCCTGGCACGCCGCGCCGCGGACGACGGCGCCCTCGCACCGGGCGTGACCATCACCGACCTGCTCAACCTGATCACCGGCATCGCCCTGGCCACGGAGCACCACCCGGACCCCGCCACCGAGGCGGACCGGCTGTTCGCCCTCACCGTGGCGGGGGTGAGCCCTCCCCGACGGTAAGTGCCACGCTCTGGAGTGAACGCCGGCGCGTGGTCACGGGCGGAAGTCGGCGACGCGTGCGGCCTACGGGCGTTCATGTTGTTTTCTCCGGACCGCGAGGATCGCGAGGACCGCGCCGGACACGACAGGGCCTCGTGGTCCCCTCGATTCGGGCTCCGAGCGTCAGACGATCTTCGCGGCGGCGGCGCGGACGAGGCGGGCGGCGCGCGGACGATCCGCCGGACCGTCACTTCCAAGTGAATTACAAGATCGTGCGCCTAGGGTCACCGGCGTGCGAGAAGTGGTTGTCGTGGGTGTTCTCATCGCGGCCCTGAGCGGCTGCGCGTTCGAAGGCGGGGAGCGGATGACGGGTACGGCCGATGCAGGGCGAGAGACCACCGCGGAGCGGCAGGCCGGGGCGGCGCAGGTTGAGGCCGGAGTGCTCAAGGGACGGGTCGTCGACGCGGCGGGCAGGCCCGTCGCGGGCGCGGAGATCGTCGCCGACAACCGGCTGCTGTACAACAGCAACCTGGTCGTGACGACCGACGAGGACGGCCGCTATCGGGTGAGCAGCGACGTCGCCGCGGCCACCTTCCGGGTGACCGGCATCGTGACCCGCCGCTTCGAGGGCCGCGCCTACACGATGGACCTGACCCCTCACGACGACGCCTCCTTCGTCGGTGCGGACGGTGCGATCCGCGACTTCACCTGGCGGCTCACCGGTGAGCGCTCCGACGGACTGGGTTTCTACGGCAGCATGGTCCTCTTCCACCTGGAGTCCTACGACCCGCAGGACCCGCAGACCTTCCTGCAGGACGAGGACGTCACGCTCACCCTGACTCCGCAGGGACCGTTGATCGACGGCTCGGCCGGCGAGGTCATCACCCGCCGGGCCGAGCGCAGCGGCGACGGCTCGGGGGTGCTGGACGTGCCCATCGGCCGCTACCGGATCACCGCCGAGCATCTCGGACGCCCTCTGAAGATCCGGATTCGCGACACCGGCGAGTACGGCGAGGCCGTCGTCGCCGACTTCGAGCGCTTCCTGACCACCGTCCACCGCATCCAGCTCGACCTCAAGCCTTGACGAGGCGCTCAAGGCGCTGGGCGCATGGCCGACCGGGAGACCGAAGGGCGAAGGTCGCGCTGGAGGACGCCGAGGGTGGCCCGGCGGCCCGGCCCGACGCGCTCGCCGAGGCGGCCCGGCTGTCCGCCCTCACCGTGGTGGGGGCGAGCCCTCCTCAGCGGTGAGTACCACGCTCCGGCGGCGGGTGCCCTTGCCCCTCTCGACGACCACGAAGGACACCATCGGCTGGGATTGCACGCTCGTTCCATTGACGAGATCTTGTGGGGGTAGCCGATCCCCTCAGGAGACGACATGCTGCCCCTTCACATGCGCCGCCAGGAGTTTCACCCCGATCCCGAACTCGCCACCGCCCGCGAGGAACCCGGCCTGCGACGCGTTGCCACGCCCTACGGCCAGGATGCCTGGCTGGTCACCCGTTACGACGACGTGCGCACCGTACTCAGGAACGCCGAACTGTTCAGCTACGCCAGCGGCATCAACCTGCCGCCCATGAGTGAGGAGCAGACCAAACGTATCCGCGCGGGCGCGCTGCTGATGATGGATCCACCCGATCACACCCGGTTACGCCGCATGCTGACCCCCGAGTTCACGATGCGCCGCATCCGTCGTCTGGAGCCCCGGGTCCGCGAGATCGTCGCCGACCATCTGGACGCGATGGAACGTACCGGCGCGCCGGCCGATCTCGTCTCCCAGTTCGCCACCCCGATCCCCTCGCTGGTCATCTGCGAACTGCTCGGGGTGCCCTACGAGGACCGAGACGCCTTCCAGGCCAGCAGCGTCGCGGTCCTCGACTTCAACCGCTCGCCCGAGGAGCGCGGGAGGGCTCAGATGGAGTTGATCGCCTACATGACCGGGCTGGTCGGGCGGGCGCGGGCCGAGCCGGGTGAGGACCTGATCGGCATGCTGGTCCGCGAGCACGGCGATGACCTCACGACCGACGAACTGGTCGGCATCGGCGGGTTGTTGCTGGTCGCCGGGCACGAGACGACGGCCAACATGATCGGCCTGGGCACTCTGGCGTTGCTGCGACACCCCGAACAGCTCGGCCTGTTCCGCGAGGACCCCGGCAGGGCCGGCGGCCTGGTCGAGGAGCTGCTGCGGTGGCTGACGATCGTCCACCAGGGCGCCACCAAGGTGGCCATGGCCGACACCGAGATCAGCGGCGTGCCGATCGCGAAGGGCGACGTCGTGGTGGTCTCCCTCCCCGCCGCCAACCGCGACCCGGCACTGACCGAGAACCCGGAGCGACTCGACATCGAACGGCCCGACCTGGCCCACGTCGCGTTCGGTTACGGCGCGCACCACTGCATCGGGGCGCCGCTGGCCCGGATGGAGATGCGCATCGCGTTCTCCGCCCTGTTCGAACGTTTCCCCGGGCTGCGTGAGGCGGGCGAGCCGGAGTTTCGTTCTTTCAACGTCGTGTACGGCCTGTCGGCGTTCCCCGTCGCCTGGTGATCCACCGCCCCGGGGGCCCCGGTGACGGCTGACCCGCCGGGCGGCACAGAGCGCGGGCGACACGAACACCCGCCGGGCGGCACGGGACGCGGGCAGCACGGACACCCGTCGCCCGCGCTCCGTGTCATCAGGGGTTATCCGAACGTCTTTCCGGGCAGCACGCGGCCATGCGTGGACGATCGATTGCTCACAGATGGAGTGTGGTGCTCGACGCACCCGACGCACAGGCACTCGCGCGGTTCTACGCGCGCCTTCTCGACTGGAGGATCACCAAGGACGAAGTCGACTGGGTCACGGTCGCGTCAGCCGACGAGGGGGCGTATCTGGCGTTCCAGACATCCACCGACTACGTACGCCCCGTCTGGCCGTCCGCCGACGGCTCGCAGCAGATGATGATGCACCTCGACCTGGAGGTCGGCGACCTTCACGACGCGGTCGCCCACGCGCTCGGGGAGGGCGCGACACTCGCCGCCTACCAGCCGCAGGACGACGTCCGGGTCCTTCTCGATCCCGCCGGGCACCCGTTCTGTCTCTACACGGACGGGTGACGAACCGCCCGGGGAACAATGCCGGGTGAACACCGGCATGCCGGTGTTCACCCGGGAACCTCCGGCACGGAACGGACGGGCAGGCTCTCTCCGGGAAGCGAACGGGGCGGCGCCTTCGCCTCGTCCGCGAAACGGCCCGCCCGGGGTGCCCGGCTAGTTGCTCTTGCCGTTCCCCCGGTTGCCCTGGTTGCCCTGGTTGTTCCCCTGACCGTTGCCGCGCTGCGCCGGATTCCGGTACTTGTTCGGGTTCGCCTTCTTCGCGACAGGCCCGGACGTGCCGATCCTGGGAGCCCCGGTGGCAGTCCTGGGGGCGACCTCGGTCCGTCCTGCGCGGCGAGACATGACGGTGGAATGCCGTTCGTCGAGCACCTGCCGTGTCTTCGAGGGCTCCGGGGTCTCCGAGGGATCCGGAGTACGGGAGGGTTGCGGCGTCGTGACGGAGGCGGCGCTGGAGGGAGTGACCCGCTCAGGTCCGCCCGCCCCGCTCGTCCCCGAACCGCGCCATTCGGCGGTGACGGCGGCGGCGACGATAATGCCGACGGCCAGGGCCGCGACACCCGCCGACAGGCGCCGACGTTCGGTGTTCCGCTGACGCGCCGGGGTGTGCCGGGCATCCTCACGGGCGCGGTCCCCCGGGGAACGGCGACCGGCGTCCTCGCGAAGGTGCCGACCCGTGTGACGGTCGGCGTCCTCGCGAAGGTGCTGCCCCGTGGAACGGAGGTCGGCCTTGGACTGGCCGGTAGGCCCCTGGTCGAGGGTCGGCTCCGCGACGCGAGCGGCGAGGAGAGGTGCGGCGGCGCTGCCCGCCTCCCACTCCCACAGCGTGGCCACCCCCTCCAGCTGCGTCCTGGCACGGGCGAGGTCGGTGCGCCGGGCGGGATCCTTTTCGAGCAGGCCGGTGATGACGGGTGCCAGGGGGCCGGCGTTCCGGAACGGTTCGGGGTCGGCCGTCAGTACGGCGGCGAGGGTGGCGAGTGCGGTGCCTCGTCCGAACGCGGAACGCCCCTCCACGGCGGCGTACAGGGTGGCCCCGAAGGACCACAGGTCGCTTTCCGCGTTCGATTCGAGGCCGGCGGCACGCTCGGGGGCGATGTAGGCGGGCGTCCCCACCACCATTCCCACACTGGTGAGCGACACATCCTCGTCGACGGCGATGGCGAGCCCGAAGTCGGTCAGGATCGCGTGCCCGTCATCGGTGAACAGGATGTTGGCGGGTTTGACGTCGCGGTGTGTGATGCCGACCTCGTGGGCGGCCTCCAGCGCCGACAGCACCTCCAGCCCGATGCGCGCGGCGGTGGGGGCGAGCAGTGGTCCCTCCTCCGCGAGGATCTCGGCGAGGTTGCGTGAGCGCACGAGTTGCATCACGATCCACAAGCAGTCGTCGTCGGCCCGCACCACGTCGTACACCGCGGCGATGTTGGGGTGGTTCAGCCGCGCGGCGAGGCGAGCCTCCCGCATGGTGCGCTCCAGCAGGACCTCGCGCTCCGGCCCGGTCAGGTGGTCCGGGATCGTGACCTCCTTGACCGCGACCTCACGATCGAGGAGCTCGTCGTGGGCCTGCCACACCGTGGCCATACCGCCTTTGCCCAGGCCTGCCACGAGGCGGTACCGCCCGGCCAGTAACCACCCCTCGTGCCGTGAGGAAGATGAAGAAGCCATGGGGCATGCCTACCCGATGATTGATCCCGCATGTCGCGGTTATCACCGCATCCGATGCCGACCGGTTACCGGATCGTCCTTCAAGGCGCCCCCGGCATTCCGTGTCATCTCGCGTTCATCAGGCGGCTCTCCCAGGCCCAGGCCACGATCTCGACCCGGTTGCGCACACCGAGCTTGACCATGATGCCCGAGACGTACCCCTTGACCGTGCTCAGCGAGATGAACAGCCCGTCGGCGATCTCCTGGTTGGTGCGTCCCCTGCCGATCGCCCGGACGATCTCGGTCTCCCGTGCGGTCAGGGGCTGCGCGGGCACGCGGATCTCGGTCCGGGCTCCGCGGTCGGCGAGGTGGTGCAGCAGTCGCAGTGTGATGGACGGTGAGATGAGCGCGTCGCCGGTGTACGCGGCCCGTACGGCCTCGACCAGCAGGCGGGGGCCCGCGTCCTTCAGCACGAATCCGGCCGCGCCGCAGCGCAGCGCGCCGTGGACGTACTCGTCCAGGTCGAACGTGGTGACCATCACCACCTTGGTCGGGGCCTCCGCCAGGGCGCGGGCGACCTCGATCCCGTCGAGGCGGGGCATCTGGATGTCCACCAGGCACACGTCCGGACGCGTCCTGCGGGCCTGCTCGATCGTTTCGACACCGTCGCCGGCCTCGGCGACCACGGTGATGTCCGGCTGGTCTTCGAGAATGGTCCGCAGGCTGGCCCGGATCATCGCCTGGTCGTCGGCGAGCAGCACCCGGATGGTCATCCGTGCCCCCTGCCGGGCTCGGGCGGTGTCGTCTGACGCCGAGGTGCCCTGACGGACACGAACGGCACCGTACGACATCGACGGCACCGACGCCCCCCGGCAGGCAGGGGCGGTGTCATCGGTGCTCGCCGAGCCGTTCGCGGCCCTCGGCGGCGGCGGGAGCGTCGGTAAGAGCGGCGTCGCGCAGGAGACCGACCGCGCGACGGGTGGCGGCCAGGGCCTCCGAGCCCGCCGTTTCGATGTCGGCGAGGGAACCGGTCGCCTTCTCCGGGTGCCTGGCGGTGACGAGCTGGGCGGCCTGGGCCTGGAGCACGATGCTGGTGACATGGTGGGCGACGACGTCGTGCAGCTCTCTGGCCAGCTCAAGGCGTTCGGCACGCCGTATCCGCCCGGCGACGGTACGCCGCCGGGCGGCGAGCGACCGGAGACCGGTCCCGGCCGCCACGGCGACGAGCCAGAGCAGACCGCTCAGCACCGGCACGGCCGAGCCGGGGTTGGCGAGGAGGCCGCTCGCCACCACGGCCAGGCCCCCGGCGCCCACCGCGCAGGCCGCGCGGACGGGCAGCGTCCTGACCGCGGAGCCGACGAGCACCGCGAGCCCCAGGGAGGCGGCGGGGCTGGGTTCCGCGGGCAGGTGGACGAGACGGGTGGCGAGGACGGCGAGCGCGGCCACGGCCAGGCCTGCGACGGCGGTCCACAGCGGGTCGCGGCGGCGCATCAGGGCGAGCGCGCACACCGAGGCCGCGACCACCGCGCCGAACGGCGAGTGCTCGGCGCCCCAGCTGTCGGCGACCTGGTACGCCTGGAAGGCCACGGCGACCGCGAACACGACGCCGAGCCCGGCGTCGGCCGCCGTCTTGGACAGATCGGGAACACGCACGGCGTTCAGGCTAGGTGAGGCACCCCATCGGCGAGTACCGGCCGAAAGTACGGTCCTTTCCCTGCTTTCCGCCGATATGGAAGCGAGCCCGGGTCCGCAGGATGAGGTCCCATGCCACACGAAACGCTTCCCCCGACGCCGGAGGCCACCGGGTCGGGACACCCCATGACGACCTCCACCGGCCGGTCGCGGGTCGTCGCGCTCGACGTGCTGCGCGGGTTCGCCCTGTGCGGAATCCTGCTCGCCAACGTCAGGCCGATCGCCCACATGATCCAGACCACAGATGTCATGCGGCCTGTGGTGACGGCGGGTCAGGACGACTCCTGGCTGGGGCTGGGCCTCTTCGTCGACCAACGCTTCTTTCCGATCTTCTCCGTGCTGTTCGGCGTCGGCTTCTCGCTGCTGCTGGACTCCGCGGGGCGCCATGCCCCGCGCCCTCGGGTGCTCCTGCTGCGTCGGCTCCTGGTCCTGCTCGCCGTGGGCCTGGCTCACATGTTCCTGCTGTGGCGGGGCGACATCCTCACCGTCTACGCCGTCGTCGGCCTGGTGGTGCTGCTGCCCTCGACCTGGCTGCCGCGCCGGGCCGTCGCCGGGCTCGCCGCCGTCCTCGTCGCGACGCCGCTGATCCTGGGCGGTAACGGGGTGCCGCTGGTGCCGGGACTGTTCCTGCTGGGCTCGGCGCTGACCCGGTACGGCGTGATCGACCGGATGGAGCGCTCGGTGCGTGTCCCGGCCGCGCTCGCCGTGCTCTTCACGGCGGGGGCGGTGCCCGCCGTGTGGCTGCAGGTCGGGACACGGGCCGATGAGGCGTACTTCAACACCTGGTTCGGCCTCGCAGGGTTGCTGATGGCGGGTGTCTACGTGTGTGTCCTGCTGCTCGCGCTCAAGACACCGCTCGGGGCGGCGTTGCGGAAGGTCTTCTCGCCGCTGGGCCGGATGGCGCTGACCAACTACCTGTCGGCCACGCTCCTCGTTTTGGGGGCCGCCCACCTCGTCGGCGGCTCACCGGAGGACTGGTCATCGGCGACGGTGCTCCTGATCTCGGGAGCCGTTCTCGTCCCCCAGTGGCTGGTGTCCACGCTCTGGCTGCGCCGCTACCGCCAGGGCCCGCTGGAATGGCTCTGGCGCTGGGCCACCTGGGCCCGACGTCCGCCCCTGCGCCGCACCCCCTGACCGGCCCGCCCGCGCCGGGCGCGTCCGGTGTTTCCTGCCGGCCGGGACGAACGCGACGAGGCGTGCCGCGACGGGCTGTCCGAGGAGGATCCCGAGGAGGGCCAGCACCAGCCCGCAGAGCTGTTGCGCGGTGAGCACCTCTCGGGCGATCATCGTGCCGAGCAGCACCCCGGTCACCGGGTTCAGCAACCCGACGAGTCCCACCGTTCCCGCCGACAGGTGCCGCAGTCCGGCGAACCAGGCGACGAAGGCGAGAGCCGTCGCGATGACGCTGAGATAGACGAACCCGAGGATCTCGGGTCCGTCCAGGCTCGGCGGAGCGCCCTCCACCGCGACGGCGAAGGGCAGCAGGACGAGACCTCCGGCGACGAGCTGCCACGAGGTCGAGGAAAGCACGTCGACCTCGGTGCTCCACCTCTTGGCCAGCACGTATCCGAACGACGACATCACCAGGGCCGCGACGGACGCGAGCACACCGAGGGGGGCGACGGCGGCCGCACCGGTGAGCAGCATGAGGCAGACCCCCGCGATACCGACGCCGGCCCCGGCCAGGTGCGGGATCCGCGGGCGCTCCGAGAGCAGTGACCAGGCCAGGAGCATCATCACGATGGGCGACGTCGCCATGATCGTCGAGGCGACGCTCGTCGGAAGCAGCTGGGCCGCCAGGTAGACGAGCGCGAAGAACGCGCTCATGTTGAGAGTCCCGAGGACCAGGGACTTCCACCACCACGTCCCCCGGGGAAGCCTCCTGCCGATGAGGAGGAGCAGCAGTCCCGCGGGCAGCGCCCTGATGACCGCCCCGTACAGCGGGTAGCCGGGCGGGAGGAACTGGTGGGTGACGAAGTAGGTCGTCCCCCACGCGATCGGCGCCATCGCCGTGACCGACGCCCAGCGGAAATTAGCTTCCATGGAAGACAATATAGCTTCCCTGGAAGCTACACTCCAGACATGAGCGAACCCCTGGACCACGTGGCCCGCATCCAGCAGGAATGGGCTCGCGAACGGCCGGACCTGGATGTGAGCCCGCAGGGTGTGATCGGGCGCCTGCACCGCCTCGCCGGACACCTCACCGAACAACTCTGCGTCGTCTACCGGCGCTACGGGCTCGGCGAGGGAGAGTTCGACGTCCTCGCCACCCTGCGACGCGGCGGCCCGCCTTTCGAGCGCGCCCCCGGAGAGCTCGCCGCCTTCACCATGGTCACCACCGGCGCGATGACCAAACGCATCGACCGGCTCGAACGTGACGGGCTGGTCACCCGCCGCCCGAGCGAGAGCGACGGCCGCGGGCGGGTGGTCGCGCTCACCCGCGCGGGCAGGGAACTGATCGACCGGGCGTTCGCCGAGCACATGCGCAACGAACGCCGCCTCCTCGACGAGCTGACCCCCGAGGAGGCCGCACACCTCGAATCACTCCTCACCACCTGGCTGACCCGCTTCGAAGCCCCTCTCCGGACGGACATCTGAACCGATCGCGGGCGGACGAGAACGGGCCCCTGCTCGAAGAGCGAGGGCCCGGTCGTCGTCCGAGGTCGTTCGGACGGTGGACACGTCCGAGGTCGTTCGGACGGACGACCTCACCGGCCTCCCCCGGGCCGTGTCGTCGTCGGGCGTCACTGACGGACCGTCGAGCCCCGGCGTTCCTTGCGGATGTGCAGCTGCGCGGGCACCCGGGTGCGCAACTCGGCGACATGGCTGACGATGCCGACCGCACGACCACCGTCGCGCAGGCCGTCGAGGATGTCGAGCACCCCGTCGAGGGTGTCCTCGTCCAGGGTGCCGAAGCCCTCGTCGACGAAGAGCGTGCCGATCTCCACTCCCCCGGCCTCCGCGCTCACCACGTCGGCGAGGCCGAGGGCGAGGGCGAGCGAGGTGATGAAGCTCTCGCCGCCGGAGAGGGTCGCCGGGTCGCGGCCCACGCCGGTCCAGCTGTCCAGGATGTGCAGGCCGAGCCCGCCGCCGGACCTGCTCCGGTCTCCGGCGGAACGGTCACGGTTGTGCTCCAGGAGATAACGCCCGCCCGACATGTGGTCGAGCCGTTCGTTCGCCGACGCGACCACCTGGCCGAGGCGCTCGCCGAGCACGTACGACGACAGCCGCATCTTCCACCGGTTGTCGGCGGAGTTACCGCCGGTCAGGGTGGCGAGCCGTTCTGTCAGGCGGTGCCGCTCGTCGGCGGGCTCCCAGCGTCGCAGGCATTCGGCCAGCTCGGTGCGGAGCGCGGCCAGCCGGGCGAGGCGGGCCTCGCCCCGGTCCCGTTCGGACAGCAGGCGGGCGTGGGCGGCGTCGGCCGCGTCCCGCGCGTCGCGCAGCCCGGCGAGGTCGGGTTCCGGCTCGGCCGCCGCGGCGACCAGCTCGGGGTCGGCGAGCATCGCGGCGACCGCGGCGCCCTCCTGGGCGAGCTCGCGGAGCCGGGCGGTCTTCTCCCCCCGCTCGCCGGAAGAGCGGAGGGCCGCGCGGGCGTCGTCGAGCCCGAGGAAACCCACCTCGACGACGGCGCCCAGCGCCTGGTTACGGGCCGTCACAAGCTCCTCGGCGGCGATCCGCTCGTCCCTGACCGCCTCGACGGCCTCCCGCAGCAACTCGGCCTCGTCGGCGAGCCGGTCCAGCCTGGCGACCAGCGTCGGATCCTCGCCTCGCGCCTCGTCGAGGCGCCCGGCCAGCCGCTCGGCCTCGGCGGCGAGCCTTTCCGCGTTCGTACGACGGGAGGCCAGCCCGACGGCGAGCTCGCGTGAACGCTCCCCGAGCCGTTCGGACTCGGCGGCGACCCGCTCGGCCTCGGCCGCCAGCACCGTCTCGGCCCGCGCCGACTCGCGCAGCGCGGCCAGTGCCCGCTCCGCCCCGGCGAGCTCGTCCGCGGCGTCCCGTACGGCCAGGCCGGTCCTGTCGCTCGCCTCGCGGTGGGCGGCGGCGAGCTCGATCACGCGGGTCGCGGCGGCGAGCGCGGCGGACAGGTGCACGACCTCCCGTGCCAGGCGGTCGCGGCGGGCCCGCACCGTGGGGTCGGCGCCCCGGGCGTCGTCCAGGCGGGCGGTGAGACGCTCGCGCTCGGTCTGCCGGCTCATGCGGTGGGCGTGACCCTCGGCGAGCCGCCTGGCGATCTCCGCCGCCCGGGTCCTCGCGTCCTCCAGCTCGGCGGTGATCCGCTCCACCTCGGCGGCGAAAGTCTCTTCGCCGCTCGCCGCCGAGGTCAGCGCCTCAAGCTTCCTGCCGGTCTCGGCGAGGATCTCCCCAGCTTCCTCCCCGGTCGTCTCACCCGCGACGGCCAGGGCCTCGTCGAGACGCAAGACCAGCGTCGTGACGGTGTTTCCCGCGGCCTGGCGGCGTTCCATGGCCGCCTCGTAGGCGCTCTGGGCCACGCGCTCGTCGTCGGCGGTGGGTGCCTCGTCGGCCGGGGCTGCGGGAGCGGGGTGTTCGGGTGAGCCGCAGACCGCGCAGGGGTCGCCTGGGGTGAGCTTCGCGGCGAGTTCCGCGGCCATGCCGTCGATCCTGGACTGCCGGATGTCCAGGTGCCGGTCGCGGAGCGTCTGGGCGAAGTCGGCGGCGTCCGTCTGCGCGGCGCGGGCGGACTCCAGTTCGGCGCGGAGAATCTCGCGGCGCCGTGCCGCGGTGAGCACCGCGGTGGCGGTGTCGACGCTCGCCCGCGCCGCCGGGACCCCCGCCGCGGCGGCCCTGGCCTCGCCGAGCCTGGCCGACGCCTCCGCCGACGCGGCGGGCAGCCTCTCCAGGATCTCGCGGACCTCGGCCTCCTCCCGGACCACCTCAGGGAGCTCCGCGTCGAACGCGGCGATCAGCCCGTCGAGCTCGGCCAGCCGGGCCTCCTCGGCCCGCAGTCCCTCCAGTGCGGCCAACTCCCGCCCGCACTCCCTCTCCTGGACGGTGAGAACCTCACGAACCTTCCCGGGGTCGAGGTGTTCACGTATCTCCTTGAGGTCGGGAGCCTTACGGACCTCGTCGGGGTCGAGAGGCCCACCGGGCTCCAGGGCTTCACGGACGTCCTCGAGGCCGAGGGCCTCGCCAACCTCGTCGAGGCCCAAGGGTCCGCGAACCTCGGGAGAGAGGGCGGCCAAGCCGGCGGCGAGGTCGGTGCGGGCCGCGGACAGGTCGGCGGCGAGGTGGTCACGCTGCTCGGCCGCCCGGAGACGGGTTGCGGCGGTCTCCACCGCCGACTCGGCCGCGGGGACGCGGGCCGCGTCCAGGCGTGCGGCGGTGAGGCGTTCGTCCAGTTCACGGCGGAGGCCGGGGAGGACCTCCAGGCGGGCGTCGGCCTCCGCCTGCGCGGCGGCCAGCTCGGCGATCTCGCGAGCGGCCCTCTCACGCTCCTGAACGATTCCCGCCAGGCGTGACTCCTCCGCTCGTAGCTCGCCCAGGCGGGTGATCTCGCTCTGGCGGTCGCGTTCCAGCGCGACCAGGTGGCCGAGCACCGCATGGCGGCGGTCCGCACCGGCATCCGTATGGTCACGGACATCACCGTGAGCGCCTATACCCGCGTGATCACGAGTCTCGCCGTAAACATCGGCGCCCATGTCGGCACGGGTGTCGCCATGAGCGCCACCGCCCGCGTGGGCGCGGGTCTCGTCGCCATGGCCCGCACCCGCCGCACCGTCGCCGTCATGAGCGGTGCCGGTGCGGTCGCGGACGACGCCCCACCGGTCGACGGGAGCACCGAGGAGGGGAAGGGCCCGGGCGACGGCGTCGGCGGCCAGCCGGTGGGCCTTGGACGCGGCCTCGGCGCGCTGCTCGGCGCTCTGGATCAGCGGCAGCACCCGGTCGGCGGCCGCCGCCTCCTCCAGGATGATCTCCAGGTCCGCGCGTTCCTCGGCCGTCTCCTCCAGCGCCCGGCTCCGGGTCAGCGCCTCGGTGTGACGCCGTCGCCGGTCGGCCAGCGCGGCACCGCGCTCCAGGCTCTCGCGCGCCCGCCGTACGGCGGCCTCACCCTCGGCTCCCTGCCCGTCCAGCCGCGCGGCCTCCAGGCGCGCGAGGTCCTCAAGCGCGCGGGCCCACCCCAGCGGGTCGTCCTCCACGGACTTCGCAGGGATCGCGGAGTCCACGGGGTTCCCGGAGTCCACGAGGTTCGCGGAGTCCGTGAACCCCACCGATCCCGCCGGCTCCATCGACTCCGCGGGGAGCTCCGAGTCGGGGAGGGCGTCCAGCGCGGCCAGCAGGGCGGGACCCGCGGCCTCCTCCAGTCGCTTGACGGCGAAGTCGACCTCCTTGCGGAGGGCCTGCTGCTCGCGGTACGCCTCGGTGCGCTGCTCGGCGAGCCAGGACTCGGCGGTGGCGTAGACCTTCACCGAGAACAGGCGCTCCAGGACCCTGCGGCGTTCCTCACCGTCGGCGCGCAGGAACTTGGCGAAGTCTCCCTGGGGCAGCATCGCGACCTGGAGAAACTGCTCGGCGTTCATGCCGAGCAGGGTGCCGACGAACTCCCCGGCCTCGTCGACCCTGGTCGTGAGCCCCACCCACTCCCCGGATGGCGCGAGCTCCTGGAGCAGTGCCTTCTCGTTCTCCCTGGTCGTGCCGGTGCCCCTGAGCTTGGGGCGCTGCCAGGCCGGTGACCGGGTGATCTTCAGCCTGCGGCCCCGCACCGTGACCTCCAGTGCCACGCTGGGCCCACGCCCGGGGGGCGCGTGGTCGCAGCGCAGGCTCTTGGCGCTGTCGCGCCTGCCGGGCACCCTGCCGTACAGGGCGTAGCAGAGCGCGTCCAGCACGGTGGTCTTACCCGCGCCGGTGGGGCCGTGGATCAGGAACAGCCCCGCCTCGGCGAGAGCGTCGAAGTCGACCTGCTCCTCACCGGGAAAGGAGCCGAAAGCGGTGATCCACAGACGGTGCGGGCGCATCTACGCCTTCGCCTCCTTCATACGGGAGAACTCCACGGCCTCCCGCAGCAGCCGGGTCTCAGCGGGGTCGGCGGCCTCACCGCGCACCTCGCGGACGAAGTCGAGGGCGACGTCGATCTCGGGGCGCCCGGCCGCCCTGACACGGGTCACGATCTCCTCGCCACCGCCCTCGGGCTCGAAGGACAGGGCGAGCGTGTGCGGGAAGCGGGCCCTGAGCCGCTCCATCGCGCCCTTGGGCCTGATCCGGTCGACGAGCGTCACCTGAAGCCAGTGCTCCTCGTGACGGGCGTGCTCGGGAGCGGTCAGCAGGTCGTCGATGCGGCCGGTGAGGCGGCTGACCGGCCGGGGCACCGGGGCCTCGACGAACTCGGCGCCCTCGTACCCGCCGGGGCCGATGTCGACCACCCAGGAGCCCTTCGTCTGACCGGCCTCGGAGAAGGAGTAGGCGATCGGGGAACCGGAGTATCGGGCGGTCTCGCTCATCCGCTGGCGGCCGTGCAGGTGGCCGAGCGCGACATAGTCGACGCCGTCGAAGGCGCGCACCGGGACGTGCGCGACGCCTCCCACGCTGATGTCGCGCTCGCTGTCGCTGCCCCGCCCCCCGGTCACGAACGCGTGGGCGAGGACCACCGACCGGGGACCGCGCCGGGCGAGGTCGGCACGGACCAGGGACATAGCGTGCTCGATCGCGGCGGTGTGGGTGCGCTCGGACAGCTCCCAGGGGGCGCGTACCAGCTCGGGCTCCAGGTAGGGGATGCCGTAGAAGGCGACGTCATCGACGACCACCGGCTCGCCGACCCGCCCCGGGTCGGTGCGCAGGTGAACGCCCGCCGCGTCGATGAGGTCGGCGCCGAAGCCGAGGCGGCGGGCCGAGTCGTGGTTGCCGCTGATCAGCACGGTGCGCACGCGGGCGTCGACCAGCCGTCGCAGCGCCTGGTTGCACAGGTCGACCGCGTCGACCGAGGGCAGGGCCCGGTCGTAGACGTCACCGGAGACCGCGACCACGTCGATCCGCTCCGACCTGACCGTCTCGATCAGGTGGTCGACGAAGACGCCCTGGGCCGCCAGGAGGCTCTCCCGGTGGAACGATCGGCCCAGGTGCCAGTCCGATGTGTGCAACACCCGCATGTCGCACGAAGCTAACAGGACTCAGCGACAAATGTGGCCACTCACGTCACGCCGATCCCCCGCTCTGTTCGAGGCTCCCGGCGATGAGTACGCTTGAAGATCGGAAGGAACGATACCGGAGCCAACGACGAGCACGGAGGCGGATCGCCATCGGGGATCGCGGTGACATCCAGGTGGGCCGCGGCGTCCTGAGCGTCGCATCCGGCCTGATCCTGGTGATTCTCGCGACGGTGGGCTACACGCTGCCGCCGCCGTTCGACCCGACCCCTCTGCACGCCGATCCGGTCTTCCAGACCCTTCCCCCCCAGCCGCCGTCCGAGCTCCGGCCGGTCGCCGCGAACAGGCAGATCACCACGCAGGACATCACCGTCACGGCCGAGGACGGTACGCCGCTGGGGGCGACGATCCGCGCGCCGGTCGCCCCGGGGCGGCACCCTGCGCTGGTCTTCGTACAGGGGGCGGGCCCCGGGGTCAGGGGCGAGTTCACCACCCAGGCCGAGTGGCTGGCCAGGTCCGGGATCGTCACCCTCGTCTACGACAAGCGGACCGTGGGCTACGACTTCCTCAAGCGCGACTTCGGCCTCCTCGCCCGCGATGCCCTGCGCGTGCTGAAGGAGCTGCGCTCGCGCGAGGACGTCGACCCGGCCAGGGTGGGACTCTGGGGGGTGAGCGAGGGCAGCTGGGTGGTGCCCATCGCGGCCAACGAGAGCACCGCCGTCGGGTTCACCGTGCTGGTGTCGTCCCCCAACGTCTCCCCCATGCGACAGGTGACGTGGGCGCTGGGCGAGCAACTCCAGCGGCTGTACGCGCCCAGCGGGGTGCGCGAACTGCTCATCCGCGCGATCGGCGCCGTCGACGCGGACTTCCTGCGCTACGACGGCCTGCCCGCGCTGCGCGAGATGCGGCAGCCGGTCCTGGCCCTGTACGGCACGCGAGATCCCTCGATCCCGTTCGTGGAGAGCAGCAAGGCGCTGACCGACGCCCTCACCGAGGGCGGCAACGACGACTACACGATCCGCTACCTCGACCGCGCCGACCACGGCATGCGTTTCCACGGCGGTCCCCTCGTCCCCGACTACCTGCGGACGCTGTCCAACTGGGTGACGGGCCTGCCGGACACGGCCCAGCCCTCGGTGCACATCGCCGGCGCCACACCGGTCCAGCGCCTGGAGGCGAGCGATGTCCCCGCCGCCCCCTGGTACGCCGGGGGCACGATGATCGGCCTGACGCTCTGCCTCGCCGTGGTCGGCTACGTGGTCGGGCCGGTGGCGGAGATGGCCGCGCGACTGCGGGGCCGCGCCACCGCGGCGCAGGCCGACGCCCTGATCTGGCCGCCGATCCGGCGGCGGTTCCGCCGGATGGCGTGGACCGGGGTGGGGCTGCTCGTCTCGGTGGTGGCGTTCATCACGCTGCTCGTGCTGTTCTCGGTCAACCAGGCCGGGGCGTGGCCCGCGGTGCTCGCCGGGTGGCTGGTCATCAGGATCCTGGCACTGCTGATGCTGCTGCAGGAGGTCACGGGCGTGGCGGCCGTCGTGTCGGGACTGCGCGAGGGCTGGCAGCCCTCGCGCCCGCAGAGCTTCGCGGTCGCCGGGGTGCTGGGCGGCACCGGCCTGCTGCTGGTGGCCGCCGCCTACTACGGCCTGTTCTCCTTCCCCTGGTAGGGCCGCTCACCTTTGAGGCCGGGGATCGCGGTCGGGGGACATCGAGGGAAATCGGGGGACGTCGGGGGACGTCAGGGGACACCGTCACGAAGAACGCCCCGGTGGAAAGGCTCGGTCCGGCATCGGCCGGGCCGAGCGGGGGGCGCCTACGGCCGCTTCGCCGGGGCGATCCGGTAGGCGCGGATGACGGTCTGCTCGACGGTATTGCCCGCGGTGTCGGTGGACGTGGCCCGCAGGGACGCGAAGCCTCCGGCGGCGGGGTGCCGCAGGGTGACCGCGCCGTTGTGGACCTTCGTCCGGCTCCAGGTGGCACCGTCGTCGTAGGAGACCTCGACGGCGAGGTCACGGGGCTTGCCCGCGCCGGAGCCCGCCTGCTGCCGTACAGTGACCGGCACGCTGTAGGTCCGGCCGCCCGGTGCGCTGTTGTGCGCGTCCAGCGCGGGAGAGAACCCGATGACGGAGATCGGCAGAGGCAGCGGGCTCTCGCCTCCGACGTGTTCCGAGCGGAAGGTCCAGGCGGTGGAGGTGCGGGTGGACAGGGTGGCCGGGGCGCCCCGCTCGGACTCCGTGACCAGCCGGTAGTCCGCCGCACCCGCGGGGACGGTGAACTCACCCCACGTCGAGGGCTCCTCACCGACCAGGGCACCGTCGCGGTAGAGGGCGATGCGCGCCTTGGTGGTCGCCTCCGGGTCGGCGGGGATCCAGCTCTCCTCCAAACGGGTCTGCCGCAGCGTGTAGCCACCGCCGGGAGAACGGAACTCCTCGCCGCTGACCAGGGTGCTTCCCCACCACGCGCCGTCGTCGGACATGGAGGCCACCGAGGTCGCGGCGGCCAGCAGGAACCGCTTGCCGTCCTGCGCGGCGATCACGCCACGTGTGGCGGGCGGGCTCGGCGGCGCCGCCGAGGTGACGACCGGGGTCGCCGCCGCCGCGCCGGCCAGCCCGAGTCCCAGCGCGCTCCACCAGGCGGCCCGGAGGGGCCGCCGTGCCCGCTTCGTGGCGAACGCGGCGTTCAGTCGTTCGCGTCCCGCCTGTTCCACCTCGGGCGACAGCGGCTGCACGGGCAACAGCTCCCGCACCGCCTGGTAGTCATCCATTGGAACCTCCATGCAGGGGGTTGACGCCGCCCAGGGCGGCGCGGAGCCTCTTACGCACCCGCGACAACCGGGATCCGACGGTGCCGTACGGGATGCCGAGCGCCTTGGACACCTCTTCGTGGCTCAGTTCGCCCAGCGCGCTCAGCATCAGCACGTCCCTGTCGCCGTCGGGCAGCGCCAGCAACTCCCCGGCGAGGCGCCCCTGGGCGTTCAGCGCGTCGACGCGGGTCGCCACGCGCTCCTCGTGGCCGTGCTCCGCGCTGGGCTGTGCCGCGGCACTGCGCCGTAGCGCCGCGAGCCTCCGGGTCTCGGTACGGCGGTGCAGCCCGATCAGGTTGGTGGCGATGCCGTACAGCCAGGGACGTACCTCGCCGCGCTCGGGGTCGAACCGATCGCGCTTCCTGAACGCCGTGAGAAACACCTCGGCGGCGAGGTCGTCGGCGGCCTGCTGGTCGAGTCGCCTGCCCAGGTAGCCGTGGATCTCGCGGAAATGCCGGTCGTAGATCTCACCGAACCGCTCTGGACTACGGAGCGACAGCTCAGGCAGGGCCGCGTCGCTGATCTCCCCCGGCGGATCGGCTCGGCCGGCCGGACGTGTCACTTTGGCAGTCACGCCTTCTACTCAACCGATGGGGCATTTCGCTTTCACAGCCCTTTTCACCGACAAGCAGACCTGCCTAGAGACAGCCGTCGAGCCAGCGGTCCATCTCAGCGAGGACGCGCCTGCGGACCGGCTCGGGTGACAGGACCAGGTCGTGTATCCCGCCTCGCACCCGGACGCACGTCACGTGTGACCCGATGCTGGTCGACCAGCGGGCGATCTGGCCCGGGTCGAGCACGACGTCCGCCTCCTGGGCCTCGGGCATGAAGGCGCGCAGCCGCAGGCCCTTCTCCGCGCAGAGCACCAGCACCGGCACGTCCACCCGGAGGCCGTCGTGCAGCCTGCGCTGTGCCCGGCGGATCGCCCCCAGCCAGGCCGCGTGCACCGGGAACCCTCCGATGGGCTTCCACTCCAGGTCGAAGTCCCACTCGCCGTGGTGGCTGCGGTGCAGGCTCGTGCCGTACGCGGTCGCGCTCACCAGGGGCAGGACCGCGCGGGCGGGCAGCCTGGACAGCTGCCCGCGCAGCAGGTCCGCGGCGATCCGCACGGGAACGGGGACGTTGAGGTCGAGGAAGGGACTGTTGAGCACCAGCGCCTGGACGAGGCCCCGGCCGCGGACCCGGTCGGCCCAGAGCGGGGCGATCAGGCCGCCGGTGGAGTGGGCGTTGAGGACGACGCGATCGTGCCCGTCGCGCTCGCGGATGACGCGTATCGCCTCGTCGATCTCCGGGAAGTGCTCGGTGACGCTGCGCACGAACCCGCGGGTCTGGTGCGGCAGCAGCGAGCGGCCGTACTTGCGCAGGTCGAGGCCGTAGAAGTCGAAGCCCCTCGCGACGAAGTGGTCGGCCAGATGGGTCTGGAAGAAGTAGTCGGTGAAGCCGTGCACGTAGAGCACGGCGCCGCGGGCGGGCTCGGGAGCCCGTCGCCGCACCAGCGAGGCCACCACCGGGCCCTCGTCGTCGTCGGCCATCGGCAGGACTGTGAGCTCGTAGTCGGGACCGAGAACGTCGGGCATGACGGTCAGGGTAGTTCGTGCGGATCATCCGGCCGCATCGGGACCTCCCGAAGGGCACCGGGATCTCTCGAAGGACGTTGGGGCCTCCCGAAGGACATCGGGGCCTCGCGGGGGAAGAGGGCCGGGGCGGTTCGTCAGGGAAGACCATGGCGTCCTCGGTGGCACCGAGTGTGCGTGAGCGGTCGAGGATCACCGTGGCGACGCCGTGATTCGATCTCAGCGAAACCCTGATCGAAACCTATTGCAGTAGAAATGATGCGATATAGGGGTATTAGCTTCTCGGGTTGTTCACCCGCTTGTCGCCCGCGACCTGGTTTCGCCCCCCTACCATCTCCCTGCGGCGGTCAAGCGCGAGGAAACGGGGAGCAATTGCGGGACAGATCAAAGCCGCCCGGCGTCGGTGCGGTCATCGGCTGGACGGCACTGGCCGCCGTCGCCCCGGGCGCCGCGCACCTGCGCGCCGGATGGCGCAGGACGGGACTGGCGATCCTGTGCGCGTACACGGCACTGCTGCTCGCCCTGCTGTGGGTCGCGCTCACCTCCGACCTCGCCGACCTCGCCGGGCGACTGGTCACCTCCCCCTGGCTGACCGTCGTCACGGTGGCCTCCCTCGCGCTCGGCGTCGCCTGGTTCACGCTGATCGTGCACTCGTTCGTGGTGATGAACCCCGGCACGCTGCCCAGTACGGGGCAGGCGATCGCCGGAGGCGTGGCGGGGACGCTCGCGGTGGCCGTGCTCCTGCCGTTCGGCCTGGTCGGACAGTACGCGGCGGTCTCGCAGTCGGCACTGGACGACGTCTTCAACGCCCCGTCCACACCGCGTCCCGCGCGCGACGGGGACGGCCGCGAGGAGGACCCCTGGGCGGGCCGCGACCGGGTGAACATCCTGCTGCTCGGCGGCGACGCCGACACCCACCGGGTGGGCGTGCGGACCGACAGCATCAACGTGGCCAGCATCGACGTCAAGTCCGGCAACACCGTGCTGCTGAGCCTGCCGCGCAACCTGGAGAACGTCCGCTTCGTCCCCGGCTCCCCCATGGCGAGACGCTTTCCCGACGGGTTCCGGCTCCCGGCCAACCCCGACGGCTCGCGCGAGGACCTGCTCTTCGCGATCTGGGAGTACGCCGACTCGCATCCGGAGATCTTCGGGGGCCGGAAGAACCAGGGCACCAGGACGCTCGTCGACACGGTCGGCTACACGCTCGGTCTGAAGATCGACTGGTACGCCCTGGTCAACATGTGGGGGTTCGCCCGGCTGATCGACGCGATCGGAGGCGTGACGCTCACCGTTCCCCAGGACGTGGTCTTCGGCAAGTACGACGAGGGCCTGGTCAAGGCCGGAACCCGCAAACTGCGCGGCGCCGACGCGATGTGGTTCGCCCGCTCGCGCACCAACAGCGACGACTACACCCGGATGGGACGCCAGCGCTGCGTGCTGGGCGCGCTGCTCTCCCAGTCGGACCCGGCGACCGTACTGTCCAGGTTCAACCAGGTCGCGCTCGCCACCAAGGAACTGCTGCGGACCGACATCCCGCGCCCGATGCTGGAGCACCTCGTCCCGCTGGCGTTGAAGGTCAAGAACGCGAAGGTGACCAGCGTCCAGTTCGTCCCACCGCTGATCAACACCGGCTACCCCGACTGGACCAAGATCCGTACGGTCACCGCCAAGGCCCTGCGCGCCTCGGTCGTCACCCGGCGCCCTCTCACCGCCACCGCGGCCCCCGGCGCCACCCCGAAGGCCACGGCCGAGCGAGAGCCCACCCGCACCCCCCAGGCTGCGGCTGAGCGAGGGCCCACCCGCACCCCCCTCCCGGGAACGAGCGCCACGGCGACACCGGATCCGACCGCTCCCAAGGGCATCACCGAAGGCTGCGGCTGAGCGAGGGCCCACCCGTCTCAGGACACCGGCTCTCCTGGCGACGGCCCTCCGGACGACGGCCGAGGCGCGACCGGGTTCCCCGGACAGGCCGGGGCGCGGTCGACCTCCCGCACGATCCGTCACCGGGCCCTCGGCCACCACATGGCGGGCCGGTGCTCCGGCTTGCACGCCGGGAAGCGCGTCAAGCCAGGTACGACTCCCTGGACAGGCGACGGACCCGGTCCTCGTCGATGCGGTGACCCAGACCCGCCTGGGTGAGCGGCACGGCCACCACGCCGCCCGAGGCGCCGACCGGCGGGTCGACGATCTGCGCGCTGCGCGGCGGCTCGGCCACGTCGCAGGGCAGGTCACAGCCGGGCAGGCTGGCCGCGGCGACGGTGGCCGCGCGGGCCAGCCCGGTGCCCTTTCCTCCCGCGCAGGCGATCTCCCATCCGGCGCGCACCGCGCGGTCGTGCACCCGCCGCACCTCGCGCAGGGAGCCGAGGGCCGCGGGACGGAGCAGCAGTGCCCGGCCCGCCCTCGCGGTGACCGCCTCGTCCAGTTGCTCGGCCGAGGAGACCTCGAGCAGCACCGGGGCGGCGACGCGCTCCTGCAGGTCGGCGTGGTCGCCGAGACTCGCGAGACCGGCGAAGGGGCGTTCGATGACGGAGAGCGTGTAGGCGTCCAGCGCCTCGAGGGCGTCGATGTCGGTGTAGGCGCCGCGGGCGTCCACGCCGATGCCCAGCGCCGGGTACGCCTGACGGACGGCGCGCAGCGGCTCGATGTCCCAGCCTGGGTGAACATCCAGGGTCACGTGGGCGTACCCGGCGCAGACGTGCCGGTTCACCCGCGCGACCAGGCTCTCCAGATTGCGCTCCGCACCGATCCTGACGGTGGCCATGAGCGAGGTGCGGGTGCCGCCCAGCGCGTGGGCGAGCGGCACCCCGCGCATCTTCGTCCACAGATCCCAGCAGGCCATGTCGGCGGCCGAGCCTCCGGGAACCGAACCCAGCTCGTCGGGATGCTCCCAGTCGACGCCGATCAGCGCCTGCGCGAGCCCTTCCTCCAGCGCGACCCAGGTCTTGGGGTCGGCGTCGACGACCTCGCCCCACCCGGTCATCCCGCCATAGTCGGTGAGCCGGACGAGGATGCTCTCCGGCCGCCTGCCGTACGGCAGTATCAGCCGGAACACCTCAAGCTCACGAATACGCGGCATGGACCCCTCGATCTCTCCGAGCCCGAAGAACCTCGGACTCCGGCGACTTTCAGTGCCCGGAGAAGCCGGGCCAGGAAACGCGAATCCCGCCCGAAGGCGGGACTCCCCCTCAACACCACGAAGAACGGCGTTCTTCCCATGGTGCCACGGCGTCTGGTGAACGCCTCCGGCGCGGAAGGGGATTCGGTGGAGGGGTGGAGAGACTCACCCCCTCCACCTGAGGTGTCGGACGCGCAGGGGGCTTCGAAGCGCAGAGACGAGCAGACCTCAAGTCCTGGGCAGGACCCGGCCGGCGACGAATGCCCCGGTGGCCGCCATCAGCGCCGTCAGCCCGAAACAGAGCACGTAGACGGCGACCGAGGCGCCCAGGGCCGCGAGGAGAGCCCCGGTGATCGCTACGGCGACGACCGTGTAGACCGACTCGGCGACACCGAGCGACGCGCTGTTCTCCCCCTCCTCGCCTGGGGGCGACAGCTCCAGGATGAG
Source organism: Streptosporangium sp. NPDC006930 (assembly GCF_040635605.1). NCBI lineage: Bacteria > Bacillati > Actinomycetota > Actinomycetes > Streptosporangiales > Streptosporangiaceae > Streptosporangium > Streptosporangium sp. NPDC006930. Next base: position 47,478 of record NZ_JBEYID010000011.1, on the reverse strand, counting down.
CACGGAAAGCGTCGGATAGACGATGCCCATACCGAGGCCCAGGATGATCTCGCCGAGGAAGGCGGTGGCGACCGGGACGACGGCGAAGACGGTCAGGCCCATCAGCGCGAGGCCCGTGGCGATCAGCACCGAGCCGGAACGCAGCACCACAACCCGGTCGAACCGCTTACGCCCCACCACCCAGGATCCGAACGACCAGCTCAGCGCGCCGCCGGTCAGGGTGAGCCCGGCCATCGTCAGCGACAGGCCGCGCTCCTGGTTCAGCATCAGCGGCAGGAACGCCTCGCCGCCGATGGCCGCGCCCGCCGCGATCCCTCGCAGGGAGATCACCGAGGGCAGCCCACGGGCCGCGCGCAGGGTTCCCGGCGGGAGCAGCCGGGGCAGTGCCGCGATCAGCATGGCCAGGCCGGCGGCGAGCAGGACGAACCCGGTGCCGCGCGCCGTGCCACCGTCCCCCGTGAGCGCCGACGCCCCGTACTGCATGAGCGCCGCCCCTGCCGCGACGAGCAGCGCCCAGCCCAGTCGGCGCGCGATCGAGGACCGGGCGCCGGACGGCCGCTCCGTCGCCGTCCCCGGCTCCGTCGCCGCTCCTGCGCCCGCCCCAGACACCGCCGCGCCCACGCCGACCCCCGGCACCGGCTCCATCACCGGCCCCGCGCCTGCCCCCGACACCGGCACTGGCCTCGACACCGACACCGACACCGGTTCCGTCTCGGCCTTCTCCGGCCTCGCCATCGGCGCGGAGGCCAGCCCGCGCCAGAGCAGCAGCGCCGCCGGGAGGAGGATTCCCGTCACGCCGATGAAGACCCAGCGCCAGCCCACGTTCTCCACCACGACGCCGGTGATCGCGGGTCCCACCATGGAGGGCACCACCCAGGCGGTCGCGAAGATCGAGAACACCCGGGGATGAAGCTCCGCCGGGTAGGACCGCGAGACCAGCACGTACATCGAGACCTGCAGGATGCCCGCGCCGAATCCCTGCACGAACCGGCCCACGATGAACACGTCCATCGTCGGCGCCGCACCGGCGACGACCAGCCCGACGGCGAAGATCGCCACCCCGGTCCAGAGCGGCGCGACCGGCCCCCTGCGGTCGCCCCACCACCCGCCCAGCACCGTCGCGACCACCCCGGCCGCCAGCGCCCCGCTGAACGCCAGCCCGTACAGCGCGTGACCGTCCAACTCGTCTGCCACGACCGGCATGGCGGTGGCCACCGCGAGATACTCGAAGGCGGCCAGGAAGATGAGGGCCACCATCCCGACCGTGAGAGCGCGGTGGCTCCGGGCGAATATCCCGGCGGGAGGCTTGTCGGTCATCACGGTGGTCATGGGGTCGACGGTACGGCCACCGCGCGGCGGCAGGCATCGGCCCCCGGATCAGCCCTTGGTCGTAGGACCGGCGTCCGCCGACGCGGGAGGCCAGGCTCGGGGCACCCATACCGTTTCACATCGATTCTGGCCGCTGCCCACGACGCGGGAGGCCAGGCCAAGCGGCGAAGCGGCGAAGCGGCGAAGCGGCGAAGCGGCGAAGCGGCGAAGAATATTAACGACCGGTCGGTCATATTGTTTGCTAGAGTTCCGGGCATGATCGACGGACGACTCCAGCGCGGGGAGCGCACTCGCCGGACGGTCCTCGACGCCGCCGTCCGGCTCGCCTCGGTCGAAGGACTCGACGGTCTGTCACTCGCCCGGCTGACCGCGACACTCGACGTGAGCAAGTCCGGACTTTTCACTCATTGGCCCGACAAACAATCGCTTCAACTCGCGATCGTGGAACACGCCAGAAAACAGTGGACCGAGCACATCATCGAGCCCGCCCTGCGCGGCCCCCGGGGGGTGCGCAGGCTGTGGACCCTGCATGAGCGCCGCATCGACTTCTACCGCGCGAGACACCTGCCCGGCGGCTGCTTCTTCGGCGCCGTCGACGGCGAGTTCGACGACCGCCCCGGCCCGGTCCACGACGCCATCGCCGACGCCGTCGGCAGCTGGATGAACCTGCTGACCCGGCTCAGCGAGCTGGCGATCGAGCTGGGCGATCTGCGACCCGGCACCGACCCCGCCCAGCTCGCCTTCGAGATCGAAGCACTCGGCTCGGTCGTGGTCGTCCACACCCACCTGCTCAAACGCGAGCACAGCTACCGGTTCGCGCGCACGGCCGTCCTCGAACGGCTCCGTTCCCTCTCGACCGACCCCTGCGTCCTCCCGGAGACCTGAATGACGACCGTCCTGCGGAGCGGGCACATCCAGCCCGTCCAGATCCACTTCGACGACCTCGACGCGATGGGCGTCGTCCACAACGCCCGCTACGTCCTGCTTCTCGAGCGGGCGCTGTCCGACTACTGGGCCGAGCGGGGATGGCCCTTCGACCCCGCCCGGTCGCACTTCGCCGAGATCTTCTTCGTGGTACGCGAGTTCTCCATCACCTACCACATGCCGATCAACACCGTGGGCGAGGCCGCGGTGCACTTCTGGCTGGAACGCCTGGGCACCACCAGCGTGGTGTACGGCTTCCGCGTGCTGTCGGCCGACCACACGGTCGTGCACGCCGAGGGCCGCCGGGTCCAGGTCAGGCTCGACCCGGCCACGCTGCGGCCGAGCCCGATGAGCGAGCCCTTGCGCGACTCCCTCAAGCAGTTGCTCGCCCCCACGCCCTGACCGCGCCACAAGCCGATCCGCGTCGTTCACGCCACGGACCGCGCCACGAACCGGTCCAGGTCGCTCACATCGCGGATCGCGCCACGGCCCGATCCAGGTTCCTCAGGCCGCGGACCCGCGAACGGCGAGCCGGGGCCGTCCCCTGACGCCCCGGTGAGGGCGGGCCCCCGTGGCCCTACCGCCCTCACCGGGACGGGATCAGGTGGCGGTGCGCTCCAGCCTGCGCTCGGCCCACTGGCCGATGTCGCGGCGCTCGATCGCCGCGGCCATCAGGTCGGGGAAGGCGTCGGGAGTGCAGGCGAAGGCGGGCACCCCCATCGCCGCGAGCGCCGCGGCGTTGTCATGGTCGTAGAAGGGCGCCCCCTCGTCCGAGAGGGCGAGCAGCACGATCACCTGGACACCGGACGCGGTCATCTGGGCGACCCTGCGGAGCATCTCCTCCCGTACGCCCCCCTCGTAGAGGTCGCTGATCAGGATGAAGATCGAGTCATTGGGCCGGGTGATGAGCCCCTGGCTGTAGGCGATGGCCCGGTTGATGTCGGTGCCGCCGCCGAGCTGGGTGCCGAACAGCAGTTCCACCGGGTCGTGGAGCTGGTCGGTGAGATCGACGACCGCCGTGTCGAAGACGACCAGCGAGGTCCTCAGCGAGCTCATCGAGGCGAGCACCGCGCCGAAGACGCTCGAATAGACGACGGAGGCGGCCATCGACCCGCTCTGGTCGATGCAGAGCACGACCTCGCGCTGAACCGCCCGCTGGCGCCTGCCGTAACCGACGAGCCTGGACGGGATCACCGTGTTGCGCTCGGGCAGGTAGTTCTTCAGGTTGGCCCGGATCGTGCGGTCCCAGTCGATGTCGGCGACCCGCTTGGGCCGGTGGGTCCTCGCCGAGCGGTCCAGGGCGCCGGTCACCGCGGCCTTCGTCTTCTGCACCAGTTTCCGCTCCAGCTCGGAGACGACCTTGCGGACCAGCGCCCTGGCCGACTCGCGCGCCTTCTCCGGCATCACCCGGTTGAGTGAGAGGAGCGTGCCGACCATGTGGACATCCGGCTCGACGGCTTCCAACATCTCCGGCTCCATCAGCAGCCGGGTCAGGTTCAGTCGCTCGACGGCGTCCTTCTGCATGACCTGGACGACGGTCGAGGGGAAGTAGGAGCGGATGTCGCCCAGCCAGCGCGCCACCCTGGGTGCGGAGGCGCCCAGGCCACCGCTCCGCTCCGACCCCTCGCCGCCGCCGTTGTACAGGGCGGCCAGCGCGCCGTCCATCTGGGCGTCGGTCCCGGTGAGCGAGCACCCCGTGCCGTCCGCGTCGCCGCCCAAAACCATTCGCCAGCGGCGAAGTCTCTCATCCATCGGCGCTGCCCGTCCTTCCAGAGATCGCCGGTCCCAGAATCGTCAGCACGGTCCGCACGGCCGCCGCCGCGCGCTCCTCGTCGAAGTCCTCCGCGTCCGGCGCGAGGTCGCCGGTGCCCGCGTCCAGGGAGCGGACGCGCGAGCCGATCGAGCGCCGCTCCGGGGCGGCGAAGGCGCCGAACGTCCTGCGGAGCAGGGGGAGCACATCGACGAAGGTCTCGGGGGCGAGCCCGGTGAGCCACTCGTCGATCAGTCCGAGCAGCCGGGGGTCGTGCACGAGCAGCAGCCCGCCTCCCGACAGGAACCCCTCGATCCAGGCGGCCGCCCTGGCCGGCGGGTGTCCCGCCGACATCGCCCGCGACATCCGTCGCCCGACCTCGGCCGTGTCGAGGTCGGCGGCGTCCAGCAGGATCCTGGTGAGCCGTCCCTCGATGAGCCCGTGCAGGTCGGCGCGGCCGCAGGCCCCGCGCAGCGCCACCAGCCACCGCTCTCGCGGCGCTTCCTCCCCGACCTTCCCGGACTCCCCGGAACCCCACTCGGTGGCACGGGCACCGTCCGGATTGGTGGGGCCGGTGTCGAGCAGGGCGACGGCGGCGTGGACGGCGTCGATGTGCCGGATCAGGTCGCGGGCGGCGTCGTCGTCGAGACCGGTGACGGCGCCACCCAGGCCGACGCAGATCCTGGTGAGCATCGCCTCCACGATGGTGGCCAGGCCGGTGGCCGGGGTGCCGCGCACGTCGCCGTAGCGCTGGGCGCGGACCATCGCCGGGAGCGCGTCCATCAGGTGCGTGACGTCGTTGTCGAGAGCGGCCCGCGCCGAGAGGGCGTCGAGCACGTGCGGCAGCGCTTCCGGCAGGTCGGCGACGAGGCAGCGCTCCACCAGGCCGGTGAGCCCGGCCAGCGTCACACCGCCACCGGCGGTGCCCCGCTTTCCGCCTCCCGGACCGGCCGTCCCCGGAGCACCGCCTCCCGGACCGGCCGCGCCGCCGGGTGCTCCTCCCCCGTCGGCGAGGTCTCGGACGCGCGCGGCGGCGGCGGCCGGGACGGTCGTACCCCAGGAGCTCGCCTCGATCAGGTCGATGTCGAACTCGGGCCGCCAGGCGAGCGACCACGACTCGCGGAAGGTGCCCTTGCTCCGGCTCTCCTGGGGGGTGCCCCAGCCGACGCCGAGCAGGCGCAGCCGGTGCAGCAGCCTGCTGCGCTCCAGGTCGAGCGGTTTGCGCAGGTCGAGGTCGTACTCCCGATCGAGCGCCTCGGGCTTGAGCCTCACCCGCCGCTGCTCCTCGCGCAGGTGACGCTGGAGAGGGACCATCGGGGTGTCGTCGGGCACACTGCCGAGCCGCTCCCCCACGACCATACGCCGCTGGATCAGCTCGACCGGCAGGTCGTCGCCCTCGCACAGCACCGCCCTGACCGCCTCGGTGACCTCGGCCAGCCCGGCCAGCGGCCGTCCCCTGAGCACGGCCAGGCTTTCCGCGAGCCGGACCGCCTCGATGACGTGCGCGGAGGAGACCGGCAGGTCCTCCTCGCGGAGCACCCCGGCCGCCCCGGTCAGCCATCGCTCGACCGGCCGGTCGGGGGAGGCGAACAGGTGGTCGTACCAGCCCGGGGAGGTCACTCCCGCGCCGTACCCGCTCCAGGCGGCCAGCCGCCCGTACGTCCACGGCACCCAGGTCATCTCGGCCTTGACCTTGGGCAGCCCTCTGAGCAGCGCGTCGTCGGCCTTCGCCGTGGGCAGCCCGGCTCCCCAGGGCGCGCCCTCGCGCGATGTGCCCGCCAGCGCGGGGACGTGCCAGGCCCCGCAGACCACGGCGATCCGCTCGAACCCGTCTTTCACCGCTCTGCGGATCGTGCGCCGCATGAAGGCTTCGCGCCGCGCCTCGTACGCGTCGGCGACGTGCCCCTCGCGGACGGCCTCCATCGCTTCGGCGATCATGTGGAACGGGGTATCGCCACGGTGCTCGACCGCGTCCTCCCACCACCGCTCCGGGTCGTCGTACCCGGCGGCGCGCGCGAGGGTCCCGATCGGATCGATCCGTACGGACTCCGGAGCGCCGTCCGCCTCGTCCTCCGTGCCGCCGTCCGTGTCGCCGTCCGCCTCGCCGTCGTGGGCCGCTTCGTCCCGGGTGTCGGGGACCTTGTCGTCCGGTCCTCGCGCTCCGGCGTCCTCCGGTGCCTCCCGCTGCCTGCGCTCCCCTGGCCCGGCGTCACCGGGCTCGCCAGGACGGGAGGCGAGGCCGTGCACGGCCGGCAGGTCACAGAAGCGGACCGGGATGTCCGCCGCGACGGCGTGGCGGATCGCCTGCCACTCGGGGGAGAACACCGCGAACGGCCAGAACGCGGCCCTGGACGGCTCACCCGGTACGTGGGCGAGCAACGCGACCGGCGGCCGCAGGTCGGGATCACGGGCCAGCCTGACCAGCTCGTCCGCCTCGGGCGGGCCCTCGATGAGAACGACGTCCGGCTTGAGGCGTTCGAGCTCGTCGCGCAGGGACCGCGCCGACCCCGGGCCGTGGTGCCGGATTCCCAGCACGGAGACGCTCATCGGCGTCCCCCGCCCGGCAGGGAAGGCGCGACCGGCGGCGTCGCCGGCGCGAAGACCGGGAACGCGCCCGTCTCGGGCGCCACCGCCTCAGCCCGCGTCACGGCAGGCCCGGTAGAAGTCGCGCCAGTCCTGGCGCTCGCGCACCACGGTCTCCAGGTATTCGCGCCAGACGACGCGGTCGGAGACCGGGTCCTGGATCACGGCGCCGACGATGCCCGAGGCCACGTCGGAAGCGCGGAGCACCCCGTCGCCGAAGTGCGCGGCCAGGGCGATGCCGTTGGTGAGGACGGAGATGGCCTCCGCGGTGCTGAGCGTTCCGCTGGGGGACTTGACCTTGGTGCGGCCGTCCTCGGTGACACCGGTGCGCAGCTCCCTGAAGACCGTGACGACGCGGCGGATCTCCTCCAGGCCGGTGAGGGTCTCGGGCAGTTCCAGGGAACGACCGAGCTGACCGACCCGCCGGGAGACGATGTCCACCTCCTCCTCCGCGGTGGCGGGCACCGGCAGCACGACGGTGTTGAACCTGCGGCGCAGCGCGCTCGACAGGTCGTTGACGCCCCGGTCGCGGTCGTTCGCGGTGGCGATGATGTTGAAACCACGCGAGGCCTGGACCTCCCGGTTGAGCTCGGGGATCGGCAGCGTCTTCTCCGACAGGACGGTGATCAGCGCGTCCTGGACGTCGGAGGGCATGCGGGTCAGCTCCTCCACGCGGGCGAGCCGCCCCTCGGCCATCGCCCGCATCACCGGACTCGGCGTGAGCGCCTCCATGGACGGGCCCTCGGCGAGCAGCCTGGCGTAGTTCCAGCCGTAGCGGACGGCCTCCTCCGCGGTGCCCGCCGTCCCCTGCACCAGGAGGGTGGAGTCGCCGCTGATCGCGGCGGCCAGGTGCTCGGACAGCCAGGTCTTGGCGGTGCCGGGCACCCCGAGCAGCAGCAACGCGCGGTCGGTGGCGAGCGTCGCCACGGCCACCTCGACGATGCGCCGCGGCCCGATGTACTTGGGGGTGATCTGGTCGCCGTCGCCCAGAACGTAGGTGGTCACCGCCCAGGGCGACAGCTTCCAGCCCGGCGGACGGGTGCGATCGTCGCCCTTGGCCAGAATCGCCAGCTCCTCGGCGTACTGGTCTTCGGCGTGGGCCCGCAGAACCGTTGTCACTATCTGAGCTCCTTCAACATGTCGTCACGGAAACGCAGGAGGGCGGCGACCTCCTGGATGGGGGGCTCCGGCGAGAGGCGCCCGGCCATGTCGTGCAGGGTGGGGTCGATGCGTTCACCGGCGAGCCTGGCCAGCTCCCCGAGGTTCCACGGCTGGGTGCCGGAAACGTCGATGATCTTCTGGAGGACGGCCGTGGCCAGAACGGGTCCCCAGGGGGCCGCGGCCCCGCCGAGGACCATGATCAGCTGACCGTCCAGGCCGTGCCGCCGAACGAAGTCGGCCGCGACGATCTCCTGCCTGTCGCGGGGCAGCGCGGCCAGCAGATCGGCGAGCGGATCCCAGGCGAAGAGCTCCAGCGCCCACTCCGGGTCGCCCTGGATGACGGAGGCCCTCACCCAACCGGCCATGAGCTCCCGACCCCAGTCGACGATCTTCATCCGGACCAGGTCGCGAGGCGGTCGTCCGAGCAGCCGAGGCCAGACACCGAGCGGGGTGCGGGCCACGGCCTGCTGCAGCCACCAGCTCCGCTCACCGGTCCCCCGGGGCGGTTTCGTCCGGATGCCGTCGCGCTCCATGGTGCTGTCGCAGGCCACCGGCGGGGTGACGTGGATCTCGCCGCCGGAGACGGTGACGTAGCGGGCGACCCGCTCGGCCATGCGCAGGGCCAGGCGCGATCCGGGGAGCCGGGTGAGCAGGTCGGCGGCCTGGTTGCGGACCTCACGGCGGCGGTCGTCGAGCGCGGCCTCCAGGAACGGCTCGTCGTCGGGTGAGAGCCCGGTGACGAGAACCTCCAGGAACGCCGCCCTGTCCTCGGCGGTCTCCTTCTCCCAGCCGGCGGCGAGCAGCTCTCGCGCCCTCGCCGGGTCGGTCGCCCGCAGGGCCCCCAGGTGGACGCGGCGGTCACCCGGGGTGCCGAACTCCCAGATCTCGGAGACCTCGTCGGAGCCGGTGGTGGCGACTCCGGTGACCTCCTCCAGCAGGAAGGCCCACGCCGGGTTCAGCCCGGCCAGCCAGCGTCCTCGGTTTCCCGCGAGGACGCCGAGGTGGGGGCGGATCGACCGGTCCTTGGCCGCGTGGTCGAGAAGTTCGGGCAGCAGGTGCGGCGAGAGGCGGTATCCGCGCGCGGCCGCGGTCTCCAGCCACTCGGTGAGCAGCCTCGGCTGCTCACCGCCGAGGATGCGGGAGAGCCGCTCCCCCGCGGCGCGCGAGACCGCGGGCTGCTCCTCGGGCGCCGCGACGGCCGGTGGCTCACCCGCGGCGACCGGCCGCCGTCCCGCGCGCATCCGCAGCGTGTGCACGACCGCGCGCCCGAGCAGCTCCACCTCGCTCGCCTCCTGACCCGGCAGAGGGCGCCGGTCGGTCCCGACGAGCGCGGTGGACACCAGGTCCTCCCATTCGGCGGAGGTGCTCACAGGACGATCACCCTGCCTTCCTCGTCCCAGGTCGTGAGGGGGCGCAGTCCCCTCGGGGTCCATTCGGCGGCGACGGTCAACGGGTGTCCGCCGGAGGTGGCGACCAGCCGCCACGGGGTGCCCGCGGACGGATGGAGAGGCAGCCCGCCGGAGGGCCCGGCCAGGAGGCGCGAACCGCTGCCCGCGGGGGTCACCCCCTCCAGCACGAGCGGCCAGGAGTCCAGCCAGGGGTCGCCCGCGAGGGCCTGGGCCACCTCGTCGAGAGCCTGCTCGACGGTGAGACCCGGCGGCCCCGCCGTGGCGACACGGTCACGGGCGACGGCGTGAGGGGCGGGACCGTCGCGAACGTGGTCGCGAAGACCGGGATCGCGGTGGGCCGGGTCATCGTGAGCAGGTTCGCGGTGGGCGGGGTCATGGTGAACGGAGTCATGACGGGCAAAGTCATGACGGGCGGAGTCATCGCGAACGGACCCGTGACGGGCGGCGACCACCGCGCGCAGCGGAGCGGAGCCGGGATAGAACGCCAGGTCGGCGTCGATGGTCGTGCCGGTGACGAGTGAGGCGTCGAGGGCCTGTCCGACCGGGGCGAACGAGAGCACCAGCGCCGCCCGGCCCGTCGCGCGCCCGCGAAGCCAGACCCGGCGCGCGATCAGCCGGTCGTGCTCCTCGTCGCGCCGTCCCAGCACGTCCCACAGGTCGCGCACGGTGCCGCGGGCGAGCACCTCCTCCTTCGTCATCGGGAAGCCGATCCGGTCGCGCACCCTTTCGAGAAGCCCCACGGGAGCCGCTTCCCCGCGTACCTCCTCGCCGTCCAGCGCGTCGGAACGGGCCTCGGAGCCGTCGCCGGCCTGGAGGGGAAGGCTGCGATGGGCCACGCAGAGCAGGTGCAGCAGCGCGTACTCGCTGAGGAGACGTGCGGGCCAGTCGTCGCCGTCCAGCACGGCACCGAGGCGCGACAGCGAACCCGCGACGGCGGGCGCTTGAGCGTCGATCAGGCGTTTGACCAGGTCGTCCCACTGATCGTGGCGCCGCGACTTCGCGATGCCCTGCCTGACCTGGTCGGCGAGCCAGCGCTCCAGATCCGACAGCCCCGCGGTCACCCGCTGCTCGCGCTGCGCGGCCCGGCGACCGTCCGCAGGACCGGGCTCGGCGGCCCTGGCCGCGCGGGCCGTCCCCGCCTCCGCCGCCTTGGCGGCGCGACCGCGCCGCCCTTCGAGCCACTCGGCCACCCAGTCGGCGGGCTCCTCGGCGGCGGGAACACCGTCTGCCGACCACAGCAGCAGCAGGCCGAGGGCGTGTTTGCACGGAAACTTCCGGCTGGGGCAGCTGCATCGGTAGGCGGGCTCCGACAGGTCGACGCACGCCCGGTAGGGCTTGGAGCCGCTGCCCGCGCACTCGCCCCACACCACGTCGGCGGTCACGCCGCATCCCGACCACTTGCCGGGGGAGGAAACGCCCTGGGCCGCTTTCTTGGATGAGGCGTCGGGCGCGAGCGCCAGCACCTGATCCCGGTTCCACCGTTCGATCACGGACCGAACCTAGCCAACCCCGCCGACAAATCCGGACCCGTCCGCGACGGCAGCCCCACAGCACGCCCGACGGAACCGCCCCCCTCACGGAAGCACGCTCCCGACGGCCGTCCCACAGCACGTCGAGCGGAACCGCGTCCCCGGAAGTCCCTAGAATCGGTGCGATGACGACTCCTTCACGTCCTCCGCTCGCCGAGGCCCTCGACCTGCTGCCGCATCCCGAGGGCGGCTGGTTCCGGGAGACCTGGAAGACCTCCGTCGACCTCACCCCGCCCGGGTACTCCGGTGCGCGAGCCACCGCCACCGGGATCTACTTCCTGCTGGAGCCCGGCGAGGAGTCGCGCCCGCACGTGGTCACCTCCGACGAGGTGTGGTTCTGGCACCGGGGCGGCCCGCTGACACTGATCCTCGGCGGCCACGAGGGCCAACCTTCGGAGAGCGTGACCCTGGGGCCCCGGGTGGAGGATGGGCAGGTCCTCCAGGCCCTGGTGCCCGGCGGCACCTGGCAGGCCGCCCGTCCCACCGGCGACGAGGGCGTGCTGGTGAGCTGCGTCGTGTCACCGGGCTTCGACTTCGCCGACTTCCGAATGCTCTGACGGAATGGTCTGACGGAGAACATGCTCGGCTCCGCCGCACGACCGGAGCCGAGCTCCGCGTGGCCGGACAGTCCGCGTACGGGTTCCGCCGGTCTTCGCATGCTCCGATGGACGACATGGCGGACGGACCGGCGCGAGGAGATGACGCGAACGGCCTCCCGCCGAGGTGACGGGCTCCCGGATCGCGGGGAGAATGCGGTCAAGGTCCACATCGGGAGGTCGAAGATGACCAGCGAGATCGTCTCCGTCATCGGCGGAAAGGAAACGTCCAACGGCACGGCCTACGAGTCGGTCAACCCGGCTCGGGTGGCCGAGGTGGTCGCGCGGGTCCGGCTGGCGGACGCGAGCACGTTCTCCTCCGCGTGCCGCACGGCCGCCGCCGCGCAACGGGAGTGGACGCGGGTCCCCGCGCCCGTGCGGGGACGGGTGATCGCCTCGATCGGACGCCTGGTGGAGGCGAACGCCGAGGAGCTGGCCCGCCTCGTCACCCGCGAGATCGGCAAGCCGTACGCCGAGGCGCTGGGCGAGGTACGCGAGATCGTCGACACGTGCGACTTCTTCCTCGGCGAGGGCAGGCGGCTGTACGGGCAGACGGTCCCCTCGGAGATGCCGGACAAGAATCTGTTCACCTTCCGGGTCCCGGTGGGGGTGGCCGCGGTGATCACGGCGGGCAACTTCCCCGTCGCGGTGCCGTCGTGGTATCTGGTCCCGGCCCTGCTGTGCGGCAACACGGTGGTGTGGAAGCCCGCCGAGTACGCGGCGGCCTCCGCGCACGCGCTCTACCGGCTGTTCGTCGCGGCGGGGCTGCCCGACGGCGTGCTGAACCTGGTTCTCGCCGACGGCGACGCGACGTTCCAGGGATTGGAGGCGGCCCTTGCGGAGGGCACGGTGCACAAGGTCGGGTTCACCGGCTCCACCGAGGTGGGCCGCCGTGTCGGCGAGCTGTGCGGGCGCCACCTGCAGTCCCCGTGCCTGGAGCTGGGCGGCAAGAACCCGATGGTGGTGATGCCCGACGCCGACCTCGACCTGGCCGTGGAGGGCGCCCTGTTCGCGGGCTTCGGCACCGCCGGGCAGCGGTGCACGTCGCTCGGCACGGTGATCGTGCACGAGAGCGTCCACGAGGAGTTCCTCAGCCGGTACTCACGCGCCGTGGCCGGGGCAACGATCGGCGACCCCGCGGGGGACGTGCTGTGCGGGCCGCTGCTCGACCAGAGGTTCGCCGCGCGCTACGAGGAGTATCTGGGCTGGATCCAGCCGCACCACACGGTCGTCTCCGGCCCCACCGGCCGCATCACCCCGGACAACCCGCGCGGCGACTTCACCGGGGAAGGCGGTCTCTACTACCACCCGGTGATCGTGGACGGCGTCCGCCCCGGTGACCGGCTCTTCCTGGAGGAGACCTTCGGCCCCATCGTCGGCGTGACGCCTTTCAGCGCGTTGGACGAAGCCGTCGACCTGGCCAATCTCCCCGGCTACGGGCTCTCCTCCTCCGTCTACACCACCGACCCTGCGTCGGCGTTCCGCTTCCGCGAGGGCATCGGCGCGGGCATGGTCAGTGTCAACAACTCCACCTCGGGCGCGGAGGCCCACCTGCCCTTCGGCGGCAACGGCAAGTCGGGCAACGGCAGCCGCCAGTCGGGCATGTGGGTCCTCGACCAGTTCACCCGCTGGCAGGCGATGAACTGGGACCACTCGGGCAGGCTTCAGAAAGCCCAGATGGACGTCGCCGAGATCGTCCCCGACCTGGACTTCCGCCTGTCGACCTGACTCCTTCAGTGGTGTGTCACCACGTACTCGAAGACCTCGAAGCCGGTGAAGAGCACGAGCGCGACGGTGAGGAGGGCGTACAGCAGGACGGGCTGCGCCAGGAGGCGACGCGGCCGGGGTACGGCGGGCGAGGGTCCGGGCTCGGCGTCGGGAACGGGCGTGAGGCCGGCGGCCACGCCGGAGGACATCGCCGCGGACGGCTCGGCGGTGACGCGGGGGTGCGCGCTCGGAGGGAGGGCTCGGACGCCGTCGCGGCCGCAGACGGGACAGCTCGCCCCCGACCAGGGCGACTGGACCACGACACCCGACCGCAGCCAGAGAACGGCATCGTGTCCGTGCCCGTCGCTCAGATGGCGGACGAGGTATTCCTCCTGCCACCGGTGCCCGCAGTGCGCGCACCCCAGCGGCCAGGTCTCGTGAGCACTGAATTCCTCGTGCACGAGGACCCCCTCAGTCGTGTCAACGAATATCCGTCCTGAGTGTGAACTCACTCCCCCGTCACAACAAGTGATGAAACAGTACGAAAACCGTTACGACCACATAGTGAGACTATTCTTCTTGAAATATGAGACTCCTGCTACGGTCCGAAGAGCGCGACGACAAGGGAGGGTTCCCATGACAGGCAAGGACGCCGTCTACACGCACGGGCATCACGAGTCCGTGCTCAGGTCCCACAGATGGCGTACGGCGGAGAACTCGGCGGCACACCTTCTGCCGCACCTGAGACCGGGCATGAGGCTGCTGGACGTGGGGTGCGGACCGGGCACCATCACGGCCGACCTGGCGGAGCGGGTCGCGCCCGGCGCGGTCACCGCGGTCGACATCACCGAGGAGGCGCTCGGGCCGGCCCGCACGGAGGCTGAGCGGCGAGGCCGCTCCGACATCACGTTCGCCGTGGCGGACGTGCACGCGCTGGAGTTCCCCGACGACACCTTCGACGTCGTTCACGCCCACCAGGTGCTGCAGCACGTCGGCGACCCGGTCCAGGCGCTGCGCGAGATGCGGCGGGTCTGCGCACCGGGCGGGGTCGTCGCGGTACGCGACAGCGACTACGCCACGTTCACCTGGTTCCCCGAGACGCCCGAGCTCGACGAGTGGCTGGACCTGTACCAGAGGGTGGCGAGGGCGAACGGCGGCGAACCCGACGCGGGACGGCGACTGCTGTCGTGGGCGCACGCGGCGGGGTTCACCGACGTCTCGGCCACCTCCTCCGCCTGGTGCTTCGCCACTCCCGACGACCGCGCGTGGTGGGGAGGCATGTGGGCCGATCGGGTCCTGAAATCGGACATGGCCCGCCAGGCGCTCGCCTCGGGCGCCGCCACCCAGGAGGACCTGCGCCGCATTTCAGAGGGCTGGCGGTCCTGGGCCGCGGATCCGGACGGCTGGCTGTCACTGCTCCACGGCGAGCTGATCTGCCGCGTCTGAGCCTCGACGCCTCGCGAATCCCGCCTCCCCGAGGCTCCCCGGCCTCTCCGCTCTCCCACACGCCTGTGCGATCCGGCGTTCCCGAAGTTCCCGGATCTCGGGTGAGGGGAAGGCCGGCGGACTCGGGACGCCCCCGGTGGGGGCGCCCCGAGGAAGGGTCAGGGTTGCTGAGTGATCTTGACGTTGTCGATCCCGGCCTCGACCAGGGAGGCGCCCGAGGCGTCACCGGCCTCGATCAGGATGCGGACCGTCTGCCCCGCGAAGGCGGAGAGGTTGGCCGTCGCCACGGCCCAGGCGCCGTTGCGGTTGGAGGCCGCGCCGAGCTGCTGGAACACCTGGGTGGTGGTGGAGCCGACGACCTTCACGCGCAGGTAGTCGGCGCTTGAGGAGTTGGAACCGTGCGCCAGATACCACGACAGCGACAGGTTCAGCGTCCCGGTCGACGGCAGGGTGATGGCCGGGGAGCGGATGCTGGTGATGCCTCCGTCGATGTCGTAGTCGCCGGCCGCGGCGCCCGCGAGCCTCCCGGTGACCAGGTCGTTGGTGCCGCTCACGGTGGTGCCGAGCTGCTTGGCGCCGCTGGAGTTGGTGGCCTGCGGGACGCCTCGCTCCCACTGGCCCGAGGTGGCGGTGTCGGTCCCTGAGGGGTTGGTCGTCCAGCCGGTCGCCGTCTCGAAATCGTCGGAGTAGACGGTCACCGGTGGGGTGCCGGTCCCGCAGTACTGCGACTCCTTGCCGATGATCCGGTAGACGCAGTCGGCGTACTCCAGGAAGCGCAGCGTGGCCTCCTTGTTGCGGGTCGTCTGCGGACCGATCTGCTCGTCAGGGGGGTAGAAGCCCGGCGAGGAGCTGACCGGGTACATCTCGAAGGTGTAGCTGAAGATCTTGTAGACGCCCCACAGCCAGTCGTCGATCGTGCCGTCGGTGATGTAGAGGTCGCTGGCCTGCTGGGGGGTGTAGTTGTTGGTGGAGGCCATGTTCTGTCCCAGGGTCGCGTGCGCGTCACGGTCGTCCTGGGTGAGGCCGGGGCCGGTGTCGTTGTAGGTGTAGCCGTACGGCCACAGGATCAGCTCGCCGTAGGTGTGCCAGTCGATGTGCGCCTTGATCTGCTGCACGCCGCCGACGACCCGGCTGCGCACCCAGTTGGACACGGCCCTCACCTCGGGGGCCGATTCGGCCGCCGAACCACGGTAGGTGTCGCTGGAGGCGGAGCCCGAGGAGCCTCCACAGCAGCCCCAGTTGTAGCCCCAGTTGCGGTTCAGGTCGGTGCCCACCGCCGATGAGCCCGAGTTGGGCTGGCGGTTCTTGCGCCAGGAGCGGTAGGAGCCCGCGGCGATGTCGTACTCGCCGCCGTCGGGGTTGAGGTCCGGCATGATCCAGATCTCGCGGCCGTTGACCAGGTTGGTGATGCGGCTGTCGGTGCCGTACTCGTCGGTGAACAGGTTGAGCAGATAGATCGCCATCTCGACGGTCAGATGCTCGCGGGCGTGCTGGTGGTGGGTGAACAGCACCTCGGGTTCGTTCTCGTCCGTGTTGACGTTGTCGCTGATCTTGACGGCGATCAGGTCGCGTCCCTCGTACGAGGTGCCGTAGCTGATCTTGCGGGCGATCGTCGGGTGGTCGGCGACGATCTGGTTCACCGCGGCGGTCATCTCGGCGTAGTTGTGGTAGCCGGAGTCCGCCGTCGGGAAGTCGGCGAGCCGCTCCGGCCCGGTCGGGGACAACGACTTGGGGATCTTCGTGACGGTGTAGCCGAGTTTCTTGATCTCGGCGACCTCCGCCTCGCTGGCGGTGATCACGACCGAGTCGGGGTCGACCTGGTCGATCGCGGCGCCGGTGGCGGCCACCGCACTTCGCTGCTGGGCGGTGCTCGGCCCCTGGACCTTGTACTGGCTGTTCGGTTGCGGCTCGGCCGAGGCTCCCGCCCCGGTCACACCGAGACATAACAGCGCCAGGGCGGCGAACACCACGATCAGACGGCGTCTCACCTGCATCCTCCTCAGGCACGCACTCTAGGGTTTTGTCGCATGCCTCCACTGAGAGTCAAACAGCGGCGTTGATTAGCAAAGGCCCAAATTTTTGCGGCAGCGGTAACTTCGCCGCACGGCCGGACAGAACCCGGGGTGAGATCGGGGTGAAACCCGGCCAGGCCTCAGAAGGCGATCTCGAACCAGAGGATCCTGGACCCCTCGGGGGCGTCGTCCTGGATGCCCCAGTCGTCGGCGAGCAGATCCACCAGGAACATGCCCCGCCCGCCCTCCGCCTCCGGCTCGTTGCGCACGTGCGGCACCGACGCCCCCGACCCGGCGTCGCAGACCTCGACCAGCACCGCGGTCGATCCCACCGCCACGGTCATCGCGACCTCGCCACCACCTCCGGAGCCGGAGTGGAGCACCGAGTTCGTCACCACCTCGCTCACCAGGAGGACGACGTCGTCGGACGCGGGATGCCCCTCACCGAGCAGCTCCCTGACCCGGCTCCGCGCCACCGACACCGACTCCGGGACTCCTTTGAGGGTCATCGTCGATCCTGGCGAGGCGGCCCGCCGTCCGGTCGTCATCGTTGACCTCGCTCCCCGACGCGCATATTCCATGCACATCGCCCTCTGAGATGGCACACTCACTCACGGTGAACTGTTCTATCAAGGACTGCAATACCTCATGTTGGGATTCCACAGATTTGCTATCAAAGGACGGAGGGAGGTGGATGCGTGGCCTCTCGACACAGCCCCACGGCCCGTCATCGCCGTCTGATGGCTGAGCTGAGCCGTCTGCGAAAGGACAGTGGGCTGACGCGGGGAGAGGTGGCCGAGCGGATCGGCTCCACCGACACCACCGTCTGGAGGTACGAGACGGGCCAGTCCCGGCCTCGCCCCTCGGACGTGTCAGCCCTCACCGAGGTGTACGGCGTGACCGGGGAGGCGAGAGACTCCCTGATCCAGATGGCCGTCGAAGCCAGAAGACGGAGCTGGTGGCACCCCCACCGTCAGGCTCTCAAGCCCGGCTTCGACTCCTACATCGGGCTTGAGGCCGAAGCGTCGCTCGTGCGCTCGTACGAGCCGCTGGTCGTCCCCGGCCTGATGCAGACCGAACCGTACGCACGCGCGGTGATCGAGGCGACCTCAGTAGTCCAGACCCCCTCCACGGTCGAGGAGACGGTCTCCGTGCGCATCTCGCGTCAGCGGTTGCTGCACGGGCCCGGTGACCCGATCCACCTTGTCGCCGTGCTCGACGAAGCGGTGATCCGGCGTCGGATCGGCGGTGGCGACATCATGTCGGAGCAGCTGGAGCATCTCGTCCATCTCGGCACGCTGCCCAACGTGGAGATACGGGTCGTCCCGTTCTCCGTGGGGGCGCACGCCGCGATGGACGGCAAATTCTGCCTGCTCAGCTTCCCCGAACCCGAAGCCCCCGACCTGCTCTATCTGGAGCAGGCCGCGAGCGGGGACGTGCCGGACAACCCCGAGCAAGTCCGCCGATACGCCTCCATGTTCGAGAGTCTCTGCGAGATGGCTCTCAGCGAGGAGGCCTCGGCAGCCTTCATCGCCCAGATGGCGAGAAGGTTCTCCTCCCCCTAGCAGTAGAAGGAAGAAAAAGTGCGAGGGTCCACGATGGATCTGTCCGGCGCCGAGTGGCGTAAGAGCGTCCGTAGCACCAACGGAGGTGACTGCGTGGAGGTCGCGGTCGTCCCCGGTGAGCAGGCGGCCGCCCGGCACAAGGCGAACGCCGATCGGCTGTATCTCGTCCGCGACTCCAAGGATCCGGGCGGCCCGGCGCTGGCGTTCACCCGGAGCGAGTGGGACGCCTTCGTCGGCGGCGTGAAGGACGGCGAGTTCGACTGACGGAGCTCCGGGGGAACCAGCCTCACGGTTCCCCCGGAACCTCCGGCCACAGCCCGCCCGCGGCCTCGGCCCGGCGGGCTGTGGTCGTCGTCCCTCACTCGCTACCCGTCACTCCTTAACCGTCGCCGTTTCCCACCGCCGTCTCCCGGTCTTCGTCACCCGGGCCCTCACTCGCCGGCCGTCGCTCGCCGGAGATCCCAGGACCGGCCGGGAGTCCTCAGTGCGGAGGCCGCTCTTCGGTGCCGTTGTAGCCGAGGATCCGCATCGCGACCTGCGGGTCCATCGCCGCGGCGAGCAGCTGAGCACGCTCCACGGCACTGTCCCGCTGAGCCTCGGCCCTGGCCTTGGCCGCCTGCGCCCCCCTGGTGACCGCGGCCACGATCGCCGCCCCCACAATCGCCGCCAATACGGCGACGAACACCACCGTGAGCGTGCCGGAGTCCGGCGAGCCCGCGCGGCCCATCGTGACCGCCCCGCCGCTGAGCACGTAGGCGCCCAGCGTCGTGAAGACCGCGAGTGCGGCCAGGCTGGCCACGACCACGAACACCATCCGCGACTTCCCGCCACGCGAGGCGGGAGGGGCGAGCGGTGGCGGGGGTGGCGGTGGCGTGGACGGCGACGGGCGAGGCGCCCGGGTGTCGTCGCCCCAGGGCACGAAGTCGGGCCCGGCCGCGGAGGCCGAAGGCACCGGGGGCGCCAAGGCCGACATCGTGCCCGGCAGCGTCGGCACCGGGCTCGACACCGCGTTCGACACCGGGGAACCGTGACCGTTACCCGTGAGCATCGCCCCCTGGACGACCACGGCCGCGGGTTCGAGCACGGGCACGGCCCGCGGGACGGGCAGGGCCCGTGCCACGTGGCTGTGCTCGCGGTGCGCCCGCGCCGCCTCCAGGTGATACTCCTCGATCTCGGCGTAGAAGTCGTCCGAGGCGTAGACGGAGCCGTCGATCAACGGCCCCCGCCTGCGTTCCAGGATCGCGACCACGTCGTCACCGTTGAGCGTCTTGTGCGCCTCCAGCGCGTGCGCCAGGCACAGGACGTCCCGCCGGTGCTCGCGCAGCAGTCGCTCGGTGCGGTCGAGCAGGCCCACCAGGTTGAACTCGATGCGCTCGCCCAGCACGTCGGGGGCGAGCGGCTGGCCGCCCCCCGGCGTCTTGGTGAAACCGATGCCCCCGCCACCCGGCTTGGGCATCGACTTGCCACCCAGGATCTCCAGCTCCTGCAGCGCGGGCACCGAGGTCACCCCGCGCCCCATGCCCCAGTGCGCCTCCATCAGCGCGGTGAGGTACGTCGCGGAGAACAGGTCACCGGAGACCCCTGAGGAGTTGTCCTCGCCGAAGAACATCCGCTCCCCCGCCAGGGAGGCGAGTGAGACCATGATGTCGGCCTCGTGCTCGGACTTCCAGCGGGTGAACTGGTCTTCCGGCTTGATGCTCGCCACCATGCCGAGGTAGTCGGCGCCCTTCTCGATGGTGGCGATGTCGATCTCCAGGTGGTAGCGGGTGCGGTACGCCGCCACGGCGTGGCAGGCCTCGTGCACGGCTACCGCGTGCCGCTCGCGCTCGATGTACTCCACGTCCTCGGGCGGGCCGAGTTGCTTGAGCCGCTTGGCGCGGGTCACGTCCGACCAGGTGATGGTCTCCCTGCCGTCGCGGATCGCGGTGATGAGCGACTCGTTCACCAGGTCCTTGATCGTGGCACCGGTGGCGTAGGGGGTGATCGTCGCCAGCTTGTCCAGCTGCGCTTCGGTGAGCTCGTGGTCGACCTTGTCGAAGTAGCCCCGGTAGGTGCGCACCCGGCCCGCCTTCGAGGGATAACCCACCTTGTAGATGCGGTCGATGCGGCCAGGCCGCAGCAGAGCCTCGTCCAGTGAGTTGGGCATGTTGGTGGCCATCATGACCAGGATCCGGTACTTCGGCGGCGGCTTGGGACGCATGCCGAAGAGCCTTCGCACGTGCCGGTTGACGATGCCTCTCGGCTTCTTCAGGCCCGACAGCTCGGTGAGCAGCGCCTGCAGCGTGCCCGCGTCGCCGCCGCCCCCGCCCATACCGCCCATCATGAAGCGGCTGCGGCCGGTGTCGGGCTCGTTCGGCTCGGCCGCGCCCTTGCGGGTCAGCAGCCACCGGGTGTCCTCGCTGAGATAGCCGAAGCCGTGGCATCCGGCGGCGTGCGGGGAGAACCCGGGAGCGCCCCTGGGGCCCTGCTGCGCCAGCGAGCCGCGTTTGCCGAGGGAGTCGGCCTCGTCGAAGAAGACGATCACGCCGCCGTAGCGCAGCGAGAGCTTGCGGAGCTTCCTGAACAGCGACTTCACCTTCAGGATGCCGATGCCCATGAACATGTTGACGAACGCGCCGGGGTCGACGAACACGTACGGTTTGCCGGTCTCCCCGGCCACGGCCTCGGCCATCAGGGTCTTGCCGGTGCCCGGCGGCCCCCACAGCAGCAGGCCGCTGGGCACGTAGCCGCCGCGCTCCTCGATCGCGTCCGGCCGCTCCAGGAAGACGATGTTCTCCTTGACCCGCTCGACGACGTGGTCCTGGCCCCAGACGTCGGTGAAGCGGGTCTTGATGTCGTCGGGGAAGTACGTCTCCACACCGCCCCGCGACAACAGCCAGAACAGGCCGATGAACTGGAAGGCGATGAAGAAGAACGCGAAGGCGAGCTGCGCCATGTACGGCAGGGCCTGCCAGAGCAGCGCGGGCGCCTGGAACAGGGCGAGCGCCGGAGAGGTGTCCAGCACCTCCCCGAGGATGAGGGCGAGCACCGTGATCCAGAACACCCACTTGATGGCCCGCGCCATCCTGAAGCGGTTCCAGTCGGAGAAACGGCGATGGCTCCAACGTTCGAAGCCACCGAAAACACCGCGCGTCCAGAACCGGTTGTATCCGGCGGAACGCTCGCTGACGAAGAAGTGGAGTTGCCTCAGGAACTCGGCCCCGAGGAGCCAGAAGATCCACGGTGCCGCGATCGCGGTGATGATCATCGCATCCTGGAACGTGATGATGCCCTCGTACGAGGCCATCTCACTCCACACCAGAACGAAATAGATGATCGTGAGGATGAGCAGGAATTTAATCCGGTCCCAGAACGGCATCTTCTTTCGCCTGTCGGGGTGCGGATCTGTCGGGCCGGAGCCGGGAGCCCGGAGTCCTTCGAAGTTGGGGGGCGGTGGAGGTGACTTCATGGACGGGCTTCTCCTCACCCGGTGAGTCGCTTGACCTTGAAGGATTGCGCGATCTTCTCGAGTTCCCCGGCGCGTTTCCGGTAACAGGCGGCCGAACAGCGGATCAGCAGGGTGGAGATCTGCTTGCCGTCCTCGGCCTGATAGGAGGTGAGGTCGAAGGTCTCGATCCCGGCCCCCTGGATCGCGTAGTTGAACCGCACGTGCACCCCGCGCAGGCCGTCTCCGGGCCGGAGCACCTCGTCGGCGAGCAACTCGAAGTCCTGCAACGGGTAACCGGGGATCTTCGCGTACTCCTTGCGCACCGTCTCGGTGACGGGCAGGACGGAGTTGCGCATGGTGTTCAGGGACAACGAGTCCTGCTCGTCGGGGAGGAGCTTGGCGATCCTGGCGAAGACGAACGGCTCGTCTCCGGTGCCGTAGCCGAGAAGGTGGTCTGGAGAGGGCTGGGAGTGGGCGTCGTAGGCGGCCGACCAGATGAGCTGCCTCTGCAGCCGCGCGGTGGCCGATTCGGGATCGGCCCCGATGGTCGCCTTGTCCAGCGCGGCCTGGTCGACTTTCCGCCAGGTTGCCGGAACCTTGAAGTACGTCTGCCCGTCGTCGTGGCGGACGTAGGTGAACTCAGCACGTGCGCATCCCGTGAGCCCGCCGACCATGGCGGAGACGACCGCCACAGTCACCACGGCGAACCCGGCCCTTGATCTTTTCACCAGGGCTATACCTCCGCTTTACGGGTTAACGAGGTGATTGTGCCCGTTTTTTAAGTGACTCTCTCCTGTCCCGGCTCACCGAACTTCGGAAATCTTGACCAAATCTTTCCGGGAAAACAGCCTCACTTGTTACAAAAAGTCGATGTTGGATTCCCGACATCATTGAACCTCCACCCTCCCTCTCGGTACAGGGGCCAAGCGGACCCACTCCACCTTTTCTGCGGACCGGATCCCCGCAAACCACGGGGATCCGGTCCCATTTGTCGTTTTTTTACCTACATATATGGTTATGCACCTTTTTGGGGGTATAAGGTTCATAATCCCTAAAGTGTGACTCTTTCTGCCTTTGCCGAGAAATGGCATTAAACAGCACCGATGCCTCCTTCTTTAGCGATATATCGGCGAAAACCCCTCAGGGACTGAAACGACGACGAAGCAGCCGACAAGGAGTGATTACTGTGAGGAACGAAGTACGCATAGCCCTCGCCGTGGCCGGCGGCTACCTTCTGGGGCGACGCCAGAAACTGCGACTGGCGATGGCACTGGCCGCCGCCGGAGCAACCGGTCGATTGAGCGGCGGCCAGAGCGACCTCCTGCAGCAGGCGCTGAAGGTGATCAGCTCCTCCCCGGAACTGGCGAAGATCACCGAAAGCGTGCGCGGCGACCTCGTCGACGCGAGCAAGGCCGCCGCCAAGGCCGCGGTAAGCAGACAGGTCGACTCGCTCAGCAACAGACTTCACGACCGGGCCGAATCTCTGCGCAACCCCCTGGAGGACCTGGGAGAGGAACCAGAGGAAGGCGAGGAGGGCGAGAAGCCCAAGCGCGGGCGCATGAAGGGCATCCTGTCCCGCAGGAAGGCACGGCGCCGGGCCGAGGAGGAGGAAGAGTACGAACCGGAGACGGACGAGGAGCAGGAGGAGGACGAGGAAGAAGAAGAGGAGGAGGAGGCTCCGCCCGTCCGCAGGCGTTCCGCCACTTCCGGGCGCCGCAAGCCTGCGGCCAAACCCACCAGGAAGGCGCCTCGGGACTCCGAGGACGAGGAGGAGGACGAGGAAGAAGAAGAGGAGCCACGGGCCAGGTCCAAGCGCCGCCCCCCTTCCCGGAGTGGATCCACCTCTTCTCGCACCAAGCCGACGCCCGCCAGGGCAGGGGGGTGACCTAGATGGCCGAGACCTCGAAGAAGCGTCCTAACAGTGAGGGCGACAAGGAAGCGCCCCCCAACCGACTCAAACAGGAGTTCCAGAACCTCGCCGGAGCCCTTGGGGAGCGGGCTCTGTCATCGGTGAGCGAGAAGGTCCAGGGGGCGACCGGCCGGTTGACCGACTACGCAGAAGGCAGCGGGTCCGGCCTGCTCAGCGCGATGACCGGCTCCAAACACCCCAAAGCGTCTATCGCCGGAAGCATGGTGAAGGGCCTGGGCAAGATGGCGATCGGCGGCCTGACCAAGAAACTGACGGGAGGCGGGGGCAAGGGTGGCCAGAGCGGGAAGCTGAAGATGATCAACATCATCGAGACGATCGACGTCGGCGCCCCCATACGCGTCGTCTACGACCAGTGGACCCAGTTCGGCGACTTCCCGAGCTTCATGAAGAAGGTCGAGGGCGTCGACCAGGAGTCCGACGAGAAGCTCGAATGGACGGCGAAGATCTTCCTGTCCCGCCGGACCTGGGAGTCGACGATCCTCGAACAGCTGCCGGACAAGCGAATCATCTGGCGCTCAAAGGGACAGAAGGGGCACGTCGACGGTGCCGTGACCTTCCACGAGATCACTCCCGATCTCACCCGGGTCCTGCTCGTCCTGGAGTACTACCCGCAGGGCCTCTTCGAGCGCACCGGCAACCTGTGGCGCGCCCAGGGCAGGCGTGCACGCCTGGAGCTCAAGCACTTCCGGCGGCACGTCATGAGCCGGGTGCTCCTGAAGCCCGATGACCTTGAGGGATGGCGCGGCGAGATCCGCGACAGCAAGGTCGTCAAGGACCAGGAGACGGCACTTCGCGAGGAGGAGGAAAGGGAGGAGGCCGAGAAGGGCTCCGAGGAGGAGCCGTCCGACGAGGAACGCACGGAGACCGGCGAGGCCGAGGAGCCGGAAGAGGGCGAGGAGCCGGAAGAGGGCGAGGAGCCGGAAGAGGAGGAAGAGGAGGAAGAAGAGCCCGAGGAGGACGAACTCGAAGAGGAGGAAGAGGAGGAAGAGGAGCCCGAGGAGGAACCGGAAGAGGAGCGCGCGGCCGACGAGGACGAGGAGGAAGAGGAAGAGGAGGAGGAGCCGCCCAGGCGCCCGCAGCGTCGCAGGCCCGCCGCTTCCAAGAGCGCGGAAGAGAAGCCCCAGCGCCCCGCCCGCCGCAGGTCGGCCAGTCGTACGTGACCGGGCAGATCTCAGGGACACCGGGGAGGAGACGCCATGACCATCGTTCAACCTTCGGGCGCCGGTGCGAGCGGCCGCGGGTCCTCGTCAGGACTGGCTGACGTCATCGACACGATCCTCGACAAGGGACTCGTGATCGACGCCTACGTCAGGGTCTCCCTGGTCGGAATCGAACTACTGACGATCGACGCCCGCATCGTGGTGGCCAGCGTGGACACCTATCTGCGCTTCGCCGAGGCCGTCAACCGCCTCGACCTCACCCAGACCGGCAACCAGAAGGGGCTGCCGGAACTGGTGGAGGACATGACGCAGGGCGGTAGCAAGGCGAAGGTCAAGGGCGCGACGCAGGGAGTGCTGGACGCGGCAGGGGAGAAGATCAAAGGCCTGACGACCGGCGAGGACGAGTTCGAGGAGGCCGACGAGGAACGTGAGCCGACGCCCCGCCGCAGACGGCGCAGGGAGGAGTGAGATGCCCGGTTCCACTGGCAAGCGCGGGACGGTCCGGTCGGACAGCCCCAAGACCGACACCCGCAGGACGGCACGGCACGACACCGGTCGCACCGATCAGTCCGCCACGGCTCGATCCGAAGAAAAACCATCCAAGGAACACGGCGCCCCCGGGAGCACGGCCGGCACCTACGTGTACGGGATCATTCCGTCCGACGTCGAGCTGACCCCGGGTACCCGGGGCGTAGGAGATCCACCGAACGTGGTCGAGTTGGTGCGCCACAAGGAGATCGCCGCCCTGGTGAGCGACGTCTTCACCGACCGCCCTCTCGGCAGACCGGACGACCTCATGGCCCACGAGCACCTGCTCGACGCCACCGCCACGCAGGTGCCCGTACTCCCCCTGCGTTTCGGAGCGGTGGTGACGGACGCCCAGGCGGTCGTCGACGAGCTGCTCGCCCCCTACTACGACGAGTTCCTCGCCACGCTGAGCGAACTGGAAGGGCGCGCGGAGTACGTCGTGAAGGGACGCTACGTCGAGCGGGCCATCCTGCGGGAGGTACTCGACGAGGACCCGGAGATCGCGCGGCTGCGTGAGGCGATCCACGGACGCCCCGAGGAGGCGACGTGGGACACGAGGATGCGGCTCGGAGAGCTGATCAACATGTCGATCGCGGCCAAGCGTGAGGCCGACACCGACGCGTTGGTCGAAGCCTTCGACCCGCTCTGCGTCTCCGCCCTCGTCCGCGAGCCCACCCACGAGCGGGACGCCGTCCACGTGGCCCTGCTCGCGGACACCGACCGTGGTCGGGAGATCGAGGAGGCCGTGGACGAGTTCGGGACCCGGTGGGCAGGCCGTGTCGAGCTGCGCCTGCTCGGCCCGCTGGCACCGTACGACTTCGTCAAGACGTAAGGGCCGGGATGTGGAAGGAGGTTGATCGATCGTGGAACCACTGGGGCTCATCTTCGGCCTGCCGCTCGCGCCGCTGCGCGGGCTGATCCGGCTCGCGGAGCTGCTTCAGGAACAGGCCGAGCAGGAACTCCGGAGCCCCGCGGCGGTGAGGCGCCGTCTGGAGGAACTGGAGGAGGCCAGGGCCGCCGGCGAGATCTCCGAAGAGGAGGAGGCCGCGGCCGCGGAGCGGATCCTCGGAGATCTGCTCACCTAGCCGGTAGGACCGCATCGCTGCGGAGACGACGAGGGGAATGATCCCATGCCTGTCAGGCGCGGAACCCGTGAGAAACGCTCCGCCGACGATTCCTACGAGACCGCCGGCGACGAAACCTTCGACGAGGACTTCGACGAGGACGAGGAGTCCCACGAGGACCTCTCTGAGGAGGACCTGGACGAAGAAGAAGAGGACGAAGACGAGGAGGACGAGGACGAGCCCGCGAAGAAGCCGCGGCGGCGTTCCTCCGCCCTGTCCGCGGCGACCGCCGGAGCGGCAGGGTTGCGGCACATCGCCGATCTGACCTCGAAGGAAACGGAAGGGGTGACGTTGGTACGACGGGCCGAGGACGGCTGGCTGGTCGAGGTCGAGGTCGTCGAGAGCCGCCACATCCCCTCCTCCGGCGACATGCTGTCGCTCTACCAGATCGAGCTGGACGCCACCGGCGACCTGCTGTCGTACCGCAGGGTGAAGCGCTACCGGCGCGGCCGGGCGGACAGTGCCGAGGGGGGCTGACGTGGCCGACGTGATGCGATCCGACGGGTCCTTTCCGCGTTCCTCCGGCGGGCGGGAATCCTCCGCCAACCTCGCCGACATCCTGGAGCGGGTGCTCGACAGGGGTGTGGTGATCGTGGGTGACATCCGCGTGAACCTGCTGGACATCGAGCTGCTCACCATCAAGCTGCGCCTGCTCATCGCCTCGGTCGACACGGCGCGGGAGCTGGGGATCGACTGGTGGGAACACGATCCGTGGCTCAGCTCCCGCGACCGCGACCTGATCGAGGAGAACCGCGTCCTGCGCGACCGGCTGTCCGCCGTCGAGGGCGACGAGGAGATGGAGGGCACCCGGCGCCGTTCCCTCCACAGAGGATCCTCCGATGACGCCCGGGAACTTCGATCGACCGGAAGGTTCAGGGAGGAGCGCGATGGCTGAGGCGGGCACATATCTCTACGCGATCGCCCGGGATGTGGGTCACCCTCTCCCGGAGGACGTGGCGGGCGTGACCGGAGCGCCGGTGCGCGCGATCACCCACGAGGGCCTGGTCGCGTACGTGAGCCCGGTGCCTCTGGAGGAGTTCGGCGAGGAGCCGCTGCGGCGTTTCCTGGAGGACCTGGACTGGGTCGGGGGGACGGCCCGCGCTCACGACCGGGTCGTGGAGGCCGTGGCGAAGGAGGCTCCCACGGCCCCGGTCAGGCTGGTGACGGTCTACAGCAGCGAGGATCAGGTCCGTGACCTGCTCCGGCGCAGGCACGACGACCTCGCCGAGGTGCTCGCCCACGTCACCGGATGCAGGGAGTGGGGGGTGAAGGCGTACGCGAAACCGAGCGAGGAGGCCCCTCCCCCCGAGGAGGCCCCCGAGGAGGCCGACAGCCCGGGAACGGCGTACCTGAAGCGCCGCCGGGCGAGCCTGCGCGGCAGGGAGGACGCCTGGCGTCTGGCGGCACGGCGGGCCGAGGACATCCACATCACCCTCGCGTCCATCTCGGTCGCCTGTCACCGCCATCGGCCGCAGGACCCGCGACTGTCCGGCCGCGAGGAGACGATGCTGCTCAACGGCGCCTACCTCGTCTCCGAGGACCGCCGCGAGGAGTTCGTCGCGGCCGTCGACGCGCTGCGGGGCGAGGAGATCGAGATGCAGCTCACCGGCCCTTGGGCGCCGTACTCCTTCACCTCGGTGGACCTCGGCCCGACCCGTGCGGAGACACTCGATGCCCCGTGACCACCAGCCGAGAGGCGCCGAACTCGCCGCCGCCGGATACATCCCCCCCGAGCGCGTGGCGCTGGTGGACCTGCTCGACCGGCTGCTGGCCGGCGGGGTGGTCGTGAGCGGGGACCTCGTGCTGTCCATCGCCGACATCGACCTCGTCCGCATCTCCCTGCGCGCCCTCATCACCTCCGTGCGAGCCTCCGACCCGATCCCGTTCGCCCACCCGCACGGCGCGGTCGCGCTCCCGTGGGACTCCGGCGAGGAGGGAGCGCTGTGACGAACCGCCCCCCTGGCGCCCCTCGGGCGAGCGATGTGAACCGTCTTCCCGGCGTCCCCCGGGCAGAGGACCTCGGCGGCACGGAGGATCCTCGGGCCGCCTGGGAGCGACTCCGCTCTCCCGCGAGGAGACGGTTCAAGGTCACTCGAACCACCCCCGCGGGCAAGGCCGGGACCGCGCGAGGACCGGCGCGGACCGTCCGCTGGAAGGTGAACACCGATCCCGAGGCCGTCGGACGGGACCTGTCCCGCCTCGTGCTCACTCTCGTCGAGCTGATACGGCAGCTGGTGGAACGCCAGTGTGTGCGCCGGATGGACCAGGGGGACCTCTCCGACGAGCAGGTGGAGGTGCTGGGCGTGACGCTGATGCGCCTTGAGGAGGCCATGATCGAGCTGTGCGAGCGCTTCGAGCTCTCACCGTCCGACCTCAACCTCGACCTCGGGCCGCTCGGCACCCTCCTGCCCACCGACTGACACCCGCCGCGTCCGGTGAGCACGGGCGAACGCCTCCCGGACGGAGCCAGCGGATCCCGTCGAAGACAGCGTGGTCGTTCGGAGCGAGAGCCGGTCCACCGGGAGGCGTTCGTCTACATCCCCACTGTCAGGTCAGGTCCTCACATTTCTTCGCGTCGGGATCGTCGGCCGCCTGCGGCACCCAGCGGACGTTCGCGAACGAGGCGGAGAAGGCCCCCTCGGTGTAGACGAGGAACGGGGTGTTGACCACCTCCAGGTCGAGGCCGGCCGCGGCGAAGCAGGCGATGGGGATCTTCACGGTCGACTTCGTGCCGACCGGAAGCCCCTGGAAGAGGGAGGTCGCCACCACCTCGGAAAGGCACGGATAGACACAGTGGACGCTGAGCACGGTCCTCGCGGTCGGGGCCTGGTGGACGATCGTGTCGAAGACCAGCGCCCCCTTCGTGTTGAGGTAGCCCCGCAGGTCCGTACCGCCCGCAGGGTTCTGCAGGTAGATCTGGGCGGGACCGATGCCGGTCCAGGTCGCCTTCAGAGCGTCCTGCTGCACGTTGACGTCGGAGGGCACCACGGCGATCTCGGCGTGCGCCGCCTCGCCGTCGGCGCCGATCTCGGTGCCGCCCCAGTTCTCGGCGGAGCCGATGAAACTCCTGTACGGCGCGATGTCGGTGCGGTTGAAGATCTCCAGGTCCTCGCTCGCCTCGCCACCACCGCCCTGCTCACCGCAGCCGAACGGCGGCGCGGTCTCGTCGAGCTTCCCGACCTGCCCGCTCTGGCCGTCACGCAGGCCGTACCCGAGCGGGAAGAGCGGGTCGTATCCCTCGGCTCCCGGGTTGAGCGGCGACTGGCAGGCGCTCTTCGGCCACGAGTACGGCAGCTTGCCGGTGAAGCCGTCGCGGTGCTTGCCCCGGACGAGTACGTCGGCGACGCCGCCGCCCTCGGTTCCCGGCAGCCACGCGGCGACGAAGGCGTCGGAGCGGTTGAGCTCCTTGTTCATCCAGAGCGGCCGGCCGCCGACGTAGACGGTGACGACGGGCGTGCCCTTACCGGTGACCTTGTCGAGCACCGCGAGGTCGGCGGGGTAGATCTTGGCGGCCTCCAGCGTGCGCCGCGCCAGGTCGCCGATGCCCTCGGCGTACGGGGTCTCACCGATCACCGCGATGACCGCGTCGTACGCCGAGGGGTCGACGCCGTCGCCGGTCTCGCTGAAGGTGACGCGGGCCTGGCCGAGCGTCTCGCGCAGCCCGCCGAGGATCGTCGTGCCCCTGGGGAAGTCGGCGTTGACGTTGTTCGTGCCCTGCCAGGTGAGGGTCCATCCGCCGGTCTGGTTCTGCAGGCTGTCGGCGCTCTTGCCGACCACGAGGACCCTGGAGTTCGCGGCCAGCGGCAGCACCCTGCCGTTGTTCTTGAGCAGGACCTGCGATTTGCGCACGGCCTCCCTCGCGAGCCTCCTCGTCTCCGCCGCGTCGGCGGACCCGGCGAAGGCGCGCTTGGAGGGCTTGGGACCGTCGAGCACCCCGGCGCGCAGTTTCACGCGCAGAATGCGCGTCACCGCGTCGTTGACGCGCGCCATCGGGATCGCGCCGCTCTCGACCTGGGCGATCGTGTTGGTGATGAACGCCTTCCAGTCGTTGGGCACCATCACCACGTCGATACCCGCGTTGATCGCCTGGGGACAGCTCGCGTTGGTGCAGCCGGCGACCTGGCCGATGCCGTTCCAGTCGGAGACGACGACGCCGTCGAAGCCCATCTTCTGCTTGAGGATGTCGTTGACGACGCGCTTGCTGCCGTGCAGCTTGCCCTCGTCGATACCGAGGTCGGCGTTCTTCCAGCTGTTGAACGAGACCATCACGCTCTGGGCCCCGGCCGCGAGGGCGCCGTAGTAACCCTGACCGTGCACGTTGATCATCTCGGCCTCGGACGAGGGGTTGACGCCCTGGTCCACGCCCTTGAGGGTGCCGCCGTCACCGATGAAGTGCTTGGCGGTGGCGATGACGCCGTCCTGGCCGATGCCGCGCGGGTGCTTACCCTGCAGACCCTTGACGGCCTCGTACCCGTACGCCCGGGTGATCCTGGGGTCCTCGGAGAAGCCCTCGTACGTGCGGCCCCACCGGTCGTCGAGGGGGACGGAGACGCTGGGCGCGAACGCCCAGTCCTGGCCGGTGGCGCGCGTCTGCCTGGCGGTCGCCGCCCCGATGTCGCGCACGAGACACGGGTCCTGGGCGGCGCCCAGCCCGATGTTGTGCGGGAAGACGGTGGTGTCGTAGACGTTGTTGTTGCCGTGGACGGCGTCGGTGCCCCAGATGACGGGGATCTTCGCGCGGGTGGCGACGGAGGCGTTCCAGTAGGCGTCGGCGAGGTCGAGCCAGGCCTTCCGCGCGGCGTGCTTGTCGCGGCCGGGCCAGGAGCCGCCGCCGTTGAGCACCGAGCCGATGAAGTATCGCCCGACCTCTTCCGGGGTGATCGCGGCGATCTCCGGCTGGGTCATCTGGCCAACCTTCTCGGCGAGCGTCATGCCCGCGAGGATCTTCGCCACCCGCTTCTCGTCGGACCGGTTCTGCTCGATCCTGCTCTTGACCTTGGGCCACTCGGAGAGGGCGGGCAGCTTCTTCTCGATGCGGGCGCAGCCGTGTGAGTCCAGGGCGGGCTTGCCGATCACCGGCTGCCGGCCGCCCGTCGCGGTCTCGGCGCCCGCGCTCGGAATCCCGGTGACGCCCGCTGACAGGACGGCGAGACTCGCCAGCACCGCGAGTCCGCTCCGGCGGGCGCCCTGTCGGGCGAAGGGTCTGATCATCGAGGATCCGTTCTCCAGGTACTGCGATGGACCGGCGGATCCCCCGAGTCCGCACTTCGCAGATCCTGACGCTGTGACACAGCCGAGTCAATACTCTTGCGAGAGCGCTCTCTCAAACAAACACGTGATCCACGAGTGGTTTACGGCTCGCGAACCGCTGCCACCAGGCACATCACAACGCACATGCCTTCGGCGCGACATTTAAGTGAGAGCGCTCTCAGCAAACGGAACCCTCTCGCGACGAGACTTCGCGAGAGGGTCGACGGTCAGGTCGCGGTGTCGCCGCCGTTGACGGCGAGGCTCCGCCCCGCGACGAAACGGGCACCCGAGAAAGGAGATCGCCTCGGAGCCCTATTTGGCCGCGCACCTCGGGAAGAAGCTCCCCGGAGTCCGGTAGCCGTGCGCTTCGGGAAGAAGCTCCTCGGGGATCACGTCGGGGACACCGCGCAGGCCGGCGAGCGAGACCACCGCGAGTACGGCGATCATCACCGCGGCGGTGATCGCGGTCACCTGGACCCCGGCGACGAAGGCGAGCCTCGCGGCCTCGGCGACGGTCTCCCCCAGCCGCCCGGGAAGTGCCGCGGCCGCCTCCAGCGCGGTGGGCAGCGACTCCACGACGGGGGCGGCCACCTCGCCGGGCAGCCCTTCGGGGAGCCGGAGTTCCCCCCGGTAGACACCGGTCAGGACGCTGCCCAGCACGGCGATACCCAGCGCGCCGCCCAGCTCGAAGGACGTCTCGGAGATCGCCGCCGCGGCACCGGCCCGTTCCCTGGGCACGCTCGCGAGCACGGTGTCGTTGGTGACCGCGAACGTCAGCCCGATGCCCACCCCGCAGACGATCATGGGGCCGAGGAAGTACAGGTAGGAGGTGTCCGGCGTGATCCGGCCGTAGCAGGCGAAGGCCACGGCGGCCATCGCCAGGCCGAGCGCCACCGTCCTCGCCCGGCCCCACCGGGCGATCAGACCCGCGGCCAGGACCCCGCCGGCCGCCGCCGACAGACCTCCGGGCAGTCCCGCGAGACCGGCCTGAAGGGGTGACCAGCCCAGGACGAGCTGGAAGTACCAGGCGAAGATCAACGACAGCGCGGACATGCCGAAGATGGCGATGAGGTTCGCGCCGACCGAGGCGGAGAAGGCCCTGCGCCGGAAGAGGCGGACGTCGATCAGCGGCTCGGCCAGCCGGGTCTGCCGCCGGGCGAACAGCGTCAGCGTGGCGATCCCGACCGCGCCCCACCAGGACACCGGTGTCGAGCAGGTCGTCGCGTTCCTCGTCCAGCCTCCGCAGCCACTCCAGCTGCCCGGCACCGCGCAGATGGGAGTCCGCCGGGACCGCCAGGTCCGCGTAGTACGCGGTGTACGCCTCGCGGCGCGTCTTGGTCTCACCGGTCTCGGCCAGCCGTTCGGCGCAGTACGCGCGGATGGTCTCCAGCATCCGTTGACGCGCTCCCCGGCCTGAAGGGCCGGGGATTCAGTCCGTGCCGCGTCACGCGGCACCTCTGTGGCTACCTGCTTCATCGGCGTCGGCCACCGCGAGCGGTGGTCTTACGTCACCTCCACAGGCGTTTAACGTCTCCGCCTCCCGCCGCCTGTCGGCGGCGGGTTTCCGTCCAGCGGCGACGGCCCGTCGACCCTCGATCAAAATGTTGCGTGCGGCGTTGACGTCACGGTCATGGACCGCCCCACACGGGCACATCCACGATCGGACGTTCAGCGGCAGAGCGGTGGCCACAGCCGCGCACTGCGAGCACCGCTTGGAGGAGGGGAACCACCGGCCGACCTTGGCGAAGGTCCGCCCGTACCGCTTCGCCTTGTACTCCAGCATGTTCACGAACTGCGACCAGCCCACGTCGTGCACCGACCTGGCCAGCCGGGTGCGGGCCAGTCCCTTGACCGACAGATCCTCCACGTAGACGGCTTGGTTGTCACCGATCAACTGGGTGGAGAGCTTGTGGGCGAAGTCCCGGCGCGCATCGGCCACCCGGACATGCGCACGGGCGACCTTGACAACGGCCTTGGCGCGGTTGGCCGACCCCTTCACCGTACGACTCAGGGCCTTTTGCGCCTTACGGAGCCTCTTGGCCGCCCGGCGCAGGAGACGCGGGTTGTCGATCTTCCGGCCGTCCGGCAACACCGCGAAATGAGTGAGACCCAAATCCACGCCGACCTCGGACGTCGTCTCGGGCAGCGGCTCATCACCGGTCTCGACCGCGAACGAGGCGAAGTACCGCCCGGCCGCATCCTTGATCACCGTCACCGACGACGGCTCGGCGGGCAGCGGGCGCGACCAGCGCACCACCACCTCACCGATCTTCGGCAGGCGCAACCTCCCGCCCGCCGTGACGGCGAAGCGGGCGTTGCGGGTGAACCGGATCGCCTGGCGGGCATCCTTGCGTGATCGGAACCGGGGCGGGCCGACCTTCGGCCCCTGGCGCTTACCGGTGATGGAGGCGAAGAAGTTGCGGTAGGCGGCGTTCAGGTCGGCCAAAGCCTGCTGAAGAACCACGCTGGACACCTCGCCCAGCCACGCCCGCTCCGGCGTCGCCTTCGCGACGCTCAGACGCCGGGACAACTCCGCGTCGCAGACATAAGCCAACCCCGCCCGGTGGGCGTCCTGACGGGCGCGCAGCCCGTCGTTGAACACCACCGGCGCGCACCCGAACGCCCGCGCCAGCGCCTGGCACTGAACGGCGTCCGGATAGAGCCGATACCGGTAACGAAGCTGCACGGCCCTCATGGTTCCATGAGCTCTGGCCGAACGCATGAGTGTTCGACAACTCCGCGAGGGAACTCAGCAGGTCGACGGCCTCCTCCTCGCTCGGCCCGCACACCCGGGCGGCCGCCTCCAGCGTGGCGCCGCCCGCGAAGACGGTGAGCCGCCCCGCGAGCGACCGCTCGTCGTCGTCGAGCAGGTCCCAACTCCAGGCGACCACGGCGCGCAGCGTCTGGTGCCGGGGCAGCGCGGTGCGGCTGCCGCGCGACAGCAGCCGGAACCGGTCGCCCAGCCGGGAGGCCACCTCGGCCACCGGCAGGGAGCGCAGGCGCGCCGCGGCGAGTTCCAGCGCGAGCGGCAGGCCGTCCAGGGCACGGCAGATGCCCAGCACCTGCTCGACGTTGGCGTCGTCGACGCGGAAACCGGGACGCACGGCCGCCGCCCTGTCGGCGAAGAGCCGCACGGCGGGGTAGGCGAGGGCCTCTTCGGCACCGGTGCCCGCCCTCGGCACCGGCAGCGGCGCGACGGGGTGGAGCACCTCCCCGGTGATACCGAGCGCCTCCCTGCCGGTCGCCAGGACACGCAGCCCCGGGCAGGCGGCGAGCAGGTGGCCGGCGAGCTCGGCGACCTCCGCGACCAGGTGCTCGCAGTTGTCCAGCACGAGCAGCACGGGCCGGTCGGCCAGCACCGCGACCAGCCTGTCCAGGGGTGCCGGAACCGGGCGTCCGGGGAGCAGACCGGCGTCGCGGACACCCAGCGCGCCGAGTACGGCCTGGACCGCCTCTCCCGCGCCGAAGACGGCGGCCAGTTCCACGAAGCACACGTCGCCGGGCTCCTTCGCGGCGACCTCGCCGGCCAGCCGGGTCTTGCCCGCGCCACCGGGACCGACGAGGGTGACCAGTCTCGCCTCGCCGAGCAGCGCGTGGAGCCTGGACATCTCCTCCTTTCTGCCGAAAAAACTAGTCAGCGGGGCCCGCAGGCCCGACCTGACGGGCGCGGCGCCTCCGCCCGCGTCGGCGGCACCGGCTGCGGGGACGCCGATGAGGGCGGGGTCGGCCCTGAGCACCGCCAGGTGCACGGCGGCCAGCTCCGCCGACGGGTCCACCCCGAACTCCTCACCGAGAACCCGCCTGGCCCCCTCGTACACCCCCAGGGCCTCGGCCTGCCTGCCCGAGCCGTACAGGGCGCGCATCAACTGCCCGTACAACCGTTCCCTGAAGGGGTGGGCGGCGGTCAGCCCCTGCAACTCGGCGACGAGCTCGCGGTGGCGGCCCAGCTCCAGCTCCGGTCGAACCGCATATCCCGATTATCGTGGCATCCCGCCCACCGCCGATCGGAACCCGCGCGTGTAACGCGGGATGGCCACCGATACGAAATACATCTACATGTCTGGACTTTAGGGAAAAAAGATCTTTCCTTGAGACCGGAAGCGGCGGGGGCAGGCGGGGTAGGGACTCCACTGGCCGCTCCCGCCGGGGAACGGCTGCCGGGGGGCTTCCACATGGAGGTATTCGATGAGACAGGTCTACGGCTGGGAACACGGTGAGAACGAACCCGGCGACCTCTTCGGGGTGACCATCGAGAACCTCTTCGCCGAGGTGTGGTCCCGGCAGGGAATCTCGAACCGCGACCGGCGCATGCTGCTGATCGGCCTGCTCGTCGGCCAGGGCATGAACGAGGACGTCGGCCTCCAGCTGGACACGGCGCTGCGGACCGGCGACCTCACCCCCGAGGAGCTCCGCGAGATCGTCGTCTTCCTCACCCACTACGCGGGATGGCCCCGGGGCGGCAGGCTCAACGACCAGGTCGAGGAGCTGATCGCCCGCGTCATGAGGTCCTGACTCGTGCTCCGCGTCGGCGATGGCGCTCGAAACCCGATCGCCCGCGTCATGAGGTCCCGCCCCTCCGGCGCAACCGCCCCCGGCCGGGCCCACCGCTCCCCCACCCCGTCGGATCGCGGCCACCCGGCGCGGGGCGTCCCCGCGGCCGCCGGGACGCCCCGCGGCGCGAGGTCACCGTCTCTCCCGAGGTCACAACCTCTCGACGTTCGGTCCCCGGCAGCGGTTGCGGGTGTCGAAGACGAGGGCGCTCGCCC
The DNA here is from genome assembly GCF_040635605.1 of Streptosporangium sp. NPDC006930. Taxonomy (NCBI): domain Bacteria; kingdom Bacillati; phylum Actinomycetota; class Actinomycetes; order Streptosporangiales; family Streptosporangiaceae; genus Streptosporangium; species Streptosporangium sp. NPDC006930. The sequence continues at coordinate 11,282 of NZ_JBEYID010000011.1, read as the reverse complement.
GCTGGACGAGCTCGTAGTCGAAGCAGTCGTGGTCGGTGAGGACCACCACCGCGTCCGCCGCCGCCAGCTCCCGCTCGGAGAACGCGACGACCTCGATGCCCTGCGGCAGCAAAAAGCAGTCCACGTGCGGGTCGGCGGCTCGCACGTCCGCGCCCAGCTTGCGAAGACCCCTGACCACGTCGATCGCGGGTGACTCGCGGCAGTCTCCGGCGTTCTTCTTGTACGCGAGGCCGAGCGCGAGCACCCGGCTGCCGTTGACCGGCTTGCGCAACCGGTTCAGCGCGAGTCCGATCCGGCGCACGACATGGTCCGGCATGTGGTCGTTGATGTCGTTGGCCAGCTCCACGAACTGGAAGTTGTGCCCCAGGCTGCGCTTGACCTTCCACGACAGGTATGAGGGGTCGATCGGCAGGCAGTGCCCGCCGACGCCGGGCCCGGGGGTGAAGCGCATATATCCGAACGGCTTGGTGGAGGCGGCGTCGATGGCCTCCCAGACGTCGATGCCGAGTTGCTCGGCGAAGATCGAGAGTTCGTTCACGAGGGCGATGTTGACGTGCCTGAAGGTGTTCTCCAGGAGCTTGCACAGCTCGGCCACCTGCGGCGAGGAGACCGGGACCACCTCGTCCACTATCCTCGCGTAGAACGCCTCGACCCTCTCCAGGGACGTCCCGTCGATCCCGGAGACGACCTTCGGCGTGTTCTTCAGGCGCCAGCGCGCGTTGCCCGGGTCGATTCGCTCGGGGCTGTAGCCCAGATGGAAGTCCTGTGGTGCCCGCAGCCCTGAGCCCTCCTCCAGCAGCGGCAGTAGATACTCCTCGGTGGTCCCCGGATAGGTGGTGGACTCCAGAACCACCGTGGCGCCCCGCCGCAGCAGCGGGGCGAGCGACTCCCCCGCCGCGCCGATGTGGCGCAGGTCGGGAACGCCCTCGCGCAAAGGCGTCGGCACGGTTATCACGCAGACGTCGAACCCCTCGGCGGCGGCGTAGTCGGCGCCGGCCAGGTATCGGCCGGACCGGTGGGCCAGGGCCAGCGTCTCGTCGTCGACGTCCTCGACGTATGACTCGGCGGCGTTGAGGCGCTTGACCCGCCACTCGTCCAGATCGATTCCCACGACGTCGAAGCCCGCCGTGACGGCCCCCATCGCAAGTGGCAGGCCGACATACCCCTGGCCGATCACAACCAATTTCTCTTTCACGGCAGAACCCCCGTCGATTCGGGACAAGACACAACCTCGACTGTAAGAGTCCCGCTTTCCCGCACCGCCGATCCCACCATCTTCCGGGCGTGTCGCCCAGAGTCCGGGGCCGCTCAAACCCCGCGCACCAGGCCGGGTCGGCCGCCGATAACAGCACCAAAACCTTGAAAAACTACACAATCATTTCAAACATAATTTTATATATTTTATGCCCATACTGTGGAGTGCCGACGGGAGGGACGAGCGGGTACGGGGACGAAACCGGACCACCTCCACCCGCTCTCGGAGACTCCTTCAAACAGGACTGATGCCATTTTAACGTTGAAAATAGGCAATATTCGGAAGTATTAGTGAGTAAATTTTCCATCAGCCGCACACCAACATGCGCTTTTCCCTGCCGCACGCGAGCCCGCGCACGCCAACCGCCACGGCAGAGTCGTCAGCGTGTTACGTGACACCTTTTCAGTGACGTGACGATAATCCGACAATTTCTCTCAACATCCACCTCTAGTCGCCTCTCGCGATTAATGCAATAAATCACAAGGGGCTCGACAAAAAGCTCAATTTTTCATTCATGACAGATCACAGGCGACGGGCAACACCGGACGTCTGACGCATCACGAGATCAGTGAGGAGTTGTGTCGCATGTCCAAAACCGTTCGCGACGCGCTCGACCAGACGGCCGGCACGACCGCGACCATGATCGACACCGGAGGGGCCCGGAGCCGGCCGCTCCTCCGGCTCCGCCCGCCCCGCCCGCGGGGTTCCGCCGGCCGCGTCCTTTTGAAGGCGGCCGTGGCAGCCGTCCTCGCGATGGGCGCGGTCGCCGGCACCCCCGGCGGCGCGAGCGCGGCCGATCCGGTGAACATCGGCAGCGCCGCGCCGTTCGGGGTGCTGGCGGCCGCGGTCACCAACGTGAACTCCACGACGGTCACCGGCAACCTGGGGGTGAGCCCGGGAACCGCGGTGACCGGCTTCCCGCCCGGCACGGTCTCGGGGACCAAACAGATAGGAAACGCCACCGCGGCGCAGGCCAAGGCCGACGCGACCGGCGCCTACAACGACGCCGCCGGGCGCACGCCCGACGCCACGGTGGCCGCCCAGCTGGGCGGGACGACCAAGGGGCCGGGTGTCTACAACTCCGTCACCGGGAGTTTCTCGATCAGCGGGACGCTCGCCCTCGACGCGCAGGGCGACCCGAACGCCGTCTTCATCTTCCAGGCCTCCAGCCTCGACGCGGCGAACATCAGCAACATCAGCCTCCAGCGCGGAGCCCAGGCCGACAACCTCTTCTGGCAGATCAGCGGCTCGGCGACGCTGGGCACGTACTGCACCTTCCGCGGCAACATCCTGGCGCAGGGCACGGTCGCGATCGGCAGCGGGGCCAACGTCAACGGCCGCGTCTTCGCGCTCAACGGCACGGCCGCCATTCAGGGCACCGGTAGCCTGCCGTTCACCCGCGTCACCGTACCGAACGACCCGCCGACCACCACGACCCTGACCTCCTCGGCCGACCCCGCCTGGAGAGGGGACCCGGTCACCCTGACGGCGGCGGTGCACCAGGTCAGCGGTACGGTCGTCCCCGCCGGCGAAGTGGTCTTCAAGGACGGCTCGACGGTCCTCGGTTCGGCCTTTCAGACCGATGGCATCCCCGCCAGGATCACGGTCTCCGATCTCTCCGGGGGAGATCACAGCATCGTCGCCGTCTATCTCGGAGGGGACACCTTCGACAACGAGGCTTTGATCCACTTCGCGCCGAGCACGTCACCACCCGTCATCCAGACCATCTCGGACAGCCTGTGGAACAGCGCCGGGGTGCCCGCGGTCCCCGCGTACCCCGACGCGCAAGGGGTCACCCTCGGCGTCAAGTTCAGGGCGGCGACGAGCGGGACCGTGACCGGCATCCGGTTCTACAAGGGCCCGCAGAACACCGGCACCCACATCGGCAGCCTGTGGACGAGTGGCGGCACCCTCCTGGCCAGCGCCACCTTCACCGGCGAGACCGCCACCGGCTGGCAGGAGGTCAGCTTCTCGACACCGGTGGCGATCACCGCCAACACCACCTACATCGCCTCGTACTACGCTCCGGTCGGCCGCTACGCGACGACCCGCCCCTACTTCACCTCCGCGTACGTCAACGGCCTGCTCACCGCCCTCGCCAACGGCACGGGAGGCGGCAACGGCGTCTACACCTACGGGGCGGCGAACGCCTTTCCGGCCAGCAGCTACCAGCTGACGAACTACTGGGTGGACGTCGTGTTCATCCCGACGGACAGCCTGTGGGACAGGGTGGCGGTGCCCAGCGTCCCGTCGCAACCCGATCCGCAGGGGATCGCCCTCGGTGTCAAGTTCAAGGCGGCGACGAACGGGAAGGTGAGCGGGATCCGGTTCTACAAGGGCCCGCAGAACACCGGCGTCCACACCGCCAGCCTGTGGGGGATCGACGGCACACTCCTGGCCAGCGCCGTGTTCTCAGGCGAGAGCGCCACCGGCTGGCAGCAGGTGAACTTCTCACAGCCCGTCGACGTCACCGGCGGCACCACCTACGTCGCGTCCTACCACACCACATCCGGCAACTACTCGACGGACCGCCCGTACTTCACCTCTCAGTACGTCAACGGCGCCCTCACCGCCCTGGCCGACGGCGCCGTGGGCGGCAACGGTGTCTTCACCTACAACGCGAACAACATCTTCCCGACGAGCAACTACCAGGCGACGAACTACTGGGTCGACCCGATCTTCCACAGCTGACACGATGCTCGCGTGACCGGTGCCCCCGTGGCACGGGTCCGGTGTCAGGGCGTCCGCTCCTTGAGCGGACGCCACCACCGCGGGTTGTCCCGATACCACCGGATCACCTCGGCCAGGCCGTCGCCGAAGTCCTTGCGAGGCTCGTAGCCGATGGCCCGGATCTTCGTCCAGTCGACGGAGTAGCGGCGGTCGTGCCCGAGCCGGTCGGCCACCGGCTCGACCGCCTCCCAGCCCGTGCCGAGCGCGGCCAGCAGCCGCCCGGTCAGCTCCCGGTTGGTCAACTCGACGCCGCCGCCGATGTTGTAGACCTCGCCGGGCGCCCCCTTCTCCAGCACCGTCTGGATGCCCCTGCAGTGGTCGTCGACGTGCAGCCAGTCGCGCACGTTGAGCCCGTCACCGTAGAGCGGGACCTTCTCGCCGCCGAGGAGGTTGGTGACGAAGAGCGGGATCATCTTCTCGGGATGCTGGTAGGGGCCGTAGTTGTTGGAACAGCGGGTCACCCGGACGTCAAGCCCGTGGGTGCGGTGGTAGGCGCGGCAAAGCATGTCGCCGCCCGCCTTCGCCGCCGAGTAGGGCGAGTTCGGCAGCGGCGGTTCGCTCTCGCTCCAGGACCCCTCCTCGATCGAGCCGTACACCTCGTCGGTGGAGACCTGAAGGAACGTGCGGACTTCGCCCTCCAGCGCGGCCTGGAGAAGTCGCTGTGTCCCCAGCACGTTCGTCGTCACGAAGTCGCCCGCGCCGGCGATGGACCGGTCGACGTGGCTCTCCGCCGCGAAGTTCACGACCACGTCGTGGCCGGGGACGACGTCCGCGAGGAGCCGCGCGTCGGTGATGTCGCCCCGCACGAACGCGTAACCGGGGTGGCCGTCGAGGGGGGCGAGGTTGGCGAGGTTGCCCGCGTAGGTGAGCTTGTCCAGAACGGTGACCCGTGTGCCCTCGCAGCCGGGCCAGGAGCCGAGCAGCAGGGACCTGACGTAGTGGGACCCGATGAACCCGGCTCCGCCGGTGACGAGGACTCTCACGCGCGCACCTGGATCCTGCTGTGGTCGCCCACCATGAGCTCGTGGGTGTTGGAGACGCCGGCCGCGCGGCTGACCTCGACGCTGCGCCCGATCAGGGAGTGCGCGATGCGCGAGACGCCCTGCACGGAGGAGCCGTCGAGCACGATGGAGTATTCGATCTCGGCGCTGCCGACCAGGCAGCCGGAGCCGATCGAGGTGAAGGGGCCGACATAGGAGGAGAAGATCTTGGTGTCCGCGCCGATCACGATCGGACCGCGAAGGATCGAGTTCTCCACCACCGCGCCCGGCTCGACGACGACCCGCCCGGTGATCTCACTCAGGTCGTCCACGACGCCCCTGATGTCGGGCTCGACGCGTTCGAGGACGATGCGGTTGCACTCCAGCATGTCCTGGAGGCGCCCGGTGTCCTTCCAGTAACCACTCACAAGATGCGAGTGGACGCGGAAGCCGTTGTCGAGGAGCCACGCGACGGCGTCCGTGATCTCCAGCTCGCCGCGCGCCGACGGGGTGATCGCCCGGACCGCCTCGTGGATCGCCGGGGAGAAGATGTAGACCCCGACGATCGCGAGGTCGCTGCGCGGGTGCTCCGGCTTCTCCTCCAGCCCGAGGATCTCGCCTTCCGGCCCTATCTCGGCCACTCCGTAGAACTGCGGTTCGGCGACCCTGGTGAGCAGGATCTGCGCGTCGTGGTCGGCCAGGCGGAAGGCGTCCACCAGATCGGTGATGCCGTCCACCAGGAAGTTGTCCCCCAGATACATCACGAACGGTTCGTCGGCGAGGAACTCCCTGGCGATCAGGACGCAGTGCGCCAGCCCGAGGGGAGCCTCCTGGGGGATGTACGTGACGTCCAGCCCGAACCGCGAGCCGTCGCCCACGGCGTCCCGGATCTCGTGGCCCGTGTCGCCGACGACGATGCCCACGTCGGTGATGCCGGCCTGCCGGATCGCCTCAAGCCCGTAATAGAGCACCGGTTTGTTGGCGACCGGGACCAGTTGTTTCGCCGAGGTATGGGTCAGCGGGCGTAACCTCGTTCCCTTACCGCCCGCCAGAACGAGTGCCTTCAACGCTCTTCGAGTCCTTCCGCGAAGAACACATGACCGTGTGGCCACATGTCCGCCCGATTTTACAGGAACCCGAAATCGACGCCTCTTCACCGGCTCACACCTTTACTGAAGAGCGTACGGCGTATTGCCGATTTCACACTTTTCCTCGGTCACGGAACACCCACGCCCGGTTTATCGCGTAGCTCAGCGGCGGACTCGTCACTATCACCATCCCCTGGGCCACCATGATCGGGACCCCGGCGAGTTCCACCAGAAGCGGGACCCCGATGACGGACGCCGCGAGGAAGCTCAGCCCGACCACGTAGAACCGCAGGTAGCCCGCCGGCCAGGAGTACCCGGAGTCGCGGAAGACCACCAGCCTGTACCAGGGGTAGACGATCGCCACGGTCATCAGGTGACTGACCACGACCAGGAAAAGATAGGGAACGCCATCTTCAAAGGCCAGCAATCCTAAGCCGAGGAGAACGTAATAGACCATAGCCGTCATGGCGCCGGCGAACAGATATGTGATGCGGTGGCCACCAAAGGCCGAGATCACAGCCGGCCGCCCGAAATGCGGGTTATTGTCACGGACGGTTCCACCTTCGACTTCAACCATGTGACGGCCGCTCCGGATCGTGGTCAGACATTGGGATGAAACAGGATTGTAGTGGGCGACAAGAAATAATCGGGGGATCAATGTCGGTGTCGGTGATTATTCCGTGTTACCGCTCAGCGCGGACCCTTCCGGCGCTGGTGGACAGGCTCATGCCGGTCCTTCACGGCCTGGCCGTCCGGCACGAGGTGATCCTCGTCGTCGACGGAAGCCCGGACGACACGTGGGAGACCGCCGCGGAGCTGGCCCGCCGGGTCGACGCCGTCCGGGCGATCCGCCTGTCCCGGAACTACGGGCAGCACAACGCGCTGGTCGCCGGCATCAGGGAGGCGGCGTTCGAGGTCGTCGTCACCATGGACGACGACCTGCAACATCCCCCCGAGCAGATTCCCCTCCTCCTGGCCGCGCTCGAAGGCGACCGCCTCGACCTGGTGTACGGCGTCCCGCACGACGAGGAGCACGGGTTCCTGCGAAGTCTCGCGTCCCGGTCGGTCAAGGCCGCCATGGCCGGCGCGCTGGGCATCCGCACCGCGCGTACGATCAGCGCCTTCCGGGCCCTGCGCACGCACATGCGCGACGGGTTCGAGGGCCTGTCGGGACCGCACGCGTCGGTCGACGTGGCCCTGTCATGGGCCACCACGCAGGTGGGCTCCGTCGGCGTGCGCATGAACGAGCGCGACCACGGGCGATCGAACTACACGCCGCGCCTGCTGGTCGGGCACGCGATGAACATGCTTCTCGGTTACAGCACCGCTCCGCTCCGCGCGGCGAGCTATCTCGGATTCCTCGTCGGTATGATCGGCCTGCTGCTGGGGGGCGCCGTCCTGTGGCGTTTCGCCGCGGGCGACACCACGGTGGCCGGGTTCACCACCGTCGCCTCGATGGTCGCACTCTTCTCCTCCGCCCAGCTGGTGTCCATCGGAGTCCTCGGTGAGTACATCGGCCGCATTCACGGAAACGGCATGGGCCGTCCGACGTACGTGGTGCGCGAGCGCGTCGGGTCGTCCGCCGCCGATCTTCCCCAGCGGCCCGGCGGCCCTGGCGTTCCCGCACGCGCAGGAGCCGGCTCCGGACCAGATGAACGGTGAGGAGGGTCTGAACGGGCTCGAATCCGTACCTCGCCCATGCCCTCTGCACCCGCGTGTTGTGTCCCTGGGTGGAGATGACGACCTCCGCCGCGCCACGCGCCAGCGCGCGCTCCTCGACGGCCCTGAGCAGGTGGGCGTAGAGACCACGCCCCTGTGAGCCGGAGACCACTCCGGCCAGGAGGATCTCCGTCCGGGGACCGTCCTGCTCCAACGTGGCCAGCCCGAGCAGGCGGGGCCCCTCCACTCCCGCGCCTCGATCCTCCAGTGTCAGGCACTCCCCCTCCGCGGACGACCTCAGTGCCCATTCCCGGTAGCCCGCCAGGGCCTCGGCCGCGTCGAACAGCGGATTGGCCAGATAGTGGTTCCCGTACACGCCGAAGATGTCGGAGACCAGCGCCTCCACCGCGGCGGGACCGGCCGGCTCCGACGTCCGCAGCCCGGGCGACGGAGCAGGCCCGCGTCCCTCTCCCGCACGCAGGCGCCAGTACACGAGGGAGTCCGCGAACACCGCGGTCCGGCCGAACGCGGTCAGCTTCGCGAACCAGCCGACGTGTTCCGCCGGATACCGGAGCACGACGACGTCCGCGACCGACCCCAGGAGCGCCTCGCGGACCGCGGAGAACGGCGCCCCGGACTCCACGGGGACGGTGAGGCGCTCCACGGAACATCCGAACCTGGCCGATTCCAGCGGCGACTCCACTGCCCGTACGGCCCGCGCCTCGATCACGTCGCGCCAGGCCATCAGCTCACCTCGTAGGACCGGACGGCGTCGATCACTCGCGCCACGCCCGTCTCGTCCAGGTCGGCGTAGAGCGGCAGCCGCACGAGGCGGTCGGCGACCCTGTCCGCGACCGGGCAGCCCCCCGGGGCCACGCGACCGAACCTCACCCCTGCGGGCGCGGCGTGCAGGGGCTGGTAGTGGAACGTCGCCTGCACGCCTTCCCCCCGGAGATGGTCGATGAAGGCCCGGCGGTTCTCCAGATCCGGGAACAGCAGGTAGTACAGGTGCGCCGGATGCGCGCAGCCGTCGGGGATCGTCGGCCGGGAGATCCCGTTCCCCCTCGCCCAGTCCGCCAACTCCTCGTGGTACCGGTACCAGACGGCGTGGCGCCGGGACTGGATCTCGTGGAACGACTCCAGCTGCGAGGTCAGCTGTGAGGCCAGGACGTCGGACAGCAGGTAGCTGGAGCCGATGTCGACCCATCGGTACTTGTCGACCTGACCGCGGAAGAACCGGCTGCGGTCGCTGCCCTTCTCCCGGATGACCTCGGCGCGCGCGACGAGACCGGCGTCGTTCAGCAGCAGCGCGCCGCCCTCCCCGCACTGCACGTTCTTCGTCTCGTGGAAGCTCTGCGCGGCCATGCTGCCGAACGATCCGAGCGGCCGGCCTCGATAGGACCCGCCCAGGCCGTGGGCGTTGTCCTCGATGAGGGTGAGGCCGTGCCGGTCGCAGAGTTCGGCGATCTCCTCCATCGCGCACGCGATGCCCGCGTAGTGGACGACCACGACGGCCCGCGTGCGATCGGTGATCGCCGCTTCGATCAGCCGCTCGTCCACGTTGAGGGTGTCGGGCCTGCAGTCGACGAAGACCGGGACCGCCCCGCGCAGCGCATAGGCGTTGGCCGTCGACGTGAAGGTGAACGACGGCATGATCACCTCATCGCCAGCCCGGAGATCCAGGAGGATCGCCGACATCTCCAGCGCGTGCGTGCAGGAGGTGGTCAGCAGCACCTGGCCCGCCCCGGTGATCTTTCCGAGGATCTCCGCGGCCCGCCGGGTGAACGGCCCGTCTCCGCAGGTGGATCGCCGGCGCACGGCCTCCCCCAGGTAGTCCAGCTCGTTCACCGAGATGTGCGTCCTGTTGAAGGGGATCGTCTTCAGGTCGGTTGCGTTCACGGCCGAAGTGAACAACGAAAGTACCGGCCGACACGCGTCGCGCCGTCGTTACTTGGCGATCCATTACGCAAGTCTTAGGTCACGCCGATCCGTCCGGGATCCGGTAGACGGCGCAGTCGCCGGAGCGGAACCGGAGTTCGGCGAAGTCCTCGATCCCGGAGGCCGGTCCGGTGCGGCGCTCGTCGACGAAGAGCCAGCGCACCCCGTAGCGCTCGCGCAGCCGCCCGATCGTGGCCGCCGAGGGGGTCCGGAAGGCGGCGTCGTTGAGGGCGAGCCGCTCACCGTCCCAGAACGGCAGGTACTCCGGCAGGGACCCCGGTCGCCAGCGGCTCATGTTCGCCGCGGTGTAGGTCCATCCCTCGACCAGCACCCGCCGCTCCGACAGGGCGGCCACCCAGAACTGACGGCTGTCGCACGGGTTCTCGTACCCCCAGCGGCAGTGCGCGTTCGTGGCGACCAGGTCGTCCGGATCCGAGTGGTCGCGCAGCCACCGACCGGCCTCCAGGGCACCCTCGGGAACCGCCTGAACCGCCACCGGCGGGACCTCCCCGAACGTCCGGGCCACCGGGACGCTCTCCGCGCCCGGGAGAACACGTGTGAACCAGGCGGCGGGCGGCCCGACCGCCGCGAACGCGACAAGCATGAAGGCCCAGGCCCGCAGGCCGCCGCGCCCGGTCGCCATCAGGGCGACGGCCACCAGCACGACGACGGCCAGTAGCGCGGCGTAGGGCAGGTACAGCACGGTGTCCGGCCGGCCAGGAGGCAGGGGGGTCCTGACGTCGCACAGCATGCGGATCAGGTAGGCCGTCATCACACCGGCGCCGACCGCGTACGCGATCGTCCTGAGCGGCATCCGTGCCCGTCGCACGATGACGGAGAGCCCGTAGGCCGCGACGATCATCATGTAGGGATAGCAGGCCCCGAAGAAGTAGAGCTGGCCGAGGTGAGGGTGCCCGAGCAGGAGCACGGCGGCGACACACGCGGCGCCCATGCCGAGCAGGAGGACCACCGCCGGTCGCAGGAGCAGTTTTGGCCTGCACAGCAGCCCGAGGATCCCGCACCACGCGACGGCCAGGCACAGCGCGTACAGCCCCGTGACACCGAGCACCGAGAGCGGCGGCGGCTCGGCCGCGCCGACGTGGCCGGTCAGCTCTCCCCAGGCCCGGCGCAGCAGGGAGAGGGGGTCGACCATCGTCCCCTGACTCGCACCGCCGAACAGTACTACCTGCGCGAAGAGAGAGCACGCCGCGGTCATCCCGAGCGTGACGAGCGCGGGCCACGGCACCCGGCGCCGCCTGATCACCTCGACCCCGACGACGGCGGCCAGTCCCGCGGCGAGCGGGGGAAGGTGGGTGGCCTTGGCTCCCATGACCGCCACCATGAACACGCCGAGCAGGAGCCATCTGCCGACGTCACGTCTCCGTCCTTCAAGAAGGTCGACGAGCAGCAGGACGACCGGGGCGAACAGGAGGGCCCCGAAGGTCTGGGTGGGGCCTGTCCAGGACTGGAAACCTCTCCAGGTGAACATCCCGAGGTTCACCCCCAGGTAGAGGTTCGGGGCGGTCATGAACACGGTGCCCGTGATGGCGAGGAGTGTGGCGGGGCGGGAGCGGGTGAGGCGGTGGGCGATCATGGCCAGGAGGATGGTCAGGGTGAACATCATGGGGAGCA
>NZ_JBEYID010000010.1:211179-307159 GCF_040635605.1 Streptosporangium sp. NPDC006930 | reverse complement strand
CGCCTCCTTCTCCGACACGCCCGCCGTCTGGGGGATGCTGTTGGACGCGGGGGGGCTGGCCCGGCGCGGCACCGTGTCCGCCGCGCGGCGGACGCCGGGCCTCGCCGTTTTTACGCCTTCTTGCGCCGTGGGTTGACTTACCCGCAGCCCGGCCCGGGGATGGATCGTCAGATGCCACCGGTCACGGGCCATACGCCTGCCGTCGGACAAACGCATCCAGACGTGGTGTCGCTTGCGAAGTCTCCTGTGGACGAGAAGGAGTGATGCCCATGGCCGCCGTCACACGTGGGACCGACCGGTCCCGTGAGCGGACGGACCCCCATCCGGGACGGAAGGCGACCCCGCCCACCCGTACACAGGCCGACGCGCCGCCGCAGGTCACCGGCGCGGGAGTGACGGGTCCGGCCGTACGGGCGGCCGGCGTACTCGTCGCGGGTGTGGACGGGCCGGCCGGTGAGGGAGACCTGGTGACGAGGAGGGGCGCGTGAGCCCGGTCGTGGTGATCGGCGCCGGTCTCGGAGGTCTCGCCGCCGCGGTCCGGCTCGCCGCCGCCGGGCGGGACGTCACGATCGTGGAGGCGAACGAGGTGCCGGGCGGCTGCTGCGGCACGGCCACCCTCGGCGAGTACCGCTTCGACACCGGCCCCTCGGTGCTGACCATGCCGGAGGTCCTGGCCGACGTCTTCGCCGCCGCCGGACAGGACATGGAGAGCATGCTTCCGCTGCGGCGCCTGGACCCGTACTACCGGCTGCGCTACCACGACGGCTCCCACCTGGACCTGGTGGCCGGGGAGGAGGCGATGACCGAGCGGGTGCGCGCGCTGAGCGGCGCCGCGGAGGCCGCGAGATACCGGCGTTTCCGCGCCAGGCTCGGCGAGCTCTTCGACATCGAGTGGCCCGCGTTCATCGACCGCGACATGACGAGGCTGCGCGACCTCGCCCAGCCCCGCGTCCTGGCGCGCCTCGCGGCCCTGGGCGGCTTCCGCAGCATGGACTCCCTCGTCAGGAGCCACCTCACCGACCACCGGCTGATCAAGGCGCACACCTTCCAGGCCCTGTACGTGGGCCTGCCGCCCCGCCAGGCGCTCGGGATCTACGCGGTCATCGCCCACATGGACACCGTCGGGGGCGTCTTCTTCCCGCGCGACGGCGGGATGCACGCCATCCCGGTCGCCCTGGCGACGCTCGCCGAGAAGGCGGGCGCGCGCATCCGGTACGGGGTCCGCGCCGTGAAGGTCGAGGCAGGATCCTCCGGCGTCCGTGGGGTGAGGCTCGACACCGGAGAGCGCCTCGCGGCCGGGAACGTCGTGGTCGCCTGCGACCTGTCCCGCGCCCACACCGGGCTGCTCCCGAAGGGCGCGGGCGACTGGCGGCTCCGCCGTCCCCGCTACTCGCCCTCCTGCCTGGTCATGCACTTCGGCCTGGACCGCCACCTGGCCGGGCAGGCGCACCACACCCTGCACTTCGGCAGGGAGTGGGAGGCCACCTTCGACGCGCTGCGCGCCGGGAGGCCACAGCCCGACCCGAACCTGCTCGTCACCTACCCCGAGTCCGACACCGGCGCCGCGCCGTCGGGCCACGCCACCCTCACCGTGCTGGAACCGACCGCGAACCTGCGTGGCGGCGCCGACTGGGAGCGGCTCACCCCGAAACTGGAGGACCGGCTGTTCGGCAGGCTCGCCGACCTCGGTTACGGCGATCTGTCCGCCGCGCCGAGGCTCACCATCGACCCGCCCGCCTGGGCGCGGCTCGGCCACTCGGCGGGCACCCCGTTCGCGCTGGACCACCGCTTCGCCCAGACGGCCTGGTTCCGGCCGGCCGGGGCGGCCAGGCGCGTCCCTGGACTGCACTTCGCCGGAATGTACACCGCGCCGGGGGTCGGGGTGCCACCGGTGCTGATCTCCGGCAGGCTCGCCGCGGAACGCGTACTGGAGACCCCCCGATGACCCTGACCGCCAGTTACGAACTCTGCCGCAGGCTCAACGCCCGGCACGGCCGCTCCTACTACCTGGCGACCCTGCTGCTGCCCAGCTGGAAACGCCCGCACGTGCACGCCCTGTACGGCTTCGCGCGCTACGCCGACGAGATCGTGGACTCCTTCACGATGACCGGCGACAGGGCGCGGGCACTCGACGACCTGTCCGCCCGGCTCACCGAGGCCCTGGCGGGCGAGACCACCGGCGACCCGGTGCTCCCCGCGTTCGCGCAGACCGTGCGCTCCTTCGACATCGACCACCGCGACATCGACGCGTTCCTGAGCTCGATGCGGGCCGATCTGACCGTCACCCGCTACCCGACCTACGACGACCTGCTCGTCTACATGGAGGGCTCGGCCGCGGTGATCGGCACCATGATGCTGCCCGTTCTCGAACCGCTGCCCGGCATGGAGGAGAAGGCCCGCGAACCGGCTCGCCAGCTGGGGCTGGCCTTCCAGCTGACCAACTTCCTGCGTGACGTCGCCGAGGACCTGGAACGCGGCCGGGTCTACCTTCCACTGGAGGACCTGGACCGGTTCGGGGTGAAGGTCGCCGATCTGGAGGGCGGCGTCACCACCCCCGAACTGCGCGAGCTGATCGCCTTCCAGGCTCGGCGGACCAGGGACCACTACGCGCGGGCCGAGGAGGGGTTCGCCATGCTGACCCCCTCCTCCCGGCCGTGCATCCGAGCGGCCTTCGAGCTGTACGGAGGCATCCTCGACCGGATCGAGGCCGCCCGCTACGACGTCCTCGGCGCGAGGATCGTCGTACCCCGGCGACGACGACTGTCGATCTTCGCGCGGTACCTGCTCGCGGCGTCCGCGGCCGACCGCGCCGAACGCCGCGTGATCGTCGAGATTCCTTGAACCGGCCGGGCGGACGTGTCGCGAGGTTTCGGGTCGTGAGGTCATTCGATGAGAGGCCGCCGAAGGCGAGGGGAGTGGGTGCGGGTGTGGGACCGCCGGGCGCGGGGTCGTCCGGTGAGAGACCGTTCGACACCGTCTTCTGTGTCGCTGTTGTCGTTGTCGTGGGGAGAGTGTGATGGCAGAGCCTGTGGTCGTTGACGCGATGGGCGGAGACCACGGACCGATCGAGACGGTCGCCGGGGCGGTGGCCGCCCATCGCGAGCTGGGGGTCCCCGTGCTGCTGGTGGGCAGGGCGGGGGTCATCCGTGCCGAGCTCGACCGCCACGGCGCCGTCTCCGAGATCGGCGTGGTGCACGCCGAGGACGTCGTCCCGATGGCCGAACGGGGCGCGGGAGCGGTCTCCTCCACCACGACGAGCCTCACGGTCGGCTGTGATCTCGTACGGCGAGGAGCGGCCTCGGCCTTCGTGTCGGCCGGATCCACGGGCGCGGTCGTCTCATGTGCCATCCGTGGCATCGGCCGTGCCCCGGGCGTCCTGCGGCCGGCCCTGGCGATCGCGCTGCCCTCGGTCACCGGTGGCGCCACCGTGCTGATCGACGCGGGAGCCACCTCCGACCCCACACCGGAGATGATCGCCCAGTTCGCGTTGCTCGGAGCCTCCTACGCGCAACTCGTGCTCGGCGTCGCCGACCCGTCGGTGGGCCTGCTGTCGATCGGCTCGGAGCCCGGCAAGGGCAACCGGCTGACTCGCAGGGCCGGTGAGCTGCTTCCCGAACTGCCGTTCCGCTTCCACGGCAACGTGGAGGGCCACGACGTGCTCGCGGGCACCGTCGACGTGATCGCCACCGACGGCTTCACCGGCAATGTGGTGCTCAAGAACGTGGAGGGTTCGGTACGGGCCGCGCTGACGCTGGTGGCGCGCTCGGGGATCGCCGGGGCCGAGGAACTGAAAACGGTGGCCGACCGCTACGATCCCGAGACCCACGGCGGGGCGGCGCTGCTCGGGCTGAGCGGTACCGTCGTCGTCGCGCACGGCTCCTCGCGGGCGGCGACGATCGCGCGTGCCTGCGCGGTGGCCCACGACCTCGCCGAGGGCGGGGTCGTCACCCGCTTCGGCGACCATCTCACCGCGGGACCCGCTCGGTGAACGGGGGCGGGCGGCCGGGTGCTCCCGCGTTCCCGGACGCGGGGCGGGCGTCTCACCACGGCGTCCGCCCGTTGGGCGGAGGTGCTCCCGTGCTCGCGGTGCGCGCGTTTCACGGTGGTATCCGCGTGTCGGGCGGGGGCGGGACCCCGGCCCCGGGACAGGACGGACCGGGGTGGGTCAGGCCAGGGGGTCGGCGCCGTCCCAGGTGCCCTCACTCGCGTAGGGGGAGAACCGGGCGAACAGCTCCTCGGAGTACCAGTTCTCCTCGCGTGTCCTGCCGATCACGCGCCGGTGTGCCGCCCCCTTGTGGGCGAAGTCCCGCACCGCCGCGGCGTCGCGCCACACCGAGAACGTGCCCTGCCTGGCCAGCGGCCACTCGCCGACGCCGACCGAGGCGAGGCAGCCGTCCTGCTCCGCCAGCAGGCGGTCCACCCCGGGAACCGAGCGATAGAACGCCACCAGCCGGGAGGGCCGGATCGACGCGCGGGTCAGCACGACGACGGGCCCGCCGGGATCGATCCCGGGCGTGCTCGCGGGAAGCGGGCCGAACGGCTCCACCCCGTTCCAGCTGCCACGTGAGGCGACGGGAGCGAGCCGCACCTGCCAGGACTCCCGCGCTTCACGCCGCCAGCGCGCCACCACCGGCGACTCGTCCAGGAAGCGGTCCAGGGCCCGCTCGTCGCGCCACACCGCGAGCAGGGCCCAGCGGCGCAGGTCCGCGCCCATGCCCGTCGACGCTCCGCGCCCTGAGCCGAGCAGCCGCCAGAACACCAGCCCCGGCGTGTTTCTCAGCACCGGCCGGTCGAACGCCATGTAGCGCATAGCCCTTAGATCCGCGTATCTCGTGAGATGGAAGGAAACGATGGTTCCGCTGCTCGTCTCGGTCATCGGCGGCTACCTTCTCGGGTCCGTACCGGTCGCCGTGCTGGTCGCCCGCGCGTACGGGTTCGACCCCCGAGAGGTCGGCGACCGCAACCCCGGCTTCTGGAACGTCAGGGAGCGGCTCGGCTGGCGGGCCGCCGTGCCGGTCTTCGCGGGCGACATGCTCAAGGGCACGTTCGCGGGGCTGCTCGCCCTGTGGGTCAGTGGCACGCACCTCACCTGGCCCGGCGGGGTGAGCGGCGACAGCACGGTGCCGGTGTATCTCGCGGTGGCCGCGGCCATGGCCGGGCACGCCTGGCCGGTCTTCGCCGGGTTCAGGGGCGGTCGCTCGATTCTCACCTTCGCGGGCGGCTTCGCCGTCATCTGCCCGCCGGGTTTCCTGCTCGGCGTGGCCGCCCTGATCGTGGCCGCCCTGGTGACGCGGTCGTTCGCGATCGGGGCGCGCGTCGGTGTCTTCGGCCTCCCGCTGCTGCAACTGCTCTTCGCGCCGGTCGCGTACGTGGCCGGGACAGGGCTGCTCATGTGCCTCATCGGGCTGCGCTTCGGTCAGGCGGCGCGGAACTCCCGCCCCTCGTGACCCGGCCCGGCCACGTGGTCGTCGGACCCGGCCGGGAACGCGTGGCCGTCGTGACCCGCTCCGGCGACATGGTCGTCGTGTCCGGTCCTGGACGTCCGCCCGTCGTGACCTGCCCCGGCGGCGTACCCGTCGTGACCTGGCCGAGGCGGGAGACCGTCGTGGTCGCCGGGTAGGTACGGCCCCGCCAGCTGCGCACCGGGCGCAACGTGGCCTGCGTCAGCCGCAGGGCCGCCAGCGGATCCAGCAGCGGGGAGAGCAGCACGCCCAGCCCCGGCCGCGTGTAGCTGCCGCGCAGCGCGCCGGCGAGCAGCGACCGTACGGTCAGCAGGGCCAGGTCGAGCCGGGTGGGACGGCCGGTCACCAGCCGCAGCACGGGCAGTGCGGCGGTGAGCCAGACCACGGCCAGGTCGGCGGCCTGCCAGCCGGGCGCGGTGACGTCGCGCAGCGACAGCGACCGCCCCCACTCCCGCCACACCTCGGCGGCGGAATCGTGCATGTCGACCTCCAGCAGTCCTCCCGCGTCCAGGAATCCCACGGACCATCCGTCCGCCGCGAGGGTCCTGGCCAGTGCCACGTCGTCGGCCATGTGCCCGCGTACCCGCGCGAATCCCCGGGCGTCCAGCATCGCCGTGCGGTGGAAGGCCGTGCACTGGCCGTTGGCCACCGTGCGGTGCGGGGCCGGGGGAGCCGAAGGACCGATCGGGCCGAAGCGGTAGACGAGCGTCGCGAGGAACGACGCGTGCAGCGCCTGCTCGGCCACCCCCTCGCACACGAACCTGGGTCCCGCGCTCACCAGGTCGTACTCTCCCAGGGTCGCGGTGAGCGCGCCGATGAGCCCCGGCGCGGGTCTGGCGTCGGCGTCCAGGGTCACCACGACGTCGCCTCCGGCGGCCTCGACCCCCTGCTTCAGCGCCCACTGCTTGCCCACCCAGCCCTCGGGCAGCGGCGCTCCCGCGATGACCTTCGCGCCGAGTTCGGCCGCGAGGAGCGCGGTGCCGTCGCGTGACTCGTCGTCGACGACGACGATCTCCGCGACGTCCGGATCGGCGAGCAGCGCCGACAGGCACGGGCCGATGCGGGCCTCCTCGTCGCGGGCGGGGATCACCACCGAGACGCGCGGCGGCGCCGTCCGGGCGGGAACCGGCACGGGCGGACGGTCTCGCGCCGTCCGGGCGGGAGTCGGCGCGGGCAGGTGGTGGTCTCGCGCGACGGTGAGCGGGGGCAGGCGGTTTCGCCCCCTGGCCAGCCGTACCGCCACGACGAGCGCGGCGGCGGCCTGCAGAGCGGTGAGGACTCTCATCGTCAGGCCTCCACGCCGGGATGTCCCGGAGAACCGGAGGGGAAGTCCTCCCGTACGAGCGAGGCGACGATGCGGGCGCCCATCGCGACCAGCGGCAGCCCGCCGCCGGGATGCGCCGAGCCGCCCACCAGGTACAGGCCGCGCAGGGGACCCCGGTTGCCCGGGCGGCGGAAGGGCGCGAGCCTGCCCGAGTAGGCGCCGCCGTAGATCGAGCCGCCCCACGAGCCGTACCGGTCGCGCAGGTCGGCGGGGGTGAACAGGTCCACGAAACGCAACCGCCCCGACAGGTCGTGACCCCTGCTCGCCAGGCGTTCGAGCACCAGGTCCCGGTACGCCTCGGGGGACATCGGCCACCGGCCGGGGTCGCGGGCGGGGACGTTGACCAGCATGACCCAGTTCTCCGTGCCCGGCGGGGCCTGCGAGGGGTCGTCCACGACCGAGCAGCCGATGTAGACGGTCGGGTCCTCCGGTGGCCTGCGCCGCCGGAAGATGTCACCGAACTCCCGCTCGTAGTCGCCGGAGAAGACGATCGAGTGGTGGCCGAGCCCTTCTGTCCTGCCCTCCACCCCGGCCAGCAGCAGGAACGCCGAGGAGGAGGTGCCGAGCGCGGCGATGCGCCGCAGCCGCCGCCGGTCGGGCAACAGCTGCCCGTACAGCGCGGCGGCGTCGGTGTTGGCGACCACGATGTCGGCGCGCTCACGCTCGCCCGAGGCGAGCCGCACCCCCGTGACCCGTTCGCCGTCGGTGAGCACCCGGGTCACCTCCGCGCCCAGGACGACCTCCACCCCGGCCTTCTCCAGCAGCGGGACCAGGGCGTCGGCGATGCGGGGAAGCCCTCCGGGGACGTACCAGCCGCCCTCGCCGTGCTCGATCGCCGGGACGCACCCCAGCGCGGCCGGGGCGCGGTACGGGTCGGAGCCCGCGTAGGTCGCGTAACGGCCGACGTACTGGCGCAGGCGCGGGTCGGTGAAGAAACGGCGGGCCAGGCCGTCGAGGGTCCGGCCAGGCGCCACCGCGAGCAGGTCCGACAGGCGGGCCTCGGTGGGCGGCCGGGTGAGCGGTCCGCTGAAGAAGGTGCGACGCGAGGCGTCGAAACAGCCCCGCGCCCAGTCGTGGAAGGCGAGCCAGGCGCGGCCCTCGCCGGGCGCGAGCCGGTCGACCTCGGCGGCCATCCGCACCGGGTCGCGGTACGCCGCGAGCGTCGAGCCGTCGGCGAAGCGGTAGCGGCACAGCTCGTCGAGCTCCACCAGGTCGAGCTGCAGCCCGAGGTCGGTGAAGACGCCGGGCAGGGTGAGCAGGGAGGGGCCGATGGAGAAGGTGAAGCCGTCCCTGGTGTGCTCGGCGAGCTTGCCGCCCAGCCGGGGGAGCCGCTCGTACAGGCGCACCCGATGCCCCTGCCCGGCCAGCAGCAGCGCGGAGACCATGCCACCGACGCCGCCGCCTATCACCGTTGTCTCAGGCATCCGCGCCCCCTTCCGACGAGTTCGACGAGTCTGGTGAATCCGATGGGTTCGATGGGTGAGGTGTCACGCCCGGCCCGCCTCGGGATCCGGCCGTCCACGGCGTCCGCGCCTCCAGGCGAGCAGGGTGAACAGGCCCATCGAGAGCCCTCCGGCCGTGGCCACCAGCGGGTCCGTCGGGTCGAAGACGAACGCGAAGCCGATGGTCTCCATGACCGCCATCACCGTGTAGACCGACACCAGCCCGGCGTTCCACGTCGCGGGCTCGGTGAGTACGCCCTCCAGCAGGGCCATGACCAGCAGGGAGACGACGAGCCAACCCGCGAAGTTGCCGAGGGGGACGTCCCGGTAGGGGCCGGGGTCGTGCCAGACCCACAGGTCCAGCCGCATCATCTGCGGGTCCAGGAACAGGTCCCAGGCGGTGAGGGCGAGCGCCCCCGTGACGATCCGCGCGGCCCTGCTCCCCGGCGCGATGGCGGCGGCCACGGCGTGGGCCGCGAGCCCCATGCCGCCCCACGCCACCGCCACGATCACCGGCACCCCGCCGAGCGCGGGCTGGAGAACATCGGTGTAGTGGTAGGCGCCGAACGGCACGCCCGTCCTGATCCCGATCCACTCGGCGGCGTACCCGGTCGCGACCACGGCCGCGAACGCCGCGAAGACCTTGGCGGGGGAGTGGGTCGCGCAGGCGAAGGCGAGCGCGCTCGCCGCGAGCAGCAGGACGACGACGCTGGTCAGCAGGATCGGCCGGGCCTGCAGTCCCGTGGCGACCTGCGCGACGACCATCGCGCCCAGCAGCACCGTGCCGAGCACGCTCGTCGCGCCCGCTCGCGCTCTCACCGGCGAAGGCCGCTCCCGCACCGCGTCGTGCCCGGATCGTCCGCTGCTCATCTGATGGCTGTGCCCCATGGACGGTCATTCGATCGGTCGGGCGCGGTCAGATTCACTTTGAGGTCACGATTCCGACCGGGTTTCCGAGAAGCCGGATTTCCGGGAGCTCGCCCGGGGCGCCCCCACCGGATGTCGACGACCGGCGGCCGGTGGGGCGGGATCTCTGATGATTCTCTGATCTGCGCTGTCTAGCTTCGTGATGGGCGGCATGCCGACCGTACACGGCATGCCGCCCAGGCGGGTCCCATAGCCGCCGCAGGGACCCACGAGGGTCCAGGAAACGCCCCCGGAAGAACCCCGGCGAAGACCCCGGAGAGATCCGGAATCGCGAAGACGCCGCGGTGACCCGAGTGAGACCAGAGGAGCCGAGCATGAGTGTTCCCGCCGAGCCGCCGTTCCCGCACCCCCTTCTCGAAGCGCTGCGGAACTCGCCCGGCGCCCCGGCCTTCGAGCAGGGGGACAGGGTCGTCTCGCGAGGTGAGCTACTGGAGATCATCTGGCGGCTGGCGGGGGCGATGCTCGACGCCGGGCTGGGCCCCGGCAGGGCCGTCGCCGTCAACACGGGCGTCACCCCCGAGGCGTTCGCCGCCCACATCGCCGCCTACACCCTGGGCTGCCGGGTCGTGGGAGTCCGGCCCGGCTACCCGGCGGCCCAGCTCGCCCATGTGCTCGGGATGGGAGTCGACGCCCTCCTCGTCGACCGGTCCACCGTGACGCCGGAGCTGCTCGGGGCCGCCGGCCCCATCACGCTGCTCTCGCTCGGGCCGTGCCCCCAGCCCGACGGCCGTTCTGTCCTCGCGGCGGTCGACCTGCTCGCCGACACCGGTGCCGACGAGCAGCGGCCCCTCGTCGCCGCGGCCCGTCCGGACGACGTGGCCGCCCTGAGTTTCACCAGCGGCAGCACCGGCCGCCCCAAAGGCTGCGCGATCACCTACCGCGCGCTCGGCGAGCACTGGTCGTGGCAGCCCCGCGTGTGGTCCCCGCTCACGAACGAGCTCGCGGGAGCCTTCGAGCGCTACATGCTGTTCGGCACCCTGTCCAGCATGGTGGTCCTGGACTTCCTGGGGCTGTGCCTGCTGGGAGGGGGCACCGCGGTGATCCCCGAGGAGGACGGTAAGCCCCTGTTCCCGTACGCGATCGAACGCCACCGGATCACCGGCTCCATCATTACCGTGCCCCGGCTGTACCAGATGCTCGACCTGCTCCGGGACGAGCCGGTCGACGTCGGCTGCCTGCGCGCGCTGGTGGTGGCCGGATCACCGATCGGTCCGGGGCGTCTGGCGGAGGCGGGGGACCGGCTCGGGCCCGTGGTCTACCAGGGGTACGGGCAGACCGAGGTGGGCCTGATCTCGGTGCTCACTCCCGCGGACATCGCCGCGTTCCCGGCCCACGCCCTGCCCTCGGTCGGCCGACCGTACTCGGGTGTCGAGATCAGCGTGCGCGACGAGGAGGACCATGAGGTGGCCGTAGGGCGCACCGGTGAGATCTACGTGCGCACCCCGTACCTGATGTCGGGTTACTGGGGGGATCCGAAGGAGACCGGCGAGACCCTGCGGGACGGCTGGGTGCGCACCCGGGACCTCGGCCACCTGGACGAGAAGGGTTTCCTGCACCTTGTCGGCCGCACCCGTGACGTGATCATGGTCAACGCGATGGTGGTGTACGCGGGGCCCATCGAGCGGGTGCTGGCCGGCCATCCCGACGTCGCCGAGGCGTACGTGGCCGGGGCACCGGACGAGCTGACGGGAGAGGCCGTCCACGCGTTCGTCGTACCGGCCGAGGGCAGGACCCTCGACTGCGACGCGCTGGCCGCGCTGGTGGGCGACGAACTCGGCGAGAGCAGCGTCCCCTGGACGATCACGACGCTGTCCTCCGTCCCGGTCGCCGCGAGCGGCAAGCCCGACAAGCGCGCTCTGCTGGACCTGCTCGACCGGCGGGCTCTCTGATCCTTCTCTGAGAATTGCCCGCCAACACTGATGGCGTCCGTTCGACCAGATCGCTGTGACGGAGGTTGTACGTGCCGGACAATGCCCTGGACTACGTGGTGATCGGTGCAGGACCCGCGGGTCTGCAACTGGGATACCTTCTCGCCAAGGCGGGACGGAGCTATCTGATCCTGGAGGCGGGCCCCGCGGCGGGCGCGTTCTTCCAGACCTTCCCGCGCCACCGCCAGCTCATCTCGATCAACAAGAAGTACACCGGTTCCGACGATCCCGAGCTCAACCTCCGGATGGACTGGAACTCGCTGCTGTCGGACGACCCCGACCTGCTGTTCACCCGCTACAGCGACCGCTACTTCCCCCACGCCGACGACATGGTCCGCTATCTCGCCGACTTCGCCGCCGCCTGCGACCTGCGCGTCACCTACGACGCCCGCGTCACCCAGGTCACCCGTGCCTCCGGCAACGGCCACTTCCTGGTGACCGACGAGCGCGGCCGGACCTACGAGGCGAGACGGCTGGTCGTCGCGACCGGGGTCAGCCGGCCCAACATCCCGCCGATACCGGGCATCGAGACGGCCGAACCCTACGGCACCGTCTCCACCGACCCGTCCGAATACGTGAACCAGCGGGTGCTCATCATCGGCAAGGGCAACTCGGCGTTCGAGACGGCCGACAGCCTGGTCGAGACGGCCGCGGTGATCCACGTCTCCGGGCCGAACTCCGTCCGGATGGCGTGGCGCACCCACTTCGTCGGAAACCTGCGCGCGGTCAACAACAACTTCCTCGACACCTACCAGCTCAAGTCCCAGAACGCGCTGCTCGACGGCGACGTCAAGCGGATCGAGCGCCAGGCCGACGGCTCGTACCTGGTGACGGTGAGCTTCGTCCGCGCCGACGAGGTCACCAAGGACATCCCCTACGACAGGGTCATCGTCTGCACCGGCTTCCGGATCGACGCCTCGATCTTCTCCGACGAGTGCCGCCCGGACCTGATGATCAACGACAGGTTCCCCGCGCTCACCCCCGCCTACGAGTCGGTCAACGTGCCCGACCTCTACTTCGCGGGAACCCTGACGCAGTCCCGCGACTTCAAGCGCGGCACCAGCGGGTTCATCCACGGTTTCCGGTACGGCACCCGGGCGCTGCACCGCGTCCTGGAGAACAGGTACCACGACGCCCCGTGGCCCGGCCGTGAGCTCCCGGCCGAGCCGGAGGCGCTCGCGGAGGCGGTGCTCGAACGGGTCAACCGCAGTTCGGCACTGTGGCAGCAGTTCGGGCTGCTGGGCGACGTCATCGTCCTCGACGGCCACGGCGGGGCGCGCTATATGGAGGAGCTGCCGGTCGACCTGGAAGGTCCGCCGATCGGCGACGGCGGCCACTTCACGATCACCTTGGAGTACGGACCCGAGCACGACAAGGTCGATCCGTTCGACATCGGGGTGGGCCGGATCCGGCAGAACGACGCCGAACGCGCCGCCGAGGGCCATTATCTGCACCCGGTCGTGCGCCACCACCGGGCCGGCGCGCCGCCGGCCGTCCACCACGTCACCGAGAACCTGGAGAACGAGTGGACCTCCCGGGAGGTCCACGTCGAACCGCTCCGCGCGTTCTTCGCCCGCCAGACCGCCTCGGTACCGGCGTGACGGACGTGAGGACGCCGGACATGGTCCCGCACCTGATGGGCGTGGGGAGGACGGGCGTGGCGGGTGATCCCTTCCCACACCTGGCGGACGTGCCGGACATGGTCCCGCACGCGGTGGACGCGAGGATGCCGGACGCGGCGGATGAGCGTCTCCCGCACCTGGCGGACGCGAGCACACGGGCGACTGTGACCCCGACGCCCCCGACGCCCCCGGCCGCGCAGCCGGCCCCGGCGGGCCCGTGGACCCCGCGCGAGTTCGAGGCCGCGGCCCGTGCGCGCCTCGCCCCCGAGCACTACGACTACTTCGCGGGCGGTGCGGGGGAGGAGGTCACCGTACGGGCGAACGAGGCCGCGTTCGAGAGGCTCTCCCTGGTGCCTCGGGTGCTGCGAGGCGCGGGGAGACCCCGGACCGACGTCACCCTGCCCGGCGGCCGGGCGGCGATGCCCGTGCTGGTGGCGCCGACCGCCTTCCACCGGCTCGCCGACCCCGAGGGCGAGCGGGCCACCGCGCGGGCGGCGGCCCGCGCGGGGACGATCATGATCGTGAGCATGGCGTCCACCGTCGCCGTCGGGGACGTGGCCGCAGCGGCGCCCGAGGCCACCCTGTGGTTCCAGCTCTACGTCCAGCCGGACATGGCCTTCACCGAGACGCTCGTGCGGCGCGCCGAGGCGGCCGGGTGCCGGGCGCTGGTCGTCACGGTGGACTCACCGGCCCATGGCCTGCGGGACCGGGAACGGCAGCACGGCTTCCACGACCTGCCGAAGGGGATGGCCTGCGAGAACCTGCGCGACGGCGGGCGGGTACGGCCGATCGTCATGTCGCCGGAGATCTCCTGGGAGCACATCGACCGGCTCAGGGAGACGACGGCGCTCCCGATCATCCTCAAGGGCGTCGCGCATCCCGCCGACGCGCGCCTCGCGCTCGACCACGGGGTCTCGGGGCTGATGGTGTCCAACCACGGCGGCCGCCAGCTCGACACGGTCCCGGCCGCCGTCGACCTGCTGCCGGAGATCGTGGCCGCCGTCGGCGGTGCCGTCCCGGTGCTGATGGACGGAGGCGTACGGCGCGGTACCGACGTGCTGAAGGCGATGGCGCTGGGCGCCGACGCGGTCGCGGTCGGCCGTCCGGTGATCTGGGGTCTGGCCGCGGACGGCGAGCGCGGCGTGACCCGCGTGCTCGACCTGCTCCGTGCGGAGGTCGAGCACGCGCTCACCCTGTGCGGCTGCGCGTCGGTCCACGACCTCGATCCGGGCATGGTGCGGCGGTCATGCCGGTGACCGCGCCGGTCAGGGCGGCGGTGATAGCGGCCGGTGCCGTCGCCGTGCTCAGCCTGCCTCGATGGCTCCCGGCCAAGGTCGTGGCGCTGCGGACGCGGGTCTTCGCCCGGATCAACGGGGAGGAGGGGATCACCGTCCCCGGAGACCTGATCGGCGTCGAGAGGTTCAGGGAGATCTACTCCCACCCGGCTGTGAACGGCCGCAGCCGGGGGGCCGCGCTGTCGGACCTGTTCTGGTACTGGCTCTCGCCCGGCGCCGAGCTGCACCAGGAACACCTCGAGGTGGGAGAGCGGTACGATGCGGTCGCCCGTGCCACGCGCGGCTTCCTCTCCGTACCGCGCGTGGAGGCCGAGGAGCTCACCCGCCGCTGCGTCGCCCGGACGCTGCGGGACGCGGGTGGGCTGGTCCGGCTGCGCGACCTGATGATGCCGGTCTGGGCGGAGTTCTACTACGAACTCGTCTTCGGCGAGCCGTGTCCGCCGACGGCGCGCGACCTGATCGTGGCCAACGCGGACGACGTCGTCACCGCGCTCAAGTGCTGCGGGCTGCGGCACATGGACCGGCGCGACCGGCTGACCCGGTATCTCGCCGGCCTGCTGCCCCGGGTGCGAGACCGGCTCCCCGCGGGGCTGTCGGCCAGGGAGCAGGCCCTCTATCTGCAGGGGACCTTCTTCAACACCGCGGTCGTCCAGATGTCGGAGGCGACGGCCCACCTGCTGATGGTCCTCGCCCAGCACCCGGAGACTCAGGCCGAGGTGCTCGCGGGCGACGATCGCCACCTCGACCGCGTCATCTCCGAGACGCTGCGGCTCTACCCGCTCTTCGGCATCGCCCACCGTGTCACCACCGGCGACATCTCCCTCGACGAGCACACGACGATCCCGGCCGGCTCGGTACTGTGCTTCGACTATCCCGCCTTCCACCGCGAGGGCTTCTCCGATCCCGGCCGTTTCGACCCCGGCCGTTTCGCCACGGACCGCTCGCACGCGAACTACTCGCACCTGGACCGCTCAAGCCAGGCCCCTCCGGAACCGGACCGCTCGGGCCGAGGAGGTCGGACGGGCCGCTCGGGGCGGGGCGACCGGCCGGACCACTCAGGCCAGAGCGGTCCCGCCCCGGACCGCCCGGCCCCCGGCTGTCCCGTCTCGGGCCGTCCTCGCCCGGACCGGCCCGCGGTCCGGGAACTCAACCACATCCCGTTCGGCATCGCCGCGAACCGTCCCTGCCCCGCCTGGCGGCTGGCGCCGATCACCATGCGGGTGGCGGTGCGGGAGGTCCTGCGCGCGTACGCCCTCGACACCTCCGCCTCCCACACCCGCTCGATGCCCAACCGGGGACCGTGCCTGCTCGTTCCGAGGGGCGCCCGAAGGGGGGCGGCCCATCGGGCGACGTTGGTGTTCGTGCGGTTCCGCGACCGCTGGGAGGACGTCTGGCGCAGCCTGGTGCAACTCGTCCTCGGCACCTACATGGTCTGGGACGCGCGCGAGCAACGGCTGTGTGAGCGCCATTTCGCGGAGGCCGATCGCCTGGCCGCCACAAAGAGCAGATGATCACCCGGACCACGAGCGGAGAAACGGTATGCCCACCCTGGCACAGGTCGCCGCCGGTGACCCGAACCTCGAACTGATCCTCAAGGTCCTGCCCGCCCTGGTCGTCATTCTGCTGGCCGCGGCGATATGCGGCCGGCTGGCGCTCATGATGATGCAGCCGCGCGTCCTCGGCGAGATGGTCGCCGGTGTCCTCCTCGGTCCGACGCTGTTCGGCCAACTGTTCCCCGAGGCGCAGGCGGCCGTGTTCCCCGCCGAGGTCAGGCCGGTCCTGTACGTGTTGAGCACCATCGGGCTGACGCTGTACATGTTCCTGGTGGGGGCCGGGCTCGGGCACGGCGTGGAGGAGCCCGGCCAGGGCCGTCGGGCGGCGACGCTGGCGCTCGCCGGCATCGTCCCCGCCCTCATCCTCGGCTCCTGCGTCGGCCTGCTCCTGTGGGAGATGCTCTCGCGCCCCGACGTCAGCCGGTGGGAGTTCGCCCTGTTCGTGGGGGGAGCGCTCTCGCTGACCGCGTTCCCCATGCTGGCCAGGATCCTGTACGAGCGAGGGCTGGAGAACTCCCCCCTCGGAAGACTCACCCTGGTGGCGGCCTCCATCGACGACGCCCTCGCCTGGTGCATCCTCGCCGTGCTGTCGGCGATGCACCTCAACGCGGGGACCGGCGACGCGGTGCGCACCATCGCCTTGGCGGCGCTGTTCGCGGTGGTGATGCTGAAGGTGGTCGCGCCGCTGCTGCGGCCCCTGGGCGAGAGCGTCGCGCGGACCGGAAAGATCGGCCCCGGCGCGATGTACGTCGTCGTCCTCGTCCCTCTCACCGCCGGCTGGCTCACCGACTGGATCGGGGTCTACGCGGTCTTCGGCGGTTTCATCGCCGGGCTGGCGATGCCCCGCGACCCGGCGTTCCGCCAGGCGCTGCACGGCCGCATGATGGACGTCGTCTCGACGTTGCTGCTGCCGGTCTTCTTCGCCTTCTCGGGGCTGAACACCCACCTCGACGGCATCGCCGGCGGTCCCATGCTCCTGGCGTTCGCCGCGATCCTCGCCGCGGGTTTCTGCGGGAAGTACTTCGGCTGCTCGTTGTCGATGAGGGCCCTGGGATTCGGCTGGCGCGAGTCCTACGCGGTGGGGGCGCTCATGAACGCGCGAGGGCTGATGATCCTCATCTTCATCAACATCGGCCTGGCGCAGGGCATGATCACCCAGGAGCTCTTCGCCATTCTCGTGCTGGTGGCCATCGTCACCACCGCGGGAGCCCTGCCGCTGTACAAACTGGCGCTGCCGGAGCGCCACGAACGCGCCCACGGATCCGTGTCCGCCGACCGGGGTCCGCGCTCCTCGGAGGAACAGGTCGAGAAATCTCTTTCCTCGTGACCGTCCGAATAGCTCAGATGCGTTGAATGCCCCAAATGCATGATAAATATCGCTTTGTGATCATCTGAACACGCTGTGGACATTGTCATGTAAGTTTCAACAATTTCGGGAAAACTGGTAATTCGGTGGGAGGAATGTCTACGGTTGCTTCGTGGCTGCGACATCGGCGATATCCAGCCCGTCCGCTGGCCGGTTGCTCCTCGTCGAGGACGACCGCGAGCTCGGGTCCATGCTGTTCGGATTGTTCACCGAGCAGGGATACAGGGTCGACCTGGCCCGGGAGGGACAGCGCGGCCTGCACCTGGGCCTGAGCCGTCCCTACGACGTGATGATCGTCGACCGGGGCCTGCCGGCGGTCGACGGCATCGAGTTGCTGACCCGGCTGCGACGGCGGGCCGTCACCGTGCCGGTGCTCGTGCTGAGCGCCTTCGGCACGGTCGCCGACCGGGTCACCGGGCTCGACGCGGGCGCCGAGGACTACCTGGTCAAACCATTCGAGATCGAGGAGCTGCTGGCGAGGGTGCGGGCACTGCATCGCAGGAACCTCGACCAGGCCAGGCTGCTGCCGCTCGGCGCGGGCTGGCTGGACCCCGAGTCCCACGTCGTGGAGCTGCCGACCGGTGAGCAGGTGACGCTGTCGGGGCAGGAGTGCCGGCTGCTGTGCGCGCTGGCGACCCGGCCGCGGCAGGTGCACACGCGCGCCTCGCTGCGCCATCGCGTCTTCGACGGCGCCCGGACGGAGTCGATCGTGGACACCTACGTCTACTATCTGCGCGCCAAGCTGGGGGCGGACGTCGTACGCACCGTGCGAGGTGTTGGATACCGCCTGGGCGGGCTGTGAGAAGGCGTCCGCCCCACGAGCCGGAGCGCCACCTGCTGGCCCGTGCCCGCCGCCGGATCACCACGCAGGTGGCGGGCGCGATCTCCGTGATGCTCGTGCTCGTCGGATGGCTGGCGTACTGCGTCATCGTGAGCGACCAGGAGGCCTCCGCGCGGCGTGATCTCACCGTCGCGGCCCAGCGCGCCCCCCTGTCGCAGCCCCCGCCCTGCGTCTGGCTGTTCGAACTGCGGGACGGCGCCGTGCTCAGCTCTCCCGGCGCACCCGTGGCGCTGCCGGTGCGCACCGCGCTGCGCCAGGTCGCGGCCGGACACGAGCCCCAGGTCGCCCAGGTCGAGATCGCCGGGCAGTCCTATCTCATCCGCACCCAGCGGCGTGGTGACGTGACGGTCCAGGCGGCGATGGACCTTCGCTACCAGGCCGCGGAGCGGCGCCGGTTGCTGCGCACGCTCGCCGTCGCCGAGCTCACCGGCCTGCTGGCCGCACTGATGATCGGTCAGGTCGTCGCCCGAAGGGCGATCGCGCCGCTGGGCGAGGCGCTGGCCCGCCAGCGCCGGTTCGCCGCGGACGTCAGTCACGAGCTGCGTACCCCGCTCACCCGCCTGCACGTCCGCGCCCAGATCGTCGCCCGCGGGTTGCGGCGGGAGACCGACCCGCTCCTCGCCGCGGCCGAGGTCGACCAGTTGGTGAACGGCACCCGGCAGCTGGGCGACGTGGTCGAGGACCTGCTGCTGACGGCCCAGTTCGGGCAGCTGCGCAAACCGTTCGGTCCGGTCGACCTCGCCGCGCTGGCCGAGGAGCTCGTCCTGGCCGAGACGGCCCGAGCCCAGGTACGCGGCGTGACGATCGAGGTACGGTGCCAGGGGCCGGGCGGCCACGTCGTGCGCGGGGCGCAGTCCGCGCTGCGCAGGGTGATCTCCGCGCTCCTCGAAAACGCGCTCACCCACACCCGGGTGGGCGGCCACATCTGGGTGGTCCTCTCCGGTGACCCGGAGACGGTCCGGCTCGACGTCCGCGACGACGGCGTGGGTCTCGACCCCCGCGACGCCGAACGTCTCTTCACCCGGTTCGTCGGCGGATCCCGCAGCGGGGGCCTGGGCCTCGGTCTCGCCCTCGTCCGCGAGGTGGTGGACGGCCACGGCGGGACCGTCACCGCGGACGGGTGTCCGGGAGCCGGGGCGGTGTTCACCGTCCGGCTTCCCGCGGACCCCGTACCGACCGACAAGGAGGTGGGGCTGGGGGGTCCGGGCACGTCACGCGTGGGCGTGTGATTGGCTGTGACCCCGTGGACATGGCCGAGATGCTGGGACTGTTGGGCGCCGGGACGCTGGCCGGGGTGGTCGGCACGGTGGTGAGCCTGGCGTCGATCGTCTCCTACCCGGCGCTGCTCGCGTTCGGCCTGCCGCCGCTGACCGCGAACGTCACGAACACGGTGGCGCTCACGTTCCACGGTGTGGGTGCGGCGTTCGGGTCGCGGCCCGAGCTCGCCGGGCAGGGCGGCAGGGTCCTGCGGCTCGGCGTGATGACCCTGATCGGCGGGGCAGTGGGGTCGGCGCTGCTGCTGATGACCCCTTCCGACACGTTCGAGGCGATCGCGCCGTGGCTGATCGCGGTCGCCTCGCTGCTGCTGGTCCGCCCGCCCAGAGCGGAGGGAGGCTTCGGAGACGAGAACGGGTGGACGGCGCGCGCCGCGCTCTTCGCCGTCGCGGTCTACATCGGCTACTTCGGTGCCGCGGGCGGGATCCTCATGTTCGCGGTGCTCTCGGCCGTGCTCGACCAGGCGCCCGTCAGGGTCAACGCGATCAAGTCCGTCGTGTCCTCGCTGGCGAACGCGGTGGCCTCGATCGGCTTCGCCCTCTTCGGCCCGGTGCAGTGGTCGGCGGTGGCGCCGCTCGCGCTGGGATTCTTCCTGGGCGGCCTGCTCGGACCGCCGCTCGCCCGCCGCCTGCCCGGCCGCGCGCTCCGGCTCGGCACCGCCACCTGCGGCCTGATCGTCGCGATCAAACTCGGCCTCGACGCCTACGCGTGAGCCCGCCGCGTGACGGCGGCGCGACGGGCCGGTCACCAGGGTGAACCCGTCGGCCGAAGCTCTCGGATGACCCTTGACATCGGGATTCCCTGAGGTCACGCTGTTGCGTATAGCGCTGCTTGTTCCGCCTTACGAAACCGGGGTTTGTTGCGATGATCCCTGTCTGTCCCCTCGCG
This sequence comes from Streptosporangium sp. NPDC006930, assembly GCF_040635605.1. Taxonomy (NCBI): domain Bacteria; kingdom Bacillati; phylum Actinomycetota; class Actinomycetes; order Streptosporangiales; family Streptosporangiaceae; genus Streptosporangium; species Streptosporangium sp. NPDC006930. The sequence continues at coordinate 287,236 of NZ_JBEYID010000010.1, read as the reverse complement.
GCTCTTCCACCGGGTGAGGCCCACCGGCTCGACGTCGACCCGCCGATCGCCGTCTTCCACACCGAGGACGGTGAGATCTACGCCGTGGACGACACCTGCACCCACCAGGACGCCTCCCTGTCCGACGGGTGGCTGGAGGGCTGCGAGATCGAGTGCCCCCTGCACTCGTCGAGTTTCGACCTGAGGACGGGACGGCCGAACTCTCCTCCCGCCAAGCTGCCCCTGCGCACCCACCGAGTGGTGGTCGAGGACGACACCGTCTACGTCATCCCATCCTCCGAGCCCCCGAACCTGCCGCCCGGCGTCCGCACGAGCACCGCGTAAAGACGTCCTCCGAGCGGCGCGTGAAAGCCGTGTGAGAACGCGAGCACCGCGCAGGCCAGGCGAGCACCGCGCAGGCCCGAGCACCGGGTAAGCCCGGCGAGCACCGCGCAGGCCCGGGTGCCGCGCAGAAGAAGCGAGCACCGTGAAGACGCGAGCACCGCGTGAAGAGGAGCGATCGTGACCGCGAGAAGCCTGCCCCCCAGCGTGATCGCCACCCTGCCGGGCGGCTACTACACCGACGAGAACATCTTCGCCTCAGAGCAGGCCCGCGTCTTCGAGAAGATGTGGTTCTGCGTCGCCCGCGCGTCCGACCTCGGCAAACCCGGAGCCTTCAGGACCGTCCAGGTGGGTCGCGAGAGCGTCCTCGTCACCCGGGCCAGGGACGGCTCGATCCGGGCCTTCCTCAACGTGTGCCGCCACCGGGGCGCCCGGATACGCACCGAGGAGTCCGGCGAGGTCAAACGGTCCTTCCAGTGCCCGTACCACGCGTGGACCTACGACCTCGAAGGCAAGCTGATCGCCGCGCCGAACCTCACCAAAATGCCCGACATCGACCGGGTGGAGTACGGGCTGATCAACGTGCACGTGCGCGAGTGGATCGGGTACGTGTGGGTGTGCCTGGCCGACGAGCCTCCGTCGTTCGAGGCGGACGTGATCGCCGAGGCGACGCACAGACTGGGCGACGAGAGGTCCATCGAGAACTACGACATCGCCAACCTCCGGGTGGGCCGCAGGATCGTCTACGACGTGAAGGCGAACTGGAAGCTCATCGTCGAGAACTTCATGGAGTGCTACCACTGCGCCACCATCCACCCCGAGCTCACCGAGGTGCTTCCGGAGTTCGCCGACGGGTACGCGGCGCAGTCCTTCGTCGGGCACGGCGCCGAGTTCGGCGAGGAGATCCGGGGGTTCACCGTCGACGGCTCCGAGGGCGTCGACCGCATCCCGGGGATCGGCGAGGACCAGGACCGCCGCTACTACGCGATCACCATCAAACCGCAGGTCTTCGTCAACCTCGTGCCCGACCACGTGATCCTGCACCGGATGTTCCCGCTGGCGGCCGACCGGACGATCGTGGAGTGCGACTGGCTCTTCCTCGGCGACGTCGTCGACTCGGGCAGGGATCTGGGCCCGTCCGTCGAGCTCTTCCACCGCGTCAACGTGCAGGACTTCGAGGCCTGCGAGCGCTGCCAGCCCGCGATGAACTCCCGGGCGTACGCTCAAGGTGGGGTCCTGGTGCCCAGCGAGCACCACATCGGGGCCTTCCACGACTGGGTGCTCGACAGACTGGGGACCCGGCCCGGCCAGGGGGCGGGCGAGCGCCTATAGTGTGCTGACCGGCCGGAAGGAGGCGCGAGGATGGCCAGGAAGGCTCCGCGCGACGACGTCAACGAGGACGCCATCGAGGTCGGCCCACCCAAGGAGTGGGCCGCCGGCATCCCAGGGGTGACCCGGTCACTGCGGGCCGCGAACGCCCAGATGGGCGTCGGCCGCACCCTGCGCACCCTCGCCGTGATCAACCAGAAGGACGGCTTCGACTGCCCCGGCTGCGCCTGGCCCGAGGGCGGGCACCGCAGCCCCGCCGAGTTCTGCGAGAACGGCGCCAAAGCGGTGGCCGAGGAGGCCACCGTCCGCAGGGTCACCCGCGACTTCTTCGCCAGGCACACCGTGGACGACCTGGCCCGGCACACCGACTACTGGCTCGGCCAGCAGGGACGGCTCACCGAGCCGATGCACCGCCCCGAGGGCTCCGACCACTACGTGCCGGTGACCTGGGATGACGCGTTCGCCATCGTCGCCCGCGAGCTGCGTGCCCTCGACAGTCCCGACGAGGCGCTGTTCTACACCTCGGGCCGCACCTCGAACGAGGCCGCGTTCGCCTACCAGCTCCTGGTGCGCAGGTTCGGCACCAACAACCTGCCCGACTGCTCCAACATGTGCCACGAGTCCAGCGGCTCGGCGCTCAACGAGACCCTCGGCATCGGCAAGGGCACGGTCTCGCTGGAGGACCTGCACCGGGCCGACCTCGTCTTCGTGGTGGGCCAGAACCCCGGCACCAACCACCCGCGCATGCTGTCGGCGCTGGAGCGGGCCAAGCGCGGCGGCGCCAGGATCATCGCGGTCAACCCGCTGCCCGAGGCCGGGCTGCTCCGCTTCAAGAACCCGCAGCGGGCCTCCGGGCTGGTGGGCAAGGGCACCACGCTGGCCGACCGGTTCCTGCAGATCCGCCTCAACGGCGACCTCGCGCTCTTCCAGGCGATGTCGCTGCTCCTGCTCGAAGCCGAGGACGCCGCCCCCGGCACCGTGGTCGACCGCGACTTCGTCGAGGCCCACACCCACGGCTTCGACAAGTGGGCCGAGGATCTGCGCTCCCTGGACTGGGCCGAGGTCGAGGAGGCGACCGGGCTGGACCGCCCGGCCGTCGAGGACGCCGTACGGGAGGTGCTCGGCGCGAAGTCGGTCATCGTCTGCTGGGCGATGGGGCTCACCCAGCACAAGAACTCCGTCGCCACCATCAGGGAGGTCGTCAACTTCCTGCTGCTGCGCGGCAACGTGGGCCGCCCGGGAGCGGGTGTGTGCCCGGTCCGGGGCCACTCCAACGTCCAGGGCGACCGCACCATGGGCATCAACGAGAAACCTCCGGCGTGGTTCCTCGACGCCCTGCGCGACGAGTTCGGCTTCGAGCCGCCCCGCGAGCACGGCTTCGACACCGTGGAGGCGATCCGCGCCCTGCGCTCCGAACAGGCGAAGGTCTTCGTCGCGATGGGCGGCAACTTCGTGGCCGCGACCCCCGACACGGCGGTGACCGAGGAGGCGATGCGCCGGGCCCGGCTCACGGTGCAGGTGTCGACCAAGCTCAACCGATCCCACGCGGTGTGCGGGCGGGAGGCGCTCATCCTGCCCACCCTGGGACGCACCGAACGCGACGCCGCGCCCGACGGCGGCGCCGGCCGCTTCGTCACGGTCGAGGACTCCATGGGCCTCGTCCACGCCTCGCGGGGCAACCTGCCGCCCGCCTCCGGCGACCTGCTCTCCGAGGTCGACATCGTCTGCCGCCTGGCGAAGGAGCTGTTCGGCGCCGACCCGCAGGTGCCCTGGGAGCGGTTCGCGGCCGACTACGACGTGATCCGCCAGCACATCTCCCGGGTGATCCCCGGCTTCGAGGACTTCAACGCGCGCGCCCGCCTCCCGGACGGCTTCGCCCTGCCCAACGCGCCCCGCGACGAGCGCCGCTTCCCGACCGCGACGGGAAAGGCGAACTTCACCGTCAACCCCCTGGAGGTGCTGCGGGTCCCGCCGGGGCGGCTGCTGCTGCAGACGGTCCGCAGCCACGACCAGTACAACACCACGATCTACGGCATGGACGACCGCTACCGGGGCATCCGCAACGGCCGCCGGGTCGTCTTCGTCCACGCCGACGACCTCGCCGAGCGGGGCCTGGCCGACGGCGACATGGTGGACCTGGTCAGCGAGTGGCCCGACGGCGAACGCAGGGCCGAAGGCTTCCGCGCCGTCGCCTACCCCACCGCCCGAGGCTGCTGCGCCGCCTACTTCCCCGAGACCAACGTCCTGGTGCCCCTGGACTCGGTCGCGGAGACCTCCAACACCCCCACCTCCAAAAGCGTCGTCATCAGACTTCTCCGCCGCTCCCCGTCCCCGGACGGCTCCTGACACACGACCTCAGCCGATGGTGAGCCTGTCGGCTTTCAGGTGGTTGAGGAAGGTGGTCCATGTGGTGGGGGTGAGGAGGAGTTTGGGGCCGTCGGGGTCTTTGGAGTCGCGTACGGCGATCAGGTGGGGGTGGTTGGCGTTGTCTTCGAGCCTCGCGACCTCGACGCAGTTTCCGCCGTTGTCTCCTGAGAGGCTTGATTTGACCCACGTGGCGTTGCTCAGGTCCATTTTTCCGACACCGCTTTCTGGAGGCCTCACTTTGATGTGAGGCACATGTGATCGGTGCAACAACGGAGGGCGTCTTCTCGCAGTCGCTCGTACGAGCGATGAAGGCCCACAGGCCTCGATGTCAGGCCCATCGTCGTGGCCTGGCCGAGGACCTCCGGTGCGTCGGACTCCCGATAGCGGCGGCCCGATCCGCTGACCTCTCGCATGAGCACTCGCTTGGGATCGGCCAGCCGTCCGGTGTCTTTGCCACGATGGCGGATGGGCACTGACCAGGCGCCGCAGACGGCGGTGAGCGCGTCAGGAAACAACAGCAGCCAGGACTCGATCTCCGCTACGGCCAGCGCGTAGTGCGCCGTCCCCAGGGCGGCCTCCAACGCCTTCTCCACCCGCAGACGAATGGCCGGATAACGCTCGTCGTCGACCGCGTCGAGATCCTCGTGTACGAACACGCACGCCACCGTCGTGTCATCACGTACGGCTCTCGCGCGGACCTTGCGTGCGAGAGTCTCCGCGCGGGCAGCGAGGTTCGCTCCCGTGGCTTGATGTAGTCGTACTGGATCGCCGATCTCCACGATCCGTCCACGCATCTCCGGGCAGAACTCTTCCAGGAGGATCCGAAGGCTGAGCCGGTCGTTTCGATCCTCACCGGCGACAACCACGATCGGTTTCCTGGTCGGCCGGATGCGGGTTCCCCCGCGTCTGTTCACAGATCGCCTCCCAGTGCGCCGGAGAACCACAGCTCTCCCAGGGGCATCCCCTCGCTGGCTCGTACGATCTTCTCGACCTGGGCGGTCGATACCGCCGGGATCGTGGAGGAACCGTCCTCCGCTCGTTCGCAAACGATGAGTTCCTCCGGCTTGAGCCGGTCGGCGAGGGCCGGCGAATGTGTGGCGATGATGAACTGTGTTCTGTCGCTCGCCTCCCGGACTCGCTCGACGAGGATCTCCAACGCCTGCGGATGCAGACCGTGGTCGATCTCTTCGACGCAGGTGAGCGCCGGCGGATTGGGGTCGTAGAGCATCGCGAGAAGACCCAGCAGGCGGATCGTGCCGTAGGAGGCGTCGAGCAGTGAAGTGGGTTCGCGCAGCCCGCGCTCCCTGAGGACCACGACGACGGAACGAGCGCCCCCGGACGGATAGTCGAAATCGAGTGCTTCGAGCTGGGGGAGGACCTCTATGGCGTCGGCCTGGAGTCGCTCCCACGCCTCTTCATCGGTATCGCGCAGAGTCAACAGGAACCTCGCCAGATTGGAGGCGTCGTCCGCGATGGCCTCATATCCGCTCCGGGAAACGCGCGAGGGCATGCGCGCACGGGGGACGTCTACGTCGAAGACGCGGAAGGTGGTGAGAAAGTCGGCCAGGGCCACCACCTCTCGCCCGCCGAAACTCTCTGACAGGCGGGGCAGAGTGGACAGGCCGGTGCTGAACGGCTGGATCCCGACCTCCATTACTGCGGTGCGCCGCTCGGACTCGTCATCCGATATCACCTCGTCGGCCCCGTACTGTGAACTCGCAGCTCTCTCACCGGACACTTCGATCCGGTTCCGCCACCCGCCGGCACGGCTGAGGTGGAAGATCTCCTCGCGCGCCGGAGGGCTACCGTTGATCTTCAAGCGGTACATGTCAAGCGGGCATCCGGATGTCTCGGGCACAGACCAGTGCCCCTTCAACCCGATCTGAATATGGTCTGGCCGCAGGTCGCCACCCCGGAACACCAGCTCGTCAAAGCCTCCCCGGTCCTCCAGCGCGGGCCCCAGATCGGTCCGTACGATGTCGGCCAAGAAGTCGAACACCCGTAGCACGTTCGTCTTGCCTGCACCGTTGGGCCCCACCAGCACGTTGACCGGTCCCAGTGGCAACGACACCTCCCGCAAGCTACGGAAGTTTTCCACTTCCAGCTCAACCAGCCGCCCAGCCATCATCCCCACCTCTTCCTGTTCCTGCCCGGTGCCCATGAGAGGCGTCCGGCGAGCAGCTTCTCCGAGCTCACGGGATCATCTTGCCTGTTCCGGGCGGTCGGTGCTCCGACGAATGGGGAGTAGCCCTCAGCCGATGTTGAGCCTGTTGGTTTTCAGGTGGTTGAGGAAGGTGGTCCATGTGGTGTGGGTGAGGAGGAGTTTGGGGCCGTGGGGGTCTTTGGAGTCGCGTACGGCGATCAGGTGGGGGCGGCCGGTGGTGTCTTCGACCGTGGCGACCTCGACACAGTTTCCACCGTTGCTGCCGGTAAGGCTTGACTTTTTCCACTTAGCGTCACTCAGGTCCATTTTTCCTCTGTTATTCTTCTGATGAGATCGATCGACATGCGCAAAGGCAGTGCCTCTATGCGAATCGCCTCGAATTTTTCTACGGCTGTCCTTACATCTTCCTGATCGCTGGTGACCAGTCCGCGAACAGCCGTATCGAAATAAGCTATCTCGCCTCCGTCTTCCAGAGTAGCGATTACGAACCCGGCTTCAAGGCCCGCCCGCATGCCGCCGAAAGGAACGACCTGCACGCTGAAGCGAGGAGTGATGATCGACGTCAGGTGTTCCAGTTGTTCACGCATGGTCTTGGGAGTGCCGATCAGGTGATGCAACACCGCCTCGTCGATCACGCAGCGAAGTAGTGGTGGCGCTGGATCTTCTCGTTCGAACACCTTCTGCCGCTCCAGGCGAGCCTGTACGGCTGTCTCGTCTCCGTAGAGGACCTCAAGGGCGTAATCAGAGGTTTGGAGCAGACCGGGAATCAGGATCGGTTCGTAGGTGCGCAGCACCGTCGCTGCCTGTTCCCTGTCCGGCCAACTCTCGAACCAGGAAGGGAAGACCTGTCCTTTGCGCCAGTCGAGGAGGCGGGACAGGAGGCCGCCTGTTTCGAGGAGTTCGTCGCAGCGCTCGGCGAAATCCGGGCAGGACGGGATCTGGCCTGTCTCGATTCCGCTGATCAGGGACTCGCTGTAGTGGATCCGCTCGGCGAGCTGGCTCTGGGTGAGGCCCGCGGCCTTGCGGTGGTGCCGCAGCTCTCTGCCCCAGATCGCCTGAGGCGTATAGAGATTGGGGATGATGCCCTCCTTGTCGGAGTTCAACAAAGGGCCGATGAACTCCAGCTCGCAGACTTGGTAACCGTTCGGCTACCAAGAGTAGTCACGTCTCGGCAGGCTGAACATACGAAATCCGAGACGGAGAGAGAAAATCATGGAAGAGGTCCTCAAGGCGAGTGCGGCGCTGACCGAATATCGCTACGCGATGAATCCCGGACTTTCTCCGCTGGGGGAGAAGTGGATACCGCGCGAACCGTCGAGTGTCGCGTCCGCCCGCCGGTTCGTGCGCGATGTCGCCACCGATTGGAAGGCGGCCGGAGAAATCCCGGAAATCGCCGAACTCCTCGCCTCGGAACTCGTCACCAACGCGCTGGCGTACGGCTCGTCGGACGTTTCTCCCATGAGTCCTGTACGCGTCACGGTCGGCAGGGAGAAAGAGTTGCTGACCGTGGACGTCTACGACGCGTGCATCGCGATTCCGCGCCTGAGGCGGGCCGGCGACCTGGAGGTCTCGGGCCGTGGTCTCGCCATCGTCCAGGACCTCTCCCACAACTGGGGCTGGACCCTCAACCCGTACGGCAAGTCGGTCTGGTTCCAGTTGGCCGCCTGGCCGTAGGGCGGAAGTGAGTCCGGTTTCGTGCGCGTTGTTCGACGGGCTGGCGGAACTCCAACCTGCCCGCGCCGTGGATTACCGCGATGAACCGTCGGTCGCCGATCGACCGGTCCCAACGGTGATGCCGCCGACGATCAGGTCGGTGAGTGCGGTGACAGCGTCGGTGGCGGTGGTCCGTCCCCGGTTCAGCTCCGCGGCGATCGCCTCGGCCGCGCCCAGCGCGCCGACGCAGCGCAACCAAAGGGCCTCCGGTGTGAGGTCGGAGTACGGCGTCAACGCCGAGGCCATCAGGTCGGTGAAGCTGTCGAACATCTCGCGCTCGATCGCCTCCATCCGCGGGTTCCCCCTCAGCGCGGCGGAGACGGCGTTCCACTCCGGCATGTCGGTGGAGCACACGAAGTACGCGTCGCTCAGGACGCGCGCCGTCTCGCGAAGGGTGGCCTCGGCCTCCCGCAACGCCTGCTCCGACGCGGTCCTGTGGCGTTCGTCGAGCCGCTGGTAGAGCGCGAGCAGCAGGCCGGGGCGGGTGCCGAAGTGGTCGTAGACGATCGGCCTGCTCACTCCGGCGGCCTCCGCGAGGGTGAGCAGGGTGAGGCCGTCGGCGCCCTGGTCGCGCACGATCGTCAGGGCGGTGTCGAGCAGCTGCTCCCGCCTGGCCTGCTTGGACAGGCGGGTCGATACCGGGGCCATCGTCCTCCCTTGCGTTGCCGCCCAGCCTAGGCTACAAAATGTAGGTTACAAAATGTAGGTTAGTGGGGACGTGAGAGGAGAACGCGATGGAACACGCGAAATCGGTACTGATCATGGGAGGGTCCGGTCAGACGGGCGCGGGGATCGCGGCCATCCTGCGCCGCTGGTATCCGACGCTGCCGCTCACGATCGCGGGCCGCGATCTGGAGCGCGCGCGGCGCGTCGCCGACGACCTCGGCGACGCGACAGCGGTGACCGTCGATCTGCGCCGCGACGACCTTGGCCTCCCCGCAGGCCATGAACACTCGGCGGTCGTCGCGGCACTGTGGGACAGCCACCTGAACGGACTGCGCTACGCCCAGGACCGAGGGCTGCCGTACGTCAGCCTCTCCAGCGGCCTGACGGACATCGCCCCCGAAGTCGTCGCGGGCGGCCGGCGGGCCGGTGCCGCGCCGATCCTGCTGGCCAGCCACTGGTACGCCGGTCTCGTCACCCTCGCGACACTGGAGCTCGCCAGGGAGTTCGGCCGGATCGACACCATCCGGGTCGGCGCCGTGCTGGACGAGCCGGACATCGGCGGGCCGGCGGCGGCGGCGGACATGGAACGCCTGACGGCCGCCACCTCGGCGGGTCTCGTCCGTCGCGACGGCGTCTTCAGTTGGGTCGACGGCCCCGACGCGCGGGTGGAGGTCTTCGGGGCCGACGGCGCCGTCCTGCCCGGTCAGCTCATGGCCGCCCTCGACGTTCCGAGCCTCGCCCTCGCGACGGGCGCACCAAACGTCCGCTTCGCGTTCGCGGTCGGTGTGTCCGCCGAGGACAGGCGCCGAGGTGAGCCCGCCTCCAGCGTGGTCGGGATCGATCTCGAAGGAGAGGATCACCGGGGTGCGCCGCTCAGGAGGAGACGCCACCTCCGCCACCCGGAGGGGCAGCGCGACCTGACCGCGCTCGCCGTCGCCCTCGGTGTCGAACGACTGCTCGGCCTGCGCGGCGAAACCGTGGCACCGGGCCTCCACACCCCCGAGGCGTTGATCGACCCCGCCTACGCGGTCGAGCGGATGACGGAGATCGGTGCCACGTTCGTCGAAGCGCCGGGTGATCGATGAAAAGCCTCTGCGCGTCCCGGCTCATCGGGGACCGGGCAACGGGGGAGCCCCTCCACCGGTGCCGGTGGAGGGGCTCCGTGTCAGGGATGCCGGGTCAGGGGGTCAGCCCGGTGGGAAGTTGCCGTTCTTGGCGACGGGCAGGGCGATCTGGCTGGCGCCGCTGAGCACCGCCTGCTCGGCCGGGAGACCGGCGAGGACGGGGTTGATGTGCCGCAGGGTCAGCGACACCGTGGGCAGGGCGGGGGTGACGAGGTCGAACTTCTCCAGGTCGATCCACCGGACGATGTTGAGCACTTCGCTCGGGATGTTGTCCCCGGCCTTCTGCACCGGGACGCACAGCTGGCGGGCGTTGAGGATCTGAGCGCCGTGTGTGGGGATGATCGGGGTCAGGACGGGGTTGAGCTGGCGCAGGGACAGCTGCTGGTTCAGCGAGACGTTGGGGGTGATGGCGTAGCACTTGAGGTCGATGTGACGGACGAGCGCCAGGATCTCCGCGGGTGGGACCACGTTGTTCTTGATGACCGGTACGCACAGCTGCTGTGGGGTGGTCATGGAGATCTGCGTGCGCGGCAGGCCCTGGAACAGCGGGTTGAGGTGACTGAGCACGAGGCCCGTGTTCACGGTGATGCCGGAGATCTTGTAGCAGGCCAGGTCGATGAACCTGATGAAGTCGAGCGCGGGCGACGGCGGCGCCTGGTTGTTCTTGGCGACCGGGACGCACAACTGCTCACGCTGGCCGAGGGTGACGGTCTCGGTCGGCAGGTTGCTGAGCACCGGGTTGAGGTGCCGCAGCGTGAGCGTGGTGGTGGGCGGCTGGTACGGGCTGGTCTTGAAGCATTCGAGGTCGAGGAAGGCGGTCAGATCCTTCGGTGTCGGCAGCGAGGCGGCGCTGGCGGACGGCACACAGAGGAACGCCACGGCGAGCGTCGCGACGACGGCGGATGTGAGGCGCCGGAGCGTCGTTTTTCTACGCCCGTGAATTCCGGTTACGGCTCGGTCCATTGAGGCTCCAAAAGCTGGGGGGTGGGCCTTCTCAACGCCGAGTGTGTGCCGTCGTGGACTGACTTTCAATATTAATGACACTTTTTATTGCATGTAAAATTCGGGTCGACGGGCCGAGGATTTGTCATCGACCATAAAAGCGTTGTGAGCTCTCCGTTAACCGGCGTGCGGTGGTTTTGTCGAGTCTCTGCCAACTTAATGGCATAGGTCACGAGAAATGCGCATTAGACGGGTTGACCTGGGGATGGGATCGCGGTAAAGGAGGCGGTCCGCCCACCCTGATGTCCTGGCCGGGGAAGCTCGTCTCTCACCGTGATCCCGCCTGCGAATAGCCGGAGTCGAGGGGGGACATGGGCGACCCTTTCCGGAATGTAACCCTTCCCGATGGAGTTCGTGGGCCGAGGTCGGCTCGGAAAGTCGGTAGTTGTTACTTCTTCCCCGGACTAAATCAGGATTTACGTCAGGTTCGAACTTCGGGGTGGCGTGCAGGGTTCTTTTTCGCCGCGGGGCCGGATAGGACGGGTGTTTCGCGTATCGTTTCCGGCCTCATATCCACCGCTCCTGACTTCCCGGGAAGCGAATCATTCGATCTGGGAAAGAGGGGGGTGCTCCGGCTCTCCGGCTCCCCGCGGGGAGCCGGAGAACGCGGGGGAGCCGGGCCTCCTGCCTGACACCTGCGAGGCGGGGTTCCGCGAAGTGCGCGCTCCGCCCCGGTGGGCTCACAGGTGCGTGTGCAGCTTTGTTGCAGGTTTCACCGTCGCCATTGACGCCTTTTGACGGCCGACGTTATCGTGCAAGCGATGGGAAAGCGCTTTCCGTATCGACCTGTATGGATTCGCGGGCCCCCTACCCGGCGACGAAAGTGAGACGAGGATGAGACGAGCAGTCGCGTTGCGACTCCAGGCGGCGCTGGCCGCGGCGGCCACCGTGGCCGCGGTCGGTGTGGTTCTGCCGACGTTCCAGGCGTCGGCGGCGGTCGGCAACGCCACCGGTTACGCGACCGCCAACGGCGGGACCACCGGAGGCGCGGGCGGGCAGACGGTGCGGGCCACCACGGGGACCGCGATCCACGCCGCCCTGTGCGGCCGGGCCAGCAGCAGCACCCCGATCACCATCCAGGTCGAGGGGACCATCAACCACGGCAACACCACCAAGGTGTCGGGTGGAAGCTGCAACACCGCCGCCGGTGTGATCGAGCTCAAGCAGATCAGCAACGTCACGATCATCGGGGTCGGCAACGGTGCCGTCTTCGACCAGCTGGGCATCCACATCCGCGAGGCCCGCAACATCATCATCCAGAACGTCACCATCCGGAACGTGAAGAAGTCGGGCTCGCCCACGTCCAACGGCGGTGACGCCATCGGCATGGAGAGCGGCGTACGCAACGTCTGGGTCGATCACGTCACCCTGGAGGCGTCGGGCGGGGAGTCGGAGGGCTTCGACGGCCTCTTCGACATGAAGGACGACACCCAGTACGTCACCCTGTCCTACAGCACCCTGCGCAACTCCGGCCGCGGCGGGCTCATCGGGTCCAGTGAGAGCGACCGTTCAAACGGTTTCATCACCTTCCATCACAATCTGTACGAGAACATCGACTCCCGCACGCCCCTGCTGCGTGGCGGCGTGGCCCACATCTACAACAACTCCTACGTGAACCTCCGTGAGTCCGGCATCAACTCCCGGGCCGGGGCCCGCGCGAAGGTGGAGAACAACTACTTCAGGAACTCCAAGGACGTCCTGGGCACCTTCTACACCAGCGAGGCCGGCTACTGGCAGGTCGCGGGCAACATCTTCGACAACGTGACCTGGTCCAGCCGCAGCGGCGACAACAACCCCGCGGGTCCCAACCCGCAGTCCAACACCACCGTCAGCGTCCCGTACTCCTACACCCTCGACGGGGCGAGCTGCGTGCCGAACATCGTCAGCCAGACGGCGGGCGCCAACAAGGGAATAAAGGTGTCGAACGGCAGCTGCTCACCGCAGACGCCGCCGCCGAGCACCAGCCCCACGCCCACCGTCACGCCGTCGACCCCTCCGTCCGGCGGGACCAACCTCAGCATCGGGGCCGATTCCGACGGCTCCAGCAAGGGCGGCGGGACCAGCTACGGCAACGTGCGCGATGGCAACCTGAGCACCTACTGGTCGCCGTCCGGATCGACCGGTGACATCTCGATCAAGTGGAGTTCCGCCAAGACGATCTCCAGGATCGTCATCCGTGAGGCGTCGGGCGCCACGGGCGCCATCGGGGCCTGGCAGGTCGTCAACCCCGCCAACGGCGCCGTCCTGAAGTCCGGCAGCGGGGCGGGCACCATCACCTTCACCGCCACCTCGCTGAGCAAGATCACCTTCAGGATCACCGGCGCGACCGCCACGCCGCAGGTCGCGGAGTTCGAGACCTACGCCGCGTAAAGAACCGCTCGCACCGCCCACCACCGATCACCCGAGCCGAGGAGCGGGGCCTTCAGATCGAAGGCCCCGCTTTTCGGCGCGATCATTTCGTGGGCCGGTGTGCCTGTCTTGCCTCGCGAGTGAGCGCCCAGGCATCTGCCACCGGGCCCATGTGTCCGAGCTTGTCGGGATTGATCACCGAACGGATCGTCTGAATACGCCCGTCGAGCATGTCGAGGACCAGGGTGTAGAGCACCTTGCCGTCCCGGTCGTGGAAGATCGCGCCAGGCTCGCCGTTGACCTCGTGCGGCTCGAACGTCACGTCGATCCGGACCAGCTTGAGGGAGAGGGAGGCGAGCAGCCGGGCCACGGACTCGGCGCCGATGACCGCCCTGGCCAGCTGCGGGGCCTTGCCGCCGCCGTCGCCGACCATCGAGACGTCGGCGGCGAGCAGTTCACGCAGACCGGCGACGTCACCTTCGCGGAAGGCGCCGAAGAACCGTGAAGCCAGCTCCTCCCGCTCCGCGCGGACCGCCTCGAAGCGCGGACGCCCGGCCTCCATGTGGCGTCGTGCCCGCACCAGCAGTTGCCGGCACGCCGCCTCCGAGCGGCCCACCGCCGTGGCGACCTCGTCGAACCCGAAGCCGAACACCTCCCGCAGCACGAAGACCGCCCGCTCCAGCGGGCTGAGCCGCTCCAGCAGCAGCAACGCCGCCATCGACACCGAGTCGGCCAGCTCCGCCGCCCGCGCCGGATCCTGATACGGGTCGCTCAGCAGCGGCTCGGGCAACCACGGGCCCACGTACTCCTCCCGCCGCACCCGCGCCGAGCGCAGCACGTCGATGGAGATCCGCGTGACCGTGGCCGACAGAAAGGCCTTGGCCGACGTGGGCCGGGTCGCCGAGCCGTCGAAGCGCAGCCACGTCTCCTGCACCGCGTCCTCGGCCTCGCCGACACTGCCCAGGATCCGATAGGCGATCGAGAACAGCAGCGGCCGCAGCTCCTCGAACTCCTCGACCTCGCTCACACCTGATCCCCGCCCTCTCAGTGGAACCGGCCGGGCTCGTAGTCGCCGGCCGGCTGCCGGCTGATGACGTTCAGCCGGTTCGCCGCGTTCATGAAGGAGACCATGAGCACCAGGGCGGTGAGCTGCTCACTGTCGTAGTGCTTGGCGGCGTACGCCCACACCTCGTCGCCGACCCCACCGGCCGCGTCCGCGATCCGGGTACCCTCCTCCGCCAGCTCCAGCGCGGCACGTTCGGCCTCGGTGAAGACCGTGGCCTCCCGCCACGCCGCGACCAGGTTCAGCCGGACCGAGGTCTCGCCTGCGGCGGTGGCGTCCTTGGTGTGCATGTCGACGCAGACGGCGCAGCCGTTGATCTGGCTCACGCGAAGCGCCACCAGCTCCTGCGTGGCGGCCGGCAGCGGCGATTCCTTGAGCGCCCTGCCCGCCGCCATGAAGTGCTTGAGGATCTTTCCTGCGGTCGGGTCGGCGAAGTAGTCGAGTCGCGCGTCCATGGTGTGCCCCTTCGTGGTCGTCGATGGCTACACCTCCTGAGACGAGGCAGGTCGACTCCCTGTGACATCGGACGAACGTGACCTGGGTCTCCCGGCGGCCCCGGCGTCGAGCCGCCGGGGCCGGTCACGCCGCCGGCGGGGGCGACACGCTGAACTCGTTGCCATCGGGGTCGGCCATCAGCACCTGGCCGGTCCCGCGGGGACCGCTCTCGATCAGGGTCGCGCCAAGGGAGACGAGACGCTCGACCTCCGCCTGATGATCACCGTTCGCGGGTGGGGCGAGGTCGAAGTGCAGCCTGTTCTTTCCGGTCTTCGGCGCCACCGGGGGACCGCCCCACGTGATCTTCGGTCCGCCGTGCGGCGAGCGGATCGCGGTCTCCTGGTCCTGGTCCCAGACCAGCGGCCAGCCCAGCGCCTCGCTCCAGAAGTATCCGACCTCCTGCGAACCGTCGCACGCGAGCGCTCCGACGAATCCGCAGTCGGCGAGGAAGCTGTTGCCCGGCCCGATGACGCAGAACTCGTTGCCCTCGGGGTCGGCGAGCACCACATGCCCCTCCTCGAGGCGTTGCCCGATGTCGATGTGCCGCGCGCCGAGTTCGAGTGATCTGGCCACCGTGCGCCGCTGGTCCTCAAGGGAGGTGCTCGTCAGATCGAAGTGCATCTGATTCTGGCGGGTCTTCTTCTCCGGGGTCGGCAGACATCGGATCCGGAACCCGGTGTCGTCGCTCGGCAGGAGGGTGATGTCGTCGTGGGCGTCGCCGGCCGTCTCCCAGCCCAGGACTCCGGCCCAGAAGCGCGCGAGACGGAGCGGGTCGTTCGCGTCGAAGCAGAGCGCTACGAGCTGAGCGGTCATGTGGCTTCTCCAGTTCGCCGGCTCGCGGGCGCGGGGCGGGGCGCGTCCTCCCGCGCGTGAGGGAGGCCAACGCTAGTCCGCCCAAGGAGCGCGAGGCGAACGCTTTTGGGCCGGGGGACGGCGCTTACGGCGCACGATCCGCGATCGGCGCGGGGCCGCCGGTCGCCGCGTACGAGGCCGGGGTCGTTGCGGCGAGGACTGTGGCGCTCAGGTCCGGTCGGTGTGGCCGAGGCGGTGGCTGATGTCCAGGGCTCCGGCGATCACTACCGGCGCCAGCTCGTGCAGTCGCTCCTCACCGAAGCGGTAGGCCGGGCCGGACGCGCTGACGGCGGCGACGATCTCGCCGTCGTGGGAGCGGATGGGCGCGGCGACGGCGTTCAGGCCGATCTCGTACTCCTCGACGGTGACGGCGTAACCTCGCTCGCGGGCCTGGAGAAGCTGTTTCTCCAGCGTGTCGGCCGAGGTGATCGTGTTCGGGGTGTACGTCTTCAGCCCGCTCGCGGCGACCAGCCGGACCCGGTGCAGGTCGTCGAGGTGGGCGAGCAGGATCTTGCCGCTGGAGGTGGCGTGCAGCGGGGTGAGCTCGCCGACCCAGTTGTGGGTGGTGACCGCCGCCGGGCCGCGTACCTGGTCGAGGTTGACCGCGTAGTGGGAGCGCAGGACGGCGATGTTGACCGTCTCGCCGATCTCCTCGGCGAGGCGGCGGCAGACGGGGCGGCTCTGCTGGGTGAGGTCGAGCCGGGAGGCGACCCCGCCCGCGAGGCGGATGATCCCGAAGCTGAGGCGGTACTTTCCCCGCTCTTCGGCCTGCTCGACCAGGCCGCGCGACTCCAGCGCCCCCAGCAACCGGAACGCCGTCGACTTGTGGACCGATATCTCCTGGGCTATCTCGCTCACCCCGGCCTCGCGGCGCTCGGAGAGGATCTCCAGGATGGTGATGGCCCGGTCGACGGACTGGACTCCGCCACTGCTGTCGGCGGTACGGCCGCCGAGGGGATCGTTGCCCATAGCCAGGGACTTTAGGCGCTGGGGGCAATGAATGCCATTGGCGGAACAATCGTCGTTGCGAATGGTGCAGCCCATTGCGCTATTCGCTACAATTTTGGGCATTACCTCCAGCTTGAGCGAGGCGAGGCAGACATGTACGACTTCGTCATCGTCGGGGGCGGTTCTGCGGGAAGCGCCCTCGCGAACCGGCTGTCGGCCGACCCCGCCAACCGGGTGCTGGTGCTGGAGGCGGGCCGCCCGGACTACCCGTGGGACGTCTTCATCCACATGCCCGCCGCGCTGCCCTTCCCCATCGGGAACCGCTTCTACGACTGGAAGTACGAGTCGGAGCCCGAGCCGCACATGAACGGCCGCCGGATCTACCACGCCAGAGGCAAGGTGCTCGGCGGCTCCAGCAGCATCAATGGGATGATCTTCCAGCGCGGCAACCCCATGGACTACGAGCGCTGGGGCGCCGACGAGGGCATGAAGACCTGGGACTTCGCCCACTGCCTGCCCTATTTCAAGCGCATGGAGAACTGCCTGGCCGCCGACCCCGCCGACTCCTGGCGGGGGAGGGGCGGCCCCCTGGTGCTGGAGCGCGGGCCGGTGCGCAACCCGCTGTTCGGCGCCTTCTTCGAGGCGGTGCAGCAGGCCGGATACCCGTTGACCGACGACGTCAACGGCTACCGCCAGGAGGGTTTCGCCCGCTTCGACCGCAACATCAGCAGGGGGCGCCGCCTGTCGGCCGCCCGCGCCTACCTGCACCCCGTCATGAACCGCCCCAACCTGGAGGTCAGGACGCGGGCGCACGTCACCCGGATCCTCTTCGAGGGCGGGCGCGCGGTCGGCGTCGAGTACGACGGCCGGACGGTCCACGCGGGCGAGGTGATCCTGTGCGGCGGCGCGATCAACTCCCCGCAACTGCTCCAGCTCTCCGGGGTGGGCAACGCCGCCGAGCTGGACGCCCTCGGTGTCGAGGTCGTGCACGACCTGCCGGGCGTCGGCGAGAACCTCCAGGACCACCTGGAGGTCTACATCCAGTACGGCTGCAAGCAGCCGGTGTCGATGCAGCCCGCGATGAAGTGGCGCAACCGGCCGCTCATCGGCGCGCGGTGGCTCTTCCTGCGCAGCGGGCCCGGTGCGACCAACCACTTCGAGGCGGGCGGCTTCACCCGGAGCAACGACGACGTCGACTACCCCAACCTGATGTTCCACTTCCTGCCCATCGCGGTCCGCTACGACGGCTCGGCGCCCGCGGGCGGGCACGGCTACCAGGTGCACATCGGGCCGATGTACTCCGACTCGCGCGGCTCGGTGAAGATCAAGAGCACCGATCCCCGGGTCCACCCGGCGCTGCGCTTCAACTACCTGTCCACCCAGCAGGACCGGCGCGAGTGGGTGGAGGCCGTCCGGGTCGCCCGCGACATCCTGAACCAGCCCGCGATGGACGCGTTCAACGCCGGTGAGCTGTCGCCGGGCCCCGGGGTCGAGACCGACGAGGAGATCCTCGACTGGGTGGCGAGGGACGGCGAGACCGCGCTGCACCCCTCCTGCACCGCCAGGATGGGCGTCGACGCCATGTCGGTGGTGGACCCGCTGTCCATGCGGGTCCACGGCCTCGACGGGTTGCGCGTGGTGGACGCCTCGGTGATGCCGTACGTGACCAACGGCAACATCTACGCGCCGGTCATGATGGTGGCGGAGAAGGCGGCCGACCTGATTCTGGACAACACCCCGCTCGCCGCAGAGCACGCCGACTTCTACCGGCACCGCGACGGCTCCCCTCGCTGATCGCGCGCCCGCCGGCCGTGCGCCGCTGACCGTGCCCGCCCGCTGACCGTGCCTGCCCGCTCACCGTGCCCGCCCGTCCGCCGCGTCTCGCGCGGTCTCCGGCATGGACGGAGGCCAACTTCGCCGAGGTCTTCTCCCGTGGACAGTGGGGTCTCTTGGAGGCCGGGTCTGTGCGTGATCCGCTTACAGTTGTGTCATGAGCAACGAGCTGGAGAGAGATGGCGCTGCGGTGCAGTCCGTCGACCGCGCGCTGTCCGTCCTGCGGCTGCTCGCCCGCCACGGTGACCTCGGCGTCAGCGAGATCGCCGCGGAGCTGGGGGTTCACCGCTCCACCGCGTTCCGTCTCGTCATGACGCTGGAGCTGCACGAGCTCGTCGAGCAGACCGCCGACCGGGGGAAGTACCGGCTGGGGGTGGGAATCGTCCGGCTCGCGGGCGCCGCGACCGTGAGGCTCGACGTGGTGCGGGAGAGCCGTGCCAGCGGCGAGCGGCTCGCGGCGGCGGTCGGCGAGACCGTGAACGTGGCGATCCTCGATCGCGACGAGGCCCTGTACGTCGACCAGATGGCGGGGCCCTCGGCCCTGCAGGCCTACAACTGGGCGGGGCGGCGGGTGGCGCTGCACGCGACGTCCAACGGCAAGGTGCTGCTCGCCCACGCTCCGGAAGAGCGGTTCGAGCGGCTCGTCGCCGGGCCGCTGCGCCCGTTCACCGACCTGACCGTGACCGACGCCGGGCTGCTGCGCGAGGAACTCGACACCGTACGCAGGCGCGGCTACGCCACCGCCGCCGACGAACTGGAGATCGGCCTGACCGCGGTGGCGGCGCCGATCTTCAACGTCGAAGGGGCGGTCGTCGCCTCGATGAGCGTGTCCGGGCCGACCTTCCGGCTGCCGCCCGAGCGCCTCCCCGAGGTGGCCGAGCAGGTGATGGCGGCCGTGGCCGAGGTCTCCTCACGATTGGGCTGGCACGGGAATGAAGACCGCAAGCCCTTGACTGGGTGAACAAAAAAGGACGATTCTGTTCCTCGTTAAGCATTCCGATGCGTCATACGCAACTGCGTTATGCGCAGCGGATCATGCGGTAGCGGAAGGACGGCCGTTCGTGCTGCTGCAGGCCTGGTGGAAGGTGAACGGGCGGCTCCGGCGCGGGATCGTCCGGATCGACTACCGTCCCTACATCCTCCAGGCGGAGCGGGGCGGTTTCAGGCGGTCGGGGATCGGCCGCGAGCCGGGCCAGGCGGACCCGGCCGAGTATCGGGAGACCAAGCACGTGTGGCGGAACGTCCGCCCCCGCCCGCAGCGGTGGTTCCGCGGCTGACGGACCGACCCTCGTCCCCAGACGACCCGTGAGGTGGTCACGACCATGACGTCACCGACCCAGCAGGTGCGGCCGGAGGCCGCCGCGCGACGCGAGGACCGGGCCGTCCTCGACGTGCGAGGTCTCTGGAAGGTCTTCGGCCCGCGTCCGGACCGGGTCGTCGGGACCCCGCTCGCGGAGCTCTCGCGAAGCGAGCTGAGGGCGAGGACGGGCTGCGTGACCGCCGTCCGCGACGTCTCCTTCACCGTGCGGTCCCAGGAGGTCTTCGTCGTGATGGGCCTGTCCGGCTCCGGCAAGTCCACCCTCGTCCGCTGCCTGACGCGGCTCGTCGAGCCGACGGCGGGACAGGTGCTGTTCGACGGCGAGGACATCCGCGAGGCGGGCGACAGGCGGTTGCGCGAGCTGCGCCGCCACCGTTTCGCGATGGTCTTCCAGAACTTCGGGTTGCTGCCGCACCGGCGGGTGCTGGACAACGTGGCCTACGGGCTGGAGATCCGCGGCATGAGGAAGGAGGCCCGCTACGAGCGGGCCAGGGAGATGGTCGAGCTCGTCGGCCTGTCGGGCTCGGAGGACTCCTACCCCGACCAGCTGTCAGGCGGTATGCAACAGCGCGTCGGGCTGGCCAGGGCACTCGCGGTGGACCCGGACGTGCTCTTCTTCGACGAGCCTTTCTCCGCTCTCGACCCGCTGATCAGGCGGGACATGCAGAACGAGGTCATCCGCCTGCACCGTGAGGTCGGGAAGACGATGATCTTCATCACGCACGACCTGAGCGAGGCGCTCAAGCTCGGCGACCGCATCCTGATCATGCGTGACGGCGAGCTCGTCCAGATGGGCACGCCGGACGAGGTCGTCGGGGCACCGGTGGACGACTACGTGCGCGAGTTCGTCAGCGACGTGCCCCGCTCGAACGTGCTCACCACCCGCTGGATCATGCGCCCGCCCCGGCCTGACGAACCGCTGGACGGCCCGGAGGCCGGCCCCGACGTCGTCGTACGCGATGTCGTGCACACGGTCCTGCGCGCGACACGCCCGGTCAAGGTCGTCGAGGACGGCGAGCTGCTGGGGGTCGTCACCGCCGAGGAGGTCCTCGGGGTGCTCGCCGAGCCGTCTCCCGAGGGAACCACCGCCAAACCGGCCACACCCGCAGAACCCGCCGGAGCCGCCGGGCCGCCTCCGGACAGAGTCTCCACCGAGCCGGCGGAGCCCGGTGAGCCCGTCGCCGGGCCAGGTAGGCCAGGGGAGCAGGGCTGATGGCCACCGGGGCCACCTCGGCCGGTGGCCTGCGGCTCCTGCCCGCCTGGCCCCGCCGCTATCTGATCGCCGCCGTCGTCGCGGCCTGGGTGCTGCTCTGGGTCTTCCTCCAGGGCCGCGACACCTTCCAGCTCGGCGGCGCGGAACTGACCCCGCTGCACGTACGGGTCAACGAGGCGAGCGAGGTCATCGACAACAGCAGGAACGAGAACCCGTTCTTCCTGTACTTCATCAACTACATCCGGCTCTTCCTCGATGAGTTCGTCACGTTCGTCCAGGCACTGATCAGTCAGCCGTCCTTCGGGCGCCCGCTGCCGGTCGTCGGCTGGCTGGGCGTGGTCGCCGTCGCCACGGCGATCGCGCTGCTGTGGGGCAACCTCAGGGTCGCCCTGCTGACCGCGATCGGTTTCGCCTCCTTCGGCCTGCTGGGGCTGTGGGAGGAGAGCATGGACACCCTCGCCCTCACCCTGGCCGCCGTCGCGATCTCGCTGCTCATCGGCATCCCGCTCGGTGTCTGGGCCGGGGTGAACGACCGGTTCAACCGCCTGGTCACCCCGCTGCTCGACTTCATGCAGACGATGCCGACGTTCGTCTACCTCGCGCCGCTCACCCTGTTCTTCCTCATCGGCCCGGCGAGCGCGACCGTGGCGACCGTCATCTACGCCGTCCCGCCCACGATCCGCATCACCGCGCACGGCATCCGCGAGGTGCGGCCCGCGACGCTGGAGGCGAGCACCTCCCTCGGCGCGACCGCCTGGCAGTCCCTGAGGAAGGTACGGATCCCGCTGGCCAAGCGGACCATCATCGTCGGTGTCAACCAGACCATCATGGCCGCATTGTGCATGGTCACCATCGCCGCGCTGATCGACGCCCCCGGCCTGGGCAAGACGGTCGTCAAGGCGCTGGAGACCCTCGACGTCGGCGGCGCCTTCAACGCGGGCCTGGCGATCGTCGTGATGGCCATCGTGCTCGACCGGGTCACCTCCGCCGCGGGACGCCGCGTCGAGACCCGCGACCGGGCCGGACTCTCGCGCGGGGCGGGCCGCCGCCGCGCGGAGATCGGCGCGGTCCTCGCGGTCACCGGCGTGCTGGTCTACCTCTCCCATATCTACGTGTGGGCCGCGGAGTTCCCGGGCGAGGCGAACGTAGGACGGTACGTCCGCCAGGGCGTCGACGCGGCCACCCTGTGGGCGCAGGACAACCTCGCGGTCTACACCGGCGCCTTCAGGAACGCTGTCTCCTACGGCCTGCTCAACCCGTTCGAGGCGTTGCTCACCGACTCGCCGTGGTGGCTGGTCGGCGCGGTGCTGATCGCGTTCGCCGCGATCCTGACGAATGTCAGGGTCGTGTTCGTCACCGCGGTCTGCGTCGCCCTGCTCGTCGTGCTCGGCCTGTGGCAGGACAGCATGGTGACACTCGCCTCGACGCTGGTGGCCACCGTCCTGGTGATGGGCCTCGGGGTGGTGTTCGGCGTCTGGATGGGACGCAGCGACCGCGTCGACCAACTGGTGCGGCCGGTCCTCGACGCGGGGCAGACCATGCCGCCGTTCGTCTACCTGGTGCCGATCCTCGGCCTGTTCGGCGCCACCAGGATCACCGCGATCATCGCCGCGGTCGTCTACGCGGCGCCGGTGGCGGTCAAGCTCACCGCGGACGGCATCCGCGGCGTGGCGCCGAGCGCGGTGGAGGCCGCCACGGCCGCGGGTTCCAGCACCTGGCAGCTCATCACCAAGGTGCAGCTGCCGATGGCGCGCGGCGCGCTCACCCTCGCCGCCGGCCAGGGGCTCATCTACGTGCTCGCCATGGTCGTCGTCGGCGGCCTCGTCGGCGCCGGAGCGCTCGGCTACGACGTGGTGGCGGGCTTCTCCCAGCTTCAGCTGCGGGGCAAGGGGCTCGCCGCGGGCGTGGCGATCGTCGTACTCGGGATCATGCTGGAGCGCATCACCAGGGCGGCGGCACGGCGGGCCGACGCCGAGGCGCACGGCCTCCGGTGAGGAGCGGGAAGAGACGAGACAGCGAGGGACCGGGCGCGGCCTGACACCACGAACACGGCACACGAAACCCAATACAGGAGGACCTGGTGACAGTTTCGAGGATCGGGCGACCGCGGGCGATGGCGCTCCTGGTCGCGACCGGCCTCCTCGTCTCCGCGTGCGGCGGGGCGAAGGTCGGCGAGAGCGACACAGGAGCCGCTCCGGCCGCCTCGGGCGCGGACGGCAGGAAGGCGTGCGGCGCGGTCAACATCGCGATCAACCCGTGGGTCGGGTACGAGGCGACCGCGGCGGTCATCGCCCACGTGGCGGAGAAGGATCTCGGCTGCTCGGTCACGAAGAAGGACCTCAAGGAGGAGGTCGCCTGGCAGGGCTTCGCCACCGGCCAGGTCGACGCGATCGTGGAGAACTGGGCTCACGACGACCTGAAGAAGAAGTACATCGACGACCAGAAGGTCGCCGTCTCGGCGGGGTCGACGGGTAACAAGGGTGTGATCGGCTGGTACGTGCCGCCGTGGATGGCCGAGAAGTACCCCGACATCACCGACTGGAAGAACCTCAACAAGTACGCCGACCTGTTCAAGACCTCCGAGTCGGGAGGCAAGGGGCAGCTGCTCGACGGCGACCCGTCCTTCGTGACCAACGACGCCGCCCTGGTGAAGAACCTGAAGCTGGACTACAAGGTCGTCTACGCGGGCAGCGAGGCGGCGCTCATCACCGGGTTCAGGCAGGCGGAGAAGCAGAAGACCCCGATGCTCGGCTACTTCTACGAGCCGCAGTGGTTCCTGTCGGAGGTCAAGCTCGTCAAGATCAAGCTACCCGAGTACACCGAGGGCTGCGACGCCGACGCAGAGAAGGTGGCCTGCGACTACCCGCTCTACGACCTCGACAAGATCGTGAGCAAGAAGTTCGCCGACTCCGGCAGTCCGGCGTACGACCTGATCAAGAACTTCACCTGGACGAACGAGGACCAGAACCTCGTGGCCAAGTACATCTCCGAGGACAAGATGACGGCCGAGGAGGCCGCGGAGAAGTGGGTCGGCGACAACCCCGACAAGGTGAAGGCCTGGCTTCCCGCCTCCTGAGAGCGATCCTCCCGCCGCACCGGAGGGCATCTTCCTCGTGCCCGGCGGCACGTCCCACGGGACGAGCCGCCGGGCATTCCGTGCCACGTCCGCGATGAGATCCCGTGCCGCGTCCGGCGCCGGGTCCGGCCACTTCTCCGCCAGGTCCGGCCACCTGCCCGGCGAGGCGGCCCGTCCTTGACAGCTCTCCCCGCAGGAGGACAATCTGTTGCGAGAAGCGCACCATGTTTCGGACTGCGCAACGACGGAGGTGGGTATGGCGGGCCGACGCGTCGTCATCATCGGAGCCGGGGTCGTCGGGGCGGCCCTCGCCGACGAGCTCTCGGCCAAGGGCTGGGACGCCATCACCGTCGTCGACCAGGGCACCGTGCCCGCCACCGGGGGATCGTCATCCCATGCTCCGGGCCTGGTCTTCCAGACCAACCCTTCCAAGACCATGGCGGAACTCGCCCGCTACACCGTAGAGAAGCTCGTCGACCTCGACTGCTTCCTGCAGGTGGGCGGCCTGGAGGTGGCCACCACGCCCGAGCGGCTCGCCGAGCTGCACCGGCGCCACGGCTGGGCGACCTCCTGGGGGATCGAGGCGAGCGTGCTCACTCCCGAGGAGTGCGTGGAGCGTCACTCCCTGCTGGACCGGGACAGGGTCCTCGGAGGGCTGTTCGTCCCCACCGACGGCCTGGCCAAAGCCGTGCGCGCCGTCGAGGTCCAGCTCGCGCGCGCCCGGGAACGCGGTGTCCGCGTCCTCGACCGGCACGAGGTGCTGGACATCCGCGTCGAGGACGACCGGGTCGCCGCCGTCGTCACCGACCGGGGTGAGATCCTCGCCGACCTCGTGGTCTGCTGCGCCGGGATCTGGGGTCCCAAAATCGCGGGCATGGTCGGCATGACGCTGCCGCTCACCCCCCTCGCCCACCAGCTCGCCTGGACCGGGCCCGTCCCCGCGCTCGCCGGACAGGCCGGCGAGGCCGTCCGGCCGATCCTGCGCCACCAGGACTCCGACCTGTACTACCGGGAGCGCTTCGACCGGATCGGCATCGGCTACTACGGCCACCGCCCGATGCCGATCACCGCCGAGGAGATCCTCCCGCTCGCCGACGCCGAGGTCATGCCCTCGGTGCTGGCGTTCACCGGCGACGACTTCGCCCCCGCCTGGGCCGAGACGAAGGCGCTGCTGCCCGCCACGAGGGAGGCCGAGCTCGAAGCGGGCATCAACGGCCTGTTCTCCTTCACCACCGACAACATGCCGCTGCTCGGACAGTCACGCGAGGTGGAGGGCTTCTGGGTGGCCGAGGCCGTGTGGGTCACCCACTCGGCGGGGGTGGGCCGCGCCATGGCCGAGTGGCTGGCCGACGGCCACTGCTCCTCCTTCGACCTGCACGAGTGCGACGTCAACCGGTTCGAGGCCCACCAGCTCGCCCCCGAGTACGTCCGCACCCGCGACTGCCAGAACTTCGTGGAGGTCTACGACATCATCCACCCGCTCCAACCGGCGGAGAACCTGCGCCCGCTGCGCACCAGTCCCTTCCACGCCCGCCAGCGCGAGCTGGACGCCTACTTCCTTGAGGCAGTCGGCTGGGAGCGCCCCCAGTGGTACGGGGCGAACGCGCCCCTGCTCGACGGCCGTGACATCCCCCGCCCCAACGACTGGGCCGCCCGCCACTGGTCGCCGATCGTCGGCGCGGAGGCCCAGGTCTCGCGCGAGGCCGTCGCCCTCTACGACATGAGCGCGCTCAAGCGGATCGAGGTCGCGGGCCGCGGTGCCGCCGCCTTCCTGCGGCGGATGTCCACGGGCGACGTCGACAAGTCCGTCGGCTCGGTCACGTACTGCCTGCTGCTCGACCACGACGGCGGCATCCGCAGCGACATCACCGTCGCCAGGCTGGGCCGCGACCTGTTCCAGATCGGCGCCAACGGCAACCTCGACCTCGACTGGCTGCACCGTCACCTTCCGGCCGACGGGTCGGTCACCGTCACCGACATCACACCGGGAACCTGCTGCGTCGGCGTCTGGGGCCCCCGGGCCCGCGAGGTCGTCGCCCCGCTCGCCGGACCCGCCTTCGGTCCCGGCGGTTTCCGCTACTTCCGCGCCGTGCGGGCGTACGTCGGCGCCGTGCCCGTCACCGCGCTGCGGCTCTCCTACATCGGGGAGCTGGGCTGGGAGCTCTACACGACGGCCGACATGGGCGCGAAGCTGTGGGACACCCTCTGGGAGGCGGGCCAGGAGCACGGGATCATCGCCGGAGGCCGCGGCGCCTTCAACAGCCTGCGGCTGGAGAAGGGCTACCGCTCCTTCGGCACCGACATGACCTACGAGCACGACCCGTACGAGGCGGGCCTCGGCTTCGCCGTGCGCAAGGCCGACCGGGGCGACTTCATCGGCCGCGCGGCCCTCGCCGAGCGCGGCACGACCCCCCGGCGCAGGCTGACCTGCCTCACCGTCGACGACCCCGCCGCCGTCGTGATGGGCAAGGAGCCGGTGTACGACGGTGAGTCCCGCGCCGGATACGTCACCAGCGCCGCCTACGGTCACACGATCGGCAAGAACATCGCCTACGCCTGGCTGCCCGCCGAGCTGTCCGTGCCAGGGCGAAAGCTGCACATCGGCTACTTCGACGAGCGGGTGGCCGCCGTCGTCGCCGAGGAGCCGCTCTACGACCCGGCGATGGAGCGCCTGCGTGGCTAGCCGGGCGCCGGGGACGAAGAGGATGCCCGTGAACTCCGCGAGGCCCGAACCCGCCCGCGTGTGGGCTCGCCCACGGGACCGAGAAGGGACGACGTCGACTTCCTTCCCACATCTGAAGGCCGAGGTCTCCACGCCGAAAGGAAAACGATGAGCACCGAGGAGCTCCCCGAGCATCCCGACCGGCTGTGGAGTGCTCCCGAACCGAAGTCCTCCTACGACGTGGTGATCGTCGGCGGCGGAGGCCACGGCCTGGCCACCGCCTACTACCTGGCCAGGAACCACGGGATCACGAACGTGGCCGTGCTGGAGAAGGGCTGGCTGGCCGGCGGCAACATGGCCCGCAACACCACCATCATCCGGTCCAACTACCTGTGGGACGAGAGCGCGGGCATCTACGAGCACTCGCTCAAGCTGTGGGAAGGGCTGGAGGAGGACCTCGGCTACCCCCTCCTGTTCAGCCAGCGCGGCGTGCTCAACCTCGCGCACAGCCTGCAGGACGTCAGGGAGGGCGTCCGCCGGGTCAACGCCAACCGTCTCAACGGCGTCGACGCCGAATGGCTCGGCCCCGAGGAGGTGAAGGAGGTCTGCCCGATCGTCGACGTCTCGCCCGACACCCGCTACCCGGTCCTCGGCGCCACCTACCAGCCGCGCGCGGGAATCGCCAAGCACGACTACGTGGCCTGGGGGTTCGCCCGCGCCGCCGCCGCGATGGGCGTCGACCTGATCGAGCACTGCGAGGTCACCGGCATCGACGTCGTGAACGGGCGCGTGGAGGCCGTACGCACCACCAGGGGCCGCATCGCCGCGGGCAGGGTCGCGATGTGCGCGGCGGGGCACTCCTCGGTCGTCGGCAGGATGGCGGGGGTGGAGCTGCCGGTGCAGAGCCATCCGCTGCAGGCACTGGTCTCGGAACTGCTGGAGCCCGTACACCCCACGGTGGTCATGTCCAACGCGGTGCACGTCTACGTCAGCCAGGCGCACAAGGGCGAGCTGGTCATGGGGGCGGGCATCGACGCCTACAACTCCTACCGGCAGCGCGGCGCGTTCCACATCATCGAGCGGCAGATGGCGGCGGCGCTCGAGCTGTTCCCCGTCTTCGCGCGGGCCCACGTGCTGCGTACCTGGGGAGGGATCGTCGACGTCACCCCCGACGCCTCGCCCGTCGTCGGGCTCACCCCCGTCGACCGTCTCTACGTCAACTGCGGATGGGGGACCGGCGGTTTCAAGGCCACCCCGGGCGTCGGATGGTGCTACGCGCACACGATCGCCCACGACGAGCCGCACCCCCTCAACGCCGCCTTCACGCTCGAACGATTCACCACCGGCGCGCTCGTGGACGAGCACGGCGCCGCCGCGGTGGCCCACTGAAGGAGCCCGACCGATGCTGCTGATCCCCTGTCCGTGGTGCGGACCACGGGACGAGGCCGAGTTCCACTACGGCGGGCAGGCCCACGTCGTCTACCCCGACGACCCCGCCGCGCTCTCCGACGAGGAGTGGGCGAGGTACCTGTTCTTCCGCGACAACCCCAAGGGGCCCTTCGCCGAGCGCTGGTACCACGTGGCCGGATGCCGCCGCTGGTTCAACGCGGTCCGCGACACCGCCACCAACGAGTTCCACGCCGTCTACCGGGTGGGCGAGCCGGGGCCGGTGAGCCGGTGAGCGAGCAGCCGTTCCGCCGGGCGGGCCATCGCGGGGAGACACTGCCGTTCCGGTTCGACGGCCGCGACTACGAGGGGTACCGGGGCGACACGCTCGCCTCCGCGCTGCTCGCCAACGGCGTCCGTACGGTCGCGACGAGCGTCGCGCTCGGCCGTCCCCGCGGGATCTTCGCCGCCTGGACCGAGGAGCCCAACGCCGTCGTCCAGATCGAGCATCCCTTCCCCGAGCCGATGCTCCAGGCCACCGTCGTCGAGCTGTACGCGGGACTGGTGGCCACCGGCCTGCCGGGCAGGGGCAGGCTCGCCGCCGAACCCGACCCGGCGCGCTACGACGGCGTGTACGCGCACTGTGACGTCATGGTGGTCGGCGCGGGACCGGCGGGCCTCGCGGCGGCGACCGCGGCGGCCACCTCGGGCGCCCGGGTGATCCTCGCCGACGACCGTCCCTCGCCGGGTGGAAGCCTGCCCGACACCGGCGAGAGCGTCGACGGCCTCCCCGGCTCGACCTGGGCCGCCACCGCGCTGGCCGCGCTGGAGACCCGTCCCGAGGTGCGGGTGCTCACCCGTACCAGCGTGTTCGGCTACTACGACGACAACTACCTGGTCGCCGTGGAACGCAGGGGGGAGAACGCCTCCTCCAGGACGCGCGTCTGGCGCGTCCGGGCACACCGCGTCGTGCTCGCCACGGGCGCGCACGAGCGTTCGATCGCCTTCGCGGGCAACGACCTGCCGGGTGTCATGCTCGCCGGTTCGGCGCGCGCCTACGTCAACCGGTACGGGGTCCTGCCCGGCCGCCGCGCGGTGGTGTTCACCACCGGGGACAGCGCCTACGCCGCGGCCCGCGACCTGGCCGCCGCGGGCGTCGAGATCGCCGCCGTCGTGGACACGCGCCTCGCCGCCGACCTGAGCCGGAACGGCCCCGGCGGGGCGGCGGGCCGGGAGGGCCCGGATGGTCCGGGCGGCCCAGGTGACGTGAACGGCACGGACGACACGGAGGGCCTCGCCGGGGGCCTCGCCGGGGGCCTCGGAGGTGCCGAGGTGCTCACCGGTCACGTCGTCACCCGCGTGAACGGCGAACACGGCGTCACCTCCGTGACCGTCTCGAAAAGACCCGCCGAGGACGGCACACCTTCCGGAGCCGCTTCCGGGACGAACACGTCGGGGGCCGTCGCCTCAGGGATCGCCGCACCCGGGTCCGTCGCCTCAGAGGCGGCCGCTTCCGGGACGCCCGTTTCCGAGACGAACGCGTCTGGGACGAATGCGTCCGGGACGAACGCCTCCGAGGCGGACACCTCCGGCGGACGCGAGATCGAAGCCGACCTGTTGCTCGTCTCTGGCGGATGGAACCCCGCCGTCCACCTGTTCAGCCAGGCATCAGGGA
The DNA here is from genome assembly GCF_040635605.1 of Streptosporangium sp. NPDC006930. Lineage (NCBI taxonomy): Bacteria > Bacillati > Actinomycetota > Actinomycetes > Streptosporangiales > Streptosporangiaceae > Streptosporangium > Streptosporangium sp. NPDC006930. The sequence goes on along the minus strand of NZ_JBEYID010000010.1, from coordinate 257,680 downwards.
CACTTCGCTACGACGAGGCGCTCGGCTCCTTCGTCCCCGGGACCTGCCGTCAGGCCGTCGAGGTCGCCGGAGCCGCCCGAGGGCTCCGCACCCTCGCCTCCTGCCTGGAGGACGGCGCCGCCGCCGGAGCGCGGGCCGCCGAGGCGGCCGGTTTCGGTGCCCTCCCGACCGCCCCCCACTCGTCCGTCCAGGAGGCGACGGAGACCTCGGGGGCCGGGGGAGCGGACACGGAGGCGGTCTCGAACCTCCGGGAGACAGCTGACGAAACCATGGGCGGAGCCCTTTCCGAGCACGTGTGGCTCGTCCCCGCCGACGACTACCGGACTCACTTCGTCGACCTGCAGCGCGACGTCACCGTCGCCGACATCATGCGCGCCACCGGGGCCGGGCTCCGTTCGGTCGAGCACGTCAAGCGTTACACCACCGCGGGGACCGCACACGACCAGGGAAAGACCTCCGGGGTGCTCACCAGCGGCGTCGTCGCCCACCTCCTCGGCGTGGACGTCTCCGAACTGGGCACCACCACCTTCCGCGCACCCTATGTGCCCGTCTCCTTCGCGACCCTCGCCGGGCGCGACAGGGGAGCGCTGCACGATCCCGTCCGGGTCACCGCGCTGCACGAGTGGCACGTGGCCCACGGAGCGCCGTTCGAGAACGTCGGCCAGTGGAAGCGGCCCTGGTACTACCCCCGCGAGGGCGAGGACATGGAGGCCGCCGTCCTGCGCGAGTGCCGGGCCGTGCGGGAGACGGCCGGAGCGATGGACGCCTCCACACTCGGCAAGATCGACATTCAGGGGCCGGACGCCGCGCAGTTGCTCGACCGGCTCTACACCAACATGATGAGCACCCTCAAGGTCGGCTCGATCCGCTACGGCGTGATGTGCCGCCCCGACGGGATGGTCTTCGACGACGGCACGGTGATCCGCCTGGCCGAGAACCGTTTCCTGGTGACGATCACCACCGGCAACGCCGCGGCCGTCCTCGACTGGATGGAGGAGTGGCTGCAGACGGAATGGCCCTCGCTGCGGGTCTACTGCACCTCGGTCACCGAGCAGTGGGCGACGGTCGCGCTCGCCGGGCCGCGCTCCCGCGAGGTGCTCGCCGCACTCGCCCCCGACCTGGCCGTGGACAACGCGAGCTTTCCGTTCATGACGTGGCGTGACGGCCGGGTGGCGGGCCTGGACGCGCGGGTGTGCCGGATCAGCTTCTCGGGTGAGCTGGCGTACGAGATCAATGTCAGCGCCTGGGACGGGCTCGCCCTGTGGGAGGCACTCCAGGCCACCGGGGCGGTCACCCCGTACGGGACCGAGACGATGCACGTGCTGCGGGCCGAGAAGGGCTACCCCATCGTGGGACAGGACACCGACGGCACGGTCACCCCCGCCGACCTCGGCATGGAGTGGGTGGTGTCCAAGAAGAAGGCCGACTTCATCGGGAAGCGTTCCTTCTCCCGCGCCGACACCGCCAGGCCCGACCGCAAGCACCTGGTCGGCCTGCTGCCGATCGACCGGGACCTCCTGCTGCCCGAGGGCTCCCACCTGGTGGCCTTCGACCGGCTGCCCGAGCCGCCGGTGCCCACGCTCGGCCACGTCACCTCCAGTTACCGCAGTGCCGCGCTCGGCAGGACCTTCGCCCTCGCCCTCGTCAGCGGGGGGCGCGAACGCGTCGGCGAGCGGCTGTACGTGCCCGTCGCAGGGGAACTGCTGCCCGTCACCGTCACCCACCACGTCCTCTACGACCCCGAGGGAGCGCGCCGCGATGGCTGAGCCGCCGACCGGGCGGTTGAGCCCGCTCGCCCGGCTGGAACCGGTGTCGAGCCAGAACCTCCGCATCGCGGAGCTGCCTTTCCTCACCCAGATCGGCCTGCGGGTGGAGCCGGGGAGCGGCACCGCGACCGACGTCGCCGGCGCCCTCGGCGTCCCGCTCCCCGTCGAGCCGGGCACCTTCGCGAGCACCGGCCACGATGTGCCGCAGTCCGGTAGGGCCGAGAGCGACACCCTGGTGTTGTGGCTCGGTCCCGACGAGTGGCTCGTCGTCGGGCCCGCGGGCGACACGGGACTGGAGACCCGCCTGCGAGCCGCGGCCGGGACCGGTCACGCCGCGGTCACCGACGTCTCCGCCCAGCGGACCGTACTGCTCGTGGCCGGTCCCAGGGCCCGCGACCTGCTCTCCCACGGCTGCGCCCTCGACCTGCACCCTCGCGTGTTCGGCCCCGGCCGCTGTGCCCAGACCATGCTCGCCCGAGCCCAGGTCGTCCTCGCCGCACGCGGAGGCGACGAGTTCCACATCTTCGTACGCCCGTCCTTCGCGGCCTACCTCGCGGCGTGGCTCCTTGATGCGGCGGGGGAGTACCTGGGCGACTGAGGCGGTCGCGGGGAGCCCGAGCGGACATGGGGAGAGGGCCGGTCCCGGTGTGTGCCGGGACCGGCCCTCTCTCCGTGAAGGCCCGCTGAAGACCCGCCGAAGACTAGGCGCCGGCCACGGAGGCGGACCTGGCCTCCGGGACGGAAGCCGCAGGAGCGGCGGGAGCCGGCTTGCGTACCGCCGGAAGAACGGTCGCGGAGATGATCACGATCACCACGGAGAGCGCGGTGGAGAGCCAGAACGCCGTCTGGATCCCGTCGATGGTGATGCCCTGTCCCGTCCCACCGACGAGCGAGGCCACCGCCACCGCGACGCCGAGGCACAGCCCGACCCCGAGCTGGCGGTTCGAGTTGTAGAGACCCGACGCGAGGCCCATCTGGGCACCGGCCACACCGGACGTGGCCGCCACCGCGGTGCTGATCATCATGACCGTCACACCGACGCCGAGCAGGACGCCTCCGGGCAGCACGTTCAGCAGGAACGAGCCGTTGGCGGGCGCGAGCGCCAGCACCAGCGAGCCGACGACCAGGAAGAGGGCGCCGACGACCAGCACCGGACGGGCCCCGATCCGCGCGGTCGTCTTCGCCACCGGCAGCGACGCCAGCACGACCACGAGGGCCTGCGGGAAGAACGCGAGCCCGGTGAGGATGGCCGAGAAGCCCAGGACCTGCTGCATGTAGAGCGTGATGAAGAACGTCGAGATGGACATGACGCCACCCGACAGGAACGCGACCAGGTTGCCGCCCGTCACCCCGCGGTTACGGAAGATCGAGAGCGGCACCAGCGGGGCGGACACGCGGGTCTGCACGAACAGGAACACGACGAGCAGCGCGGCTCCCGCGATCAGCGGGGTCAGCACACCGGCGCTGCCCCAGCCCTCGTCGGAGGCGATCGTGAGGGCGTAGGCGATCGAGCACATGCTCGCGGTCACCAGGATGGCGCCGGGGACGTCGATGCGCGAGGAGCGCCTCGACACGCTGTCGTCGTCGAGGCGGATCGCGGCGCGCACGACCATCACGATGCCGACCGGGACGTTGATGAACATGACGGCACGCCAGCCGAAGATCTCGGTCAGCACGCCGCCGGCGAGCACGCCACCGGCGAAGCCCACCGAGGACACGGCGCCGAACACGCCCATGGCCTTGGCCCGCGCCTCCCCCTCGGGGAAGCCCGCACCGATCATCGCCAGCACGGCCGGAGCCACCGCCGCGGCCGAGAAGCCCTGCAGGGCACGGGCGACGATGAGCACGACGGAGGAGGTCGCGAAGCCGCCCACCAGGGAGGCGATCGTGAAGATCGCGAGGCCCCACACGAACATGCGCTTGCGGCCGATGATGTCGCCCACGCGCCCGCCGAGCAGCAGGAAGCCGCCGTAGAACAGCGCGTACGCTCCGACGACCCAGGGCAGGGCGCCGGAGGTGAAGGACAGGTCGGTCTTGATCCATGGCAGAGCGACGTTCACGATCGCGAAATCGAGCGTCAGCATGAACTGGGCGAGGCACAACAGAAGCAGTGGTGGTGGCTTCTTAACCTGAGAGTCCATGGTTTCTTTCTCCTGTCTCCTGGCACGGATTAAGCTATTCTCGGCGTCGATTTAAGCCCGGATGTTCTGGTGACGACCGATGACCCGAGTGGCTGTTTCTGGCACAACCGTCTCAATGGCGTGCGGCCGGGCCAACCGCTGTTGGCGCTCAGCAGCCGTCCGTGGATCGTGGGCGAATACGAACGCCTGTCGACAGGAGAAGCATGGTCTTGGCCGACAATTTTCACTCCCCTTGGCGTCGACATAATCGTTCCTGGTGTAAATCAATTATGTGGTCGCAGGCCAAGGGCGGCCAGAGCGTCAATCATCAAAAGCGCGTGCATCTTTCATGCCGGTCAAGATGAATAATTCAGCAATCGGACGCCGCGGTATGAACTGCCTGCCGAGTGCGGGCGGGGCGACGAGGTCGGCGGGTGGGACGACCCCGTGCGGCACGGGGTCGTCCGGTGAGAGGGCGGGTCCTTGTCGTGCGGCGAAGGTCCGCCCGGAGAGGCGGTCAGCCGTTCAGGGGAGTGTGACAAACCTCTTGAGGAAACTCCGGGCCGCCGGGGTGTCCAGACGGTAGTCGTAGTTGATCTTCTTGCACGCCTCGTCCTCCCCGCTGATGGTCGTGGCCACGAGCAGGTCCGAGGTGGGTCCCCCCAGGAAGTTCGGGCCGCCCGAGTCGCCGAAGCAGGTGCTGCCGTCGCCCTTGGAGGGGTCCAGCGACAGTTTGAGCCAGTCGCGGGTGAGAGCCTCGAAGGAGATGGACGCCTGGTGGCGGGTGTCGGTATAGGTCAGCCGCGTCCTGTGCTTGACCTTGACCGAGGCCATGGCGCCGTACCCGACCGGGGTGAATCTCGCCGTCTTGAGGGTCTTGTCGGCCTTAAGGCGGTCGAGCAGGCCCTCGGTGGGCAACCTGGCGGGCGTGATGCCGGGGATCGCCGCGTCGAAGAGGACGACGGCCATGTCATGAAGATCGGACTCGTCCCTGTAGCGCGAGTCGCGGACGTAGCGACCGGTGTAGATCTTGTCTCCCGGCCGGTAGCGGCTGGAGAAGGAGACCTGGGCGGTCTTCTGCCCCGGTTCCGCGCAGTGGGCGGCGGTGAGGAAGACGGTCGGCGAGATGAGCGTGCCGGTGCAGTAGGACCATGTGCCGTCATCGTTGGGCGTGTCGCCGATGATCGCTCCCACCTGCGGGTGAACGGTCAGGTCGGGCGAACCATTCATGATCGCCTGTGCCGGGGAGGCGGTGATCGTCGCGAGGGTGGCAGAAATCATGACAAAAGGGATGAAACGCACGCGGGAACTGTAGCCGTCCGAGGGTTACATTTGGCATACGGCGCAGAAAGATCTACTCGTTGCTTGCCGGGTCCGCAGGCGAAGGGCTCAAGGGAAGGCGCCGGTCACGGTGGCCGGGCCGATCGGAGTCGCGTCGCGACTCTCCGGGCTCGGCGGCGTTCCGGCCGGATCCTTCGGCGCGCACCGGGGCGGGCTTCGCCGCGACCGGCGGACGGTCGCGGCGAAGCGCACGGGAATCAGGCCGGCGACCGTCACACGTTCGTGATGGTCCACTGGTTGTTGGTGCTGTTGTTGGGGGCCCACATGGCCACGGTGGAGCCGGCGGTGCTGTTGCCCATGCCGTCGAGGGCGGTGTTGGTGCCGCGGTTGATGATCTGCTGGCGGCCGTTGCCCACGCTGTTGAGACGCCACTGCTGGTTGTTGCCACCGCTCCAGGCGGCCTGTCTGGCGTTGGCGCCGTTGGCGGTGTTGCCCCAGCTGTCGATGACCATGCCGTTGGTGCGGTTGACGATGCGGTACCAGCCGCCGCCCAGGTCGACCAGCTGCCACTGCAGGTTGGTGCTGCCGTCGGAGGCGTTCCACTGCTTGAGGTTCGATCCGGAGGCGACGTTGCCGCCGCTGTCCAGTGCCAGGCCGGTGGTGCCGTTGGTGATCCGCACATAGCCCGTCGGCTGCTGCGGCGTGCCTGACGCCGTCACCCGGTAGGTGCGACCGGCCTGGCCGGTCAGCCTGATGACGCCGGCCTCCGGGCTGGTGACGGTGACGGCACCGTTGGTCGCGGTGTCGACCACCTGGTAGGTCCCGGTGAGCGACTGGCTGCGCACGTTCACCGTGCCGTCGCGGTCGAACTTGACGAGGATCTCGCCGGCCAGGCCGGAGGCCCAGGTGATGTCCACGGTGTAGCCGCCGCGCCCCCGAAGCCCCTGCACCTTCCCGCTCGGCCAGGCCGAGGGCAGTGCCGGCAGCACGTGCAGCTCGCCGTTGTGGCTCTGCAGCAGCATCTCGGCGATGCCGGAGGTGGCGCCGAAGTTGCCGTCGATCTGGAACGGCGGGTGCAGGTCGAACATGTTCGGCGCGAGCCTGGCCGGCGTCACCAGCAGGCGGATCAGGTTCTGCGCCCGGTTGCCCTCCTCCATCCGCGCCCAGTAGTTGATCTTCCAGGCGAGCGACCAGCCGGTCCCGTCGTCACCGCGCAGTTCGAGGGTCCGCCGCGCGGCGGTGTACAGGGAAGGGGTGCCGCGCTTGGTGATCTGGTTGCTGGGGTGCAGGCCGTACAGGTGGGAGACGTGCCGGTGGTTGGGCTCGGTCTCGACCCAGTCGTACAGCCACTCCTGGATGTTGCCGCGCGAGCCGACCTTCATCGGAGGGAGCCGGTCCCTGGTCGCCAGGACCCGCGTACGGAAGTCGGCGTCGACGCCCAGCACCTGGCTCGCCTTGGCACAGCCGTCGAACAGGTCACGCAGGATCTGGTTGTCCATCGTGGGGCCCGCGCACACGCTGACGCCCGAGTGGTGGGCCAGTTCCGGGGAGTTCGACGGGTTGGTGACCAGATACCTGAGGGCCGGCTCCTCCACGAGGGTGTCGAGGAAGAACTGGGCGGCCCCCTTCATCGCCGGGTAGTACTCCCGCAGGAAGTCGACGTCGCCGGTGAAGTTGTAGTGGTCCCAGATCATGGTGGCCAGCCACGCGCCGCCGGTCTGCCACATGCCCCAGAACGCGCCGTCGACCACCGACGCGCCCCGCCACCCGTCGGTGTTGTGGTGGGTCACCCAGCCGCCGGCGTTGTACTGCACCCGGGCCGTGCGGGCGCCGGTGACCGTGAGGTCGTTGATCATCTTGAACACCGGCTCGTAGCACTCCGACAGGTTCGTGCTGTCGGCCGGCCAGTAGTTCATCGGCAGGTTGGCGTTGATGGTGTACTTGGAATCCCATGACGGGCTCAGCGAGTCGTTCCAGATGCCCTGCAGGTTGGCCGGCTGGGTGCCCGGACGCGAGGAGGAGATCAGCAGATATCGGCCGAACTGGAACAGCAGGGCCGACAGCTGCGGGTCGTTGGTGTTCGCGTGCTGCGAGATCCGCACGTCGGTCGGCTGGTCGGCCGCCGAGGTGCGGCCGAGGTCGAGCGTCGTGCGCGAGAACAGCCGCTGGTAGTCGGCGACGTGCCGGCTGCGCAGGTCGCTGTAGGACCTGGGGACGGCCGCGTCGAGGTGCCGCCGTGCGATGCCCTGGTAGTCGCCGCCGACGTTCTGGTAGTTGACGTAGCTGGTGCCGATGGAGATCAGCACCGTCACGCTGTTGGCCCCGGTCACCTGCAGCGTGCCGCCGCTGCTGGTGACGGTGCCGCCTTCGGCGACGGCGCGGGCCAGCCCGAGGAACCGGACCGCGCCGGTCTTGCCCTCCATGTTGCCCGAGATGCCGTCGAGCCCCACGGACGTGCCGTCCGGGCTGGTGCGCGTCGTGCGCTGAGGGCTGTCGAACGTCGCGGAGAACGTGATCGAGCCGGGCCTGTCGGCGGTGAGGCGCAGGGCGATGACCTGGTCGGGTGCGCTCGCGAACGTCTCGCGCTGGTAGCGGATGCCGCCTTTCAGGTACGACACCATGGTGGTGGCCGTGGTCAGGTCCAGGTAGCGGTTGTACTCGGAGACCCCGCTCGTGTTGCCGAAGGTGAGCCGCAGGTTGCCGGCGAGCTGGTAGGCGAGCTGACCCGCGGGGCTGCCCAGCATGTTCTGGTCGATCAGGGTCTGCGCCTGGCTCCACTGGTTCTGGAAGACCAGCTGCCTGATCTGCGCCAGCGCCGCCGCGCCTCTGGTGTTGCTCTGGTCGTAGGGGCCACCGGCCCAGATGGTGTCCTCGTTGAGCTGCAGACGCTCGACGTCGACGTTGCCGAACACCATCGCGCCCAGGCGCCCGTTGCCGATCGGGAGCGCGCGGAGCCAGTCGGTGCCGGCGCTCTGGTTGTACCAGAGCGCCATGTCGTTCGCGGCGACCACCGCCGGGGGCGGGGCCGAGGCGGCTTGGGCGGCCGCCGTCCACGGCATCGGTAACAGCATGGAGCCTGCTCCGACCGTTCCGATCTGCATCAGTCGTCTGCGTGTCAGGGGGTGCTCGGACATTTCGTTCCAATCGGTAGGGGGTGTGGCGCCCGGGAGGGCGCCGTGGCGGAGGAACGTGAAAGAGGTACCTGAGACGAGCTAGTCCTGGACTTTGCCTCCCGTGAGACGGGAGAGGATGAGGGCGATGAGGATGATGGCGCCGTTGAGAGCCTGGATCCACTGGGCCGGCACGCCGGCCAGGGTGAGGACGTTCTGGATCATGTAGAGCAGGAGGATGCCGGTGAAGGCGCCGAACATCGTGCCCTTGCCGCCGTTGAGGCTGACGCCGCCGATCACGGCCGCGGCGAACACGGTGAAGATGGCGCCGTCGCCCTGCGCGGCGGCCACCGAGGCGAGGCGCCCCGACAGCAGCAGGCCTCCGAGCGCGGCGAGCAGGCTGGCGCCCACCAGGGCGGTCCACAGCACCCGGTCGGTGCGGATGCCGGCCGCCTTGGCCGCGTCCACGTTCCCGCCGAGGGCGTACAGGGCGCGGCCGTAGCGGGTGAAGCCGAGCAGCACGATGCCGACGGCGAACAACAGCAGGCACAGCCAGATCGAGGCGGGCACCCCGAACCACAGGGCCGAGCCGAGGTAGAGCATCGACGGCGGCAGGTTGAAGAAGGTCTGGCCGCCGGAGATGCCGGTGAGCAGGCCGCGCAGCACGATCAGCATGCCGAGGGTGACGATGAAGCCGTTGAGCCCGAACCGCACGATGAGCAGGGCGTTGATCGCGCCGATCAGCACACCGACGGCGAGGGTGATCGGGATCGACCAGGCGCCCGACAGCACGCCGAGCCCGGCGCCCGAGCCGACCGCGACGGTGAGCCAGGCGGCCACGCCCGGCGCGAGACCGAACGTCGACTCCAGCGAGAGGTCCATCTTGCCGGCGACCAGGACGAGTGTCTGCGCCATGACCAGCAGCGAGATCTCCGACATGGTCTGCAGGATGTTGATCAGGTTGTCGCCCTGCAGGAAGATCGGGTGAACGATCTGGCCGACAACGGCGATCACGATGATCGCGGGGATCAGCGCGAGGTCGCGCAGCCTGGCGAGCCGCACCCGGGGGCGTTCCCGCTGGGGGGCGGCGCTCTCCGGTGCGGGCGTGCGGGTTTTCTCAGGCGTCGAGGGCATCGAGCCGGACTCCTTCCATGGCCGCCACCACGTCGTGGTCGTGCCATCCGGAGGCCATCTCCGCGACGAGACGGCCCTGGAACATCACCAGCAGCCGGTCGCACAGCCGCAGGTCGTCGAGTTCGTCGGAGGCGATCACCACACCGCTCCCTTTCTCGGCGGTCTCCTCGACCTTGCCGAGCAGGAACTCCTTGGACTTCACGTCCACCCCCGCGGTAGGGGTGATCAGCACGAGCACCCGGGGGTCGGAGGCGAGCGCCCTGGCCATCACGACCTTCTGCTGGTTGCCGCCCGACAGGCCCATCACGGGCAGGTCGGGGCCGGGCGTCTTGATCGCCAAGTTGTCGATCAGGACCCTGGCGAGCCGGTCGCGCCGCCTGCCGCTGATCAGACCGGCCTCGCCGAGCTGTTCGGGGACGGTCATGGTGGCGTTGTCGGCGATCGACATCATCGCGACGAACCCCTGGTGATGCCGGTCACGGGGGACGAAGCCGACGCCCGCGGCGAGCGCGTCGGGCACGCTGCCGGGACGGGGACGACGTCCGGCGATCTCGATCGTGCCCGAATCGGCCGCGCGCAGCCCGGCGACGGTCTCGGCCAGTTCGGTCCGGCCGCTGCCGGCCGCGCCGGCCAGGCCGACGATCTCGCCGGCCCGGACCTGGAAGTCGATCTCCCGGTAGGCGTCGCCGTAGGACAGGTCGTGCACGTCGAGCGCGACACCGGCGTCGGCGGGCACGGCCGCCCTGGGCGCTGCCGTGGTCAGGCCGGTCGCCTCTCCCGCCATCGCCGCCACCAGTTCGGTGTGCGTCAGGTCGGCCACCGTGGTGGTCAGGATGTGCCGGGCGTCGCGGAAGACCGTGACCGTGTCGCAGATCTCGTAGATCTCCTGCAGGTGGTGGCTGATGAACAGGAAGGTCACCCCCTGTTCCTGCAGGGCGCGGATACGGGTGAACAACCGGGCGATGGCGGCGGCGTCGAGCTGGGCGGTCGGTTCGTCCAGAATGATGAACCGGGCGCCGAAGGACAGCGCACGGGCGATCTCCACGAACTGCCGCTGCTCGACGTCCAGCTCGCCGGCCGGCAGGCGCACGTCGACGTCCACCGACCAGGTGGCGAGCAGCGTGGCCGCCTTACGCCGCAGCGCGTCCCAGCGGACCAGCCCGAACCTGTTCAGGTCATGACGGTTCAGGTAGAGGTTCTCCGCCACGGTCAGCTCGGGGATGATCGTGGACTTCTGGTAGACGCAGGCCACCCGCTGCCGCCAGGCGTCACGGTCGGCGAGGCGCGGGGCGGGTTCGCCGCCGAACCGTACCTCGCCCTCGTCGGGGGGCTGGAGTCCGGTGAGGATCGAGACCAGGGTGGACTTCCCGGCCCCGTTGCGGCCGACCAGCGCGTGGGTCCGGCCGGGCATGATCCGGATCCCGGCACGGTCGAGCGCGACGGTCTCGCCGTACCTCTTGGTGACGCCCACCGCCTCGACGAGGGGTGTGGTCGTCTGGTCAGCCGCCAAGGTTGTTGCCCCATAGCGAGGAGTCGTCCGACTTGACGCTCGGGACGTCTCCGTAGGTGCCGCCGTCGGCGGTGACCAGGGGTGCCGACAGCTGGTCCTCCAGCAGGCCGGGGCGCACCTGGATGATGTTGCTGTCGTGGTCGGTCGGGCCGGGCTGGAAGGTCTTGCCCTCGATTGCGGCCTTGGTGTACTCCAGCGCGTACTTGGCGTACTGGTCGGCCGGCTGTGAGACGGTCGCGTCGATGTTGCCGGCGGCGATCTCCTTCAGCTCCTGGGGGATGCCGTCGTTGGAGACGACGAAGACGTGCTTGGGGTCGCTCGGGGGGACGAGCAGGTTGCGCTGCTTGAGCAGCTGGAGGGTGCCCGCCAGGGCGAAGCTCGACTGCATGTAGACGCCCCTGATGTCGGGGTTGGCGGTGAGCTGCGTCTGGAGCTTCTGCGAGGCGATGGCGCCGTCCCAGTTGGTGGCCTCACCGAACACCGTGATGCCGGGGTAGTCGGCCTTCATGCAGTCGTTGAACGCCTCGGTGCGGTCGCGGCCGTTGATGGAGGCGAGGTCGCCCTGGAGCATCACGACCTTGCCCTTGCCCGACAGCTTCTCGCCGAGGAACTTGCACGCCTTCTCCCCGTACGCCCGGTTGTCGGCACGCACCACCATGTAGGCGTCACCCTGCTCGGGGCGGGTGTCGACCATGACGACGGGGATCTTCTTGGCGGTGAGCTGCTGGAGGGTGGGGGCCACGGCCGCGGTGTCCTGCGGCGCGAGCACCAGGCCCTTGACGCCCTGGCTGACGAGGCTCTGCACGTTGGAGGTGAGCTTGGCGATGTCGTTCTGCGAGTTGGAGGTCTTCAGGTCGAGGCCGTTCTCGGCGCCGAACTGGGGGACGTACTTGATGAAGGAGTTCCAGAAGTCGGTGTCGGAGCGAGGGTAGTCCACCCCGACGACCGGCTTGCTCTCTCCCGGGGCGGCCGCTGTCGTGCCGGTGCCCGCGTCGCCCCCGCACGCGCCGGTCAGGCCGGCCGCGAGGGCGATGGCCGTTCCCAGAGCGAGTCCTCGTCTCATGGTTGTTCCTTTCCTGTGCTGGGTCGCGGCCGGAGTTCGTCCATGTCGTCCGCGACCAGGTCGGTGCCGGTGGCCGAAGCCGTGAAAAAGTCGAAGGCACCCATTACGCCGTCCCCGTGGCGTCGGCCGCCCACTGGGGGCCGTGCGGGTAGGCGTACTCGGCGCGGGAGGCCGGACGCATCTCGGCGCCCCCGCCCGGCTTGACGGGGACGACGTATCGGCCCTCTTTGATCACCACCGGGTCGGTGAAGTGCTCGTGGAGGTGGTCGATGTACTCGATGACGCGGTCCCCGATGGCGCCGCTGACGGCTACGTAGTCGAACATCGACAGGTGCTGGACCATCTCGCACAGGCCGACGCCGCCCGCGTGCGGGCACACCGGCACCCCGAACTTGGCGGCGAGCAGCAGGATGGCGATGTTCTCGTTGACCCCGGCGACCCTGGCCGCGTCGAGCTGCAGGATGTCGATCGCGCCCGCCTGCAGGAACTGCTTGAACATCACCCGGTTGTGGCCGTGCTCGCCGGTGGCGACCTTGACGGGCGCGACCCGCTCCCGGATGGCGGCGTGGCCGAGCACGTCGTCGGGGGAGGTGGGCTCCTCGATCCAGTACAGGTCGAACTCGGCGAGGGCGGCCATGCGCTCGATCGCCTGGCCGACGTTCCACGCCTGGTTGGCGTCCACGGCGATGCGCACGTCGGGGCCGACCGCCTCGCGGGCCAGCCGTACGCGCCGGACGTCCTCGGCGGGGTCGGCGCCGACCTTCAGCTTGATCAGGCCGAACCCGTCGGCGACCGCCTCCTTGGACAGCCGGACCAGCTTGTCGTCGGTGTAGCCGAGCCAGCCCGGAGTGGTGGTGTAGGCCGGGTAGCCCTCGGCGAGCAGGTGCGCCTGGCGCTCGGCGCGGCCGGGCTCGGCGGCGCGCAGGATGGCCAGCGCCTCCTCGCGGGTGAGCGCGTCCTCCAGGTAGCGGAAGTCGACGACGTCGACGATCTCCTCGGGGGACAGTTCCGCCAGCAGCCGCCACAGCGGCTTGCCCTCCCTGCGCGCCCGAAGGTCCCACAGAGCGTTGAGCACGGCCCCGGCCGCCATGTGGATGACGCCCTTCTCCGGGCCGAGCCAGCGCAGCTGGCTGTCGCCGGTGAGCCGGCGCGACACCCCGCCGAGATCGCCGAGCACCTCGGAGACCGGCCGTCCGGTGACCAGTGGCGCCAGCGACTCCACGGAGGCGACGGCGATCTCGTTGCCGCGTCCGACGGTGAAGGCGAGCGCGTGCCCCTCCTGCCCGCCGTCGGTCCGCACGATCACGTAGGCGGCGGAGTAGTCGGGCTCGGGGTTCATGGCGTCGGAACCGTCGAGGTGCCGAGAGGTGGGGAAGCGGATGTCGTGGGCCTCGACCGCGGTGATCAGCTCCGTCACAGGGTCCCACTCCGGTGATGCGTGCGCACGAAGGTCTACCTCCAGTGGATGTTTCCGGAAGATGAAGAGATCTTCACCACATGGACATGGGATGTCTTTGTAATCCTCCTGACGTGATGTGTCTAGACCCTCCGACGAAATACTATGAAAGTTGCACAGAAGTCGGATATTTAGCGTCTTTATCGCGCGCCATACAGCCCATGTTTACTCCCCGGCGAGTCGGGCTCTCGCGCGGACATGGGATGTCTGTTATGTTCCGGCGGTGACCCGCGTATCGATCGTGCGACTCCACAACCGGAGGTCGAGGCCGTGTCCCTGACCGACGAGGCGATCTCCCGCATCCGGGCGCTCGTCCAGTCGGGGGAGCTGCCCCCTGGGTCGCGGCTCCCCCCAGAACACCAGCTCGCCGCCCACCTCGGCGTCTCCCGCAACCCGTTGCGCGAGGCGGTCAAGGCACTCGTCGTGGCCAGGGTGCTCGACGTGCGGCGCGGCGACGGCACCTACGTCACCAGCCTGGAGCCGAGGCTGCTGCTGGAAGGGCTGGGACTCGCCGTCGAGTTGCTGCGCGACGACACCCTGCTGGAGATCGTCCAGGTGCGGCGAATGCTGGAGCCCGCGGCGACCGCACTGGCCGCGTCCAGGATCTCCGCCGCCCAGCTCGCCGAGATCGGCGAGCACCTGGCCGCGATGCGCGAGGCGAGCGACGACGTGGAGAAGCTGATCCACCACGACGCCGCCTTCCACCGCGCCGTGGTGCGGGCGACAGGCAACGAGACGCTCTCCACCCTGCTCGACGGGATCTCCGGCCACACCCTGCGGATGCGGGTGTGGCGCGGCACGGTCGAGGCCGGCAGCTCGCACAAGACCATCGCCGAGCACGAGGCGATCTACAACGCCCTCGCCGCCGGCGACGCGACGCTCGCCCAGGCGGCGGCGCTGATGCACATCGGCACGACCGAGACGTGGATCCGCTCGGTGCTCGAAGACGTCGAGAACTCCCCGAGCGAGGCCGACGGTGATCAGACCCCGCCCGGCACCGGCCTCGCCGACGGGCTCTGGCAGGATCTCGGGGGAGACTCGGGGGAGAGGGAGACGAGGGAGACACGGTGAAGATACGCCTGGCCTACGGGGAGACCGGCCTCACGGTCGAGCTGCCGGACACGGCCACCACGGTGGTCACCCCCGTACACCACGAGGCCGCGCCCGACCAGATGGGCGTGCTGCGGGCGGCCCTGCGCGACCCGGTGTCCGGGCCGCCGCTGCGCGAGAGGGTACGGCCCGGACAGACCGTCGCCATCTCGGCCTGCGACGGCACCCGCCCCCAGCCGCGGCACCTGATGATCCCGGCGATCCTCGACGAACTCGACGGCGTCGTCGACCTCGACGACGTGACCATCCTCGTCGCGACCGGCACCCATCGCGGCAACACCGAGGCCGAACTGCGCGCGATGTTCGGCGACGCGGTCGTGGACTCCGTGCGGATCGTCAACCACGACGCCCGCGACCCGGGCTCGCTCACCTACCTCGGCCGCTTCGGCAAGGACGTACCGGTATGGCTGAACACCGCCTGGGTCGAGGCCGATGTGCGGATCACCACCGGTTTCGTGGAACCACACTTCTTCGCGGGCTTCTCCGGCGGCCCCAAACTCGTCGCCCCCGGCCTGGCCGCGCTGGAGACCGTCCTCACCCTGCACGACGCCGCGCGCATCGGCGACCCCCGGGCCACCTGGGGGGTGATCGAGGGCAATCCCGTGCACGACGACGTGCGGGCGATCGCCGAGGCCACCGGGGTGACCTTCGCCCTCGACGTGATCCTCAACCGGGACAAGGACATCGCGGCGGCGTTCGGCGGCGACATCCTGCCCATGCACGCCGCCGCCACCGCGGCCGCCCGCCGGGTCGCGATGCGAGAGGTCGAGGCGCCCTTCGACGTGGTGGTCACCACCAACTCCGGCTACCCCCTCGACCAGAACCTCTACCAGGCGGTCAAGGGCATGTCGGCGGCGTTCCAGGTGGTCAGGCCGGGCGGCGTGATCGTCTGCGCGGCCGAGTGCCGCGACGGCTTCCCCGACCACGGCTCCTACCGCGAGGTGCTCGCCTCCGAGCCCTCCCCGCAGGCGCTGCTCGACGCGATCGCCGCCAGGCCGGTGACCGTCCCCGACCAGTGGCAGGTGCAGATCCAGGCGCGCATCCAGGCCGGCGCCCGGGTGGTGATGCACACCTCCTACCTCGGCGACGCCGACCTGGCGACCGCCCACCTGGAACAGACCGACGACATCGCGGCCACGGTGAACGAGGCGCTGGCCGCCGCCGGCCCCGGCGCCCGCGTGTGCGTGCTGCCGGAGGGGCCGCAGACCATCCCGTACCTGTCCGGTGGCCGGGCGTGAGCGAACGCGTGGTGGACCTGGGGTTCGCCAGGGTCGACGTGGACCGGGAGGCCCGCCAGGGGGCGCCGGAGGTCGTCTACGGGCCCGGCAAGACCGCCGGGGAGATCGCCGCCATCGCGTCCGCCCTGCTCGCCCGCAACACCGGCCCGGTGCTGGCCACCCGGGTCGAGGAGGCCGACGCCCAGAGCGTCCTCGCGGCCGTGCCCGGCGGGTCCTACGACCAGGCGGCGCGGCTGCTGGCATGGCGGCCGGCCGCGAGTGGACCCTTCGCGGTCGCGGTCGTCACGGCGGGCACCTCCGACGGTCCGGTGGCGGCCGAGGCCGCGGCCGTGGCCCGGGCGCTCGGGCTCGCCGTCACCGTGATCCGCGACGTGGGCGTCGCGGGAATCCACCGGCTGCTGGCCGAGACCGAGCGGCTCCGCGCGGCCGACGCGGTGATCGTCGTGGCGGGCATGGAGGGCGCGCTGGCCAGCGCCGTCGGAGGTCTCGTGGCGGCGCCGGTGATCGCCGTGCCCACCTCCGTCGGGTACGGCGCGGCCTTGGAGGGCGTCACCGCCCTGCTGGCGATGCTGTCCTCGTGCGCCGCCGGCCTCACCGTGGTCAACATCGACTCCGGCTTCGGCGCCGCCATGGCGGCCCACCGCCTCGCCCACACCGCCACCCGCCGCACCCTCTCACCACCCCCGCCCACCCCGGCCGGCGCGGAGGCGGCGCGGCCCGGAGGACGGCCGTGATCTGCTGGGTCAACCCGTTCACGGGGCTCGCCGGGGACATGCTGCTGGCGGCGCTCATCGACGCCGGGGCACCGCTGGAGGGCATCCGCGCGGCGGTGGGATCGACCGGCCTCACCGGCTGGGAGCTGACGGCCGAGCGGGCACTCAGCCACGGCCTGGCGGTGACCCGGGTACGAGTCGCGGTCACCGACACGGCGACCGAGCGGCGGGCCGCCGAGCTGATCGCGATGGCCGGGGCCGCCCGGCCCGAACCGGTCGCCGCCCTCGCCGTCGACGCGCTGCGGGCGATCGCGGAGGCGGAGGGCCGTATCCACGGCACCGACCCCGGCCAGGTGCACCTGCACGAGCTGGGCGGCCACGACGCGCTCGTGGACATCGTCGGCGTGGCCGCCGCGCTGCACCTGCTCGGCGTCGGTGCCGTGCACTGCGCCCCGATCCCGCTGGGCACCGGTACGGTGACCACCCGCCACGGCGTACTGCCCGTACCGGCCCCCGCGACCGCCGCCCTGCTGCGAGGGGCGCTGGTGACCGGCAGCGACCTGCCGGGCGAGACCGTGACCCCCACGGGGGCGGCGCTGCTGCGCGCCATGCGAGCGCGATACACCCCGCCGCCGGCGATGACCCCGGTGGCGACCGGCTACGGCGCGGGTACCAGGGAGCTCCCCGACCGCCCCAATGTTGTCGCCGTCACCGTCGCCGAGCCCGCCCGCGACGCCGGCACCGAACCCCTCGTCGTCCTGGAGACCAACCTGGACGACGTCACCGGCGAGGTGCTCGGGCACACGATCGCGCGAGCCCTCGACGCCGGCGCCCTGGACGCCTGGGCCACCCCGGCCACGATGAAGAAGGGACGACCGGCGCACGTACTGCACCTACTGTGCCGCCGTCCCGCCGTCCCCGCCCTGCGCGAACTGATCCTCGCCGAGACCGGCGCGCTCGGTGTGCGCGAGGTCGCGGTCGAGCGCACGGCCCTGCCCCGGCACATCACCGAGGTCGACCTGGAGGGCCATCGCGTACGGGTCAAGCACGGACCCCACTCGGCCAAACCCGAACACGACGACGTGGCCGCGGCCTCGGCCGCCCTCGGCCTGTCCCTGCGCGAGACGGCCGCCAGGGCGCTGCGGCTGACCCACGAGCGGCCCCCCACGCACGAGAGCCCAGGTTGACCTCCGCACCGCACCTCAAGGCGGGGGTCTCCACGCGGAAAGGAACACGATGACGGCCCTCGACGCCAAGATCACCGCACTGCTCGACCGGCTGGCGGCCCTGCCCTCGCTCGCCGTCGCCTTCTCCGGCGGGGTCGACTCCGCGCTGGTGCTGGCGGCGGCGGTCCGCTCGGTCGGGGCCGGCCGGGTCCTGGCGGTGACGGCGGTCTCCGACAGCCTCGCGGCCGAGGAACTCGACGCGGCACGGCGGTTCGCGCTCTCGCTCGGCGTGCGGCACCTGCTGCCCGGCACCGCCGAGACGGCGAACCCCGGCTACCGGGCGAACGGCCGCGACCGCTGCTACTTCTGCAAGTCGGAGGTGCTCGACGTGATCGGCCGGGTGGCGGCCGATCACGGCTTCGCGCACGTCGCCACCGGCACCAACGCCGACGACGCCGCCGACCCGTTCCGGCCGGGGATCAGGGCCGCCGACGAGCGCGGGGTGCTCGCCCCGCTGCGGGACGCCGGCCTGACCAAGGCCGAGGTACGGCGGGCCGGCAAGGCGTGGGACCTGACCGTCTGGGACAAGCCGGCCGCGCCCTGCCTGGCCAGCCGGGTGGCCTACGGGGTGGAGGTGACGCCGGCCAGGCTGCACCGCGTCGAGACGGCCGAGCGGGCGGTGCGCCGCCTGCTGGCCGGAGCCGGCCTGACGGTCACCGACCTGCGGGTGCGCGACCTCGGCGACCGGGCGCGGGTGGAGCTGGACGCCGACCTGTTGCCCCGGGCCTCCGGCCTGCCGGGCCTGGTTCCCGCCGTACGCGAGGCGGGTTTCCACGGCGCCCAGGTCGACGTGGCGGTCTTCCGCTCCGGAGTGTTGAACATCGAGCCGCTCCACCCCTGAGCGGCCACGCGGGCGCCCTGTGCGGGCGGGGGCGCCCGCGCGTGGCCCCGGCCGGAAAGACCTCACCTCGGGCCCGAGGTTCACCGAACCCGGGCCCGTCAACGGTGGGCCGCCGAACCCCGGATCGGTCCGGCCCGGCGACGTCAGGCCGGCGTTTCGTCTCCTCGCGATGGGGCGGGCACGCTCAGCGTGAGCGACCTGTCCAGGGCGTACTCGGCTTCGTCGGCCCGGAAGGTCACCGACGCCCTGACCCGCGCGCGGTCGAACGGGGGCGCGAACGACTCGGGCGCCGTGACCTTCCAGGTCTCGGCGGCCGAGGCGCCGGGGGCGAGCACGTCCCTCACCGGTTCGCCGGCGCGTTCGGCCCTCCAGCCCCGGGGGGCGGCGACCGAGACGGCCAGGCCGGTGGCCGGACGCTCGCCCAGGTTCTTCACCGTGACGGTGACGAGGGTCGAATCACCGGCACCCACGGTGACCGGATCGGCCGAGAGGAAGGCGCCGGCCGGGGGGCGCCGCGGGTCGGGGGCGCCGCGGTACGGCCCGGCGGGACCCGCCTCGTAGATCACCCGGCTGGCCTCGATCGGGAGGTTGCCACCGGTGACGACGACGTTCCCGCGGACGACGTTGCCGCGGCCGCCGTCGGCGATGCCGGTGATGGCGGGGTTGGTGGTGTAGTTCCCGGTCAGGGTGAGGTCGCCGGTGTGGTTGCCGACGCCGTTGTTGGCGTGCGCCCACTGCTCCGCGGTGTCGACGAACACGTTGCGGCGCACACTCAGGTACCGGGCACCCTCGTCGAAGTACAGGCCGAACTGACCGCTGTTCTCGCAGAAGTTCTCCTCGACGCGGCTGCGGGGTATCGCCGAGAGCGTGTAGATGCAGCCGGCCGCGTACATCGTCCGCACGACGTCGCGCACGTGGTTGCCCACGACGTGGACGTCGCTCAGAGTCGTCGGCGTGTCGTGGATCGGCTGGAAGTCGTAAAGCCCGCGATCGACGTAGTCGGGGCTGCCTCCCGCGTCGTTGGCGCCCCAGCCGTAACCGACGCCGATGCCTATGTAGGGCATGTCGGAGACGTGGTTGTGCTCGATGGTCAGCCGCGTGACGTAGGTGGCGAGAATCGCGGCCTGGTCCAGGTATTCGAGCGCGGTCGCGTAGACGCGGTTGTCGCTGAGCACGATGTCGCTGTTGACCATACGGGGATCGGACGGATGGTGCGCGTCGGGGCGCACGCCGCCGACCACGATCCCGCCGCCGGAACTCGCGGTGAACGTGCTCCCCACGACCGAGACCCGGTGTGCGCCCAGCCCCACGCCGGTGGCATGGGCGCCCGCGTCGTTGCCGATGCCGAGCCCGACGGAACCGAGGTTGACAAAGGTGCTGTCGAGGAATCCGATGTCGTCCGCCGCCGACACCTGCACCGCCGCGGGCGCCTGCGCCCAGTCGTTACGAGACGCCTCAAGCCCTGTGCAGCCGACGGAGCACGAGGTGAACGCGTCGGCCGGTCGACGGGGCTGGACGCCGCTGATGAACACGCCGGTCTGCTGGTTGGCGTATCCGTCGGACGAACCGGGGTGCAGCCACGTGGTGCCGGTGAAGGTGAGGCCCTCGAATCGCAGGTTGCGGGCGGGCTCGTCGTAGGTACCGCCGACCTGGAGCAGCGATTCCAACCGCGGTAGCTCCACCCGCGCGCGCGAGATGTCCTGCCCCGGGAGCGGTTTGTAGTAGAGCGTCCCCGACGCCGGGTCCAGATACCACTCGCCGGGCTCGGTCAGGAAACTCCTGGAGTTGAGCAGGAAGAACGTCGGGGTGCGGAACGGAGCCTGGACGGTGTCGTAGCCGTAGGTGTTGTTGTCCCAGGCCGGCTGTTGCATGACGACCGTCGATCCGGAGACGCTCCGCAGCGGCGCGAACCGGTTGGTGAACGTCAACATCGCCTGCAGTTCGATGCGTCCCTGGTCGGGCAGGGTGGCCAGGTAGGCGAGATCGGGGTTGTCGATGGTGAAACCGGTCGCGGTCGGCGTGATGTCGCCGGGTGCCAGCCTGATCCGCGCGCGTCGCGCGGGAACTCCGTCGACGTAGAGCTGCCGGGTGTCGAATCCGGTGCCGACTCGGGCCCGGTAGACGCCCGTGGCGGCGTCGTCGGGTTCCCAGCCGGTGACGGGCCGGGCGCCGCTCAGTACGGGTCTGGCCCCGCGCGCCGCCTTCCAGGTCACGGTGTGCCCGTCGCGCCCGGAGTCGGCGGCGTCGAGGCGCAGCGGTGAGAGCAGCCGGTGGATCCCGTCCAGGAGCAGGACGACGACGTCGCGGTCGCCCTCGGCAGCCGCCTCGCGTGCCCGCCGCCGTGCCTCCCACAGGGTCGCCAGTGGCCGACCCGTGGTGCCGGGGCCGCTGTCGTCGGCGTTCTCGGCCCCGGTGGGCGCGACCACGATCGTGTGGCCCGCCCGGGAGGCTTCCGCCGGGGCCGTGGCCGGTGTGCGTCTGTGCGGCACGAACGACGAACGCACGCGCGTTCCTTTCTTCCGGCCCGGGACGCTCATCCGGCCCGGGGATACGGCGTGGGCTGTCGGTGTCGAACGGTGAGGGCTACCTCGGCGCTCGGTCGCGCAGTTCCACGGCCAGGGGGGCGAGCAGGCGCTGCTGCGCGACCTGATCGTGATCGATCACCGAGAGCAGTCGGCGTCCGGCCTGCTCAGGACGGACGCCGGGGCCGTCGGCCGTCAGGGTGCCCGGCCGGCGGGTGAACCCCCTGATGACGTCCTCGTCGACCGTGACGCCCAGGCCGGGCGAGTCCCCGAGGTGGAACGCGCCGTCCTCGACGTGCAGGTCGACGGACACCCCCAGTGGCGGACGCAGGTCCTGCAACTCGCTGGCGATGTGGTTCGGCACCGAGGTCGCGGCGTGCAGCAGGCCGATCGGGATGTTGCCGATCGGGCTGACCGGCAGATCGTGGGCGTGAGCCAGGGCCGACACCCGCAGGAAATGGGAGACACCCCAGACCGCGGCCATCTGGACGATGTCGACGGCCCCCGCGGCCAGCAGCGGACGATACTGCTCAAGGCCGGTGAGGTTCTCCCCGGTGGCGACCGACGCGCGGATCCCGCGGCCGACGGCGGCGTGGCCTTCGGCGTCCCACCGCCGGACGGGCTCCTCGATCCAGGTGAGATCCAGGGTGCGCTCCAGTTCGCAGATGTGCCGGATCGCCTGCTTGCGCGACCACGACTCGTTCACGTCGAGCATCAGGCCCGGCCGCCTCCCGTGCCCGGCCGCGGTCAGGACCTCCTGCACCAGCGTCAGGCGCTGCATGTCCCGCTCGATGTCGAGGCCGCCCTTGATCTTGGCCGCCCGCAGGC
Organism: Streptosporangium sp. NPDC006930; assembly: GCF_040635605.1. NCBI lineage: Bacteria > Bacillati > Actinomycetota > Actinomycetes > Streptosporangiales > Streptosporangiaceae > Streptosporangium > Streptosporangium sp. NPDC006930. The sequence goes on along the minus strand of NZ_JBEYID010000010.1, from coordinate 235,762 downwards.
CGTACCGGGCGTAGACCTCGTAGGCCGAGACGAGTTCGTCGTCGGTCAGGCCGATGTCCAGGCCGGAGGCGTAGGCGGGGACCCGCCTGTCACGCCCGCCCAGCAGACGCCAGAGCGGTTCACCGGCGATCTTCGCCTTGATGTCCCACAGGGCGGTGTCCAGGGCGCCGATGGTCCCGAACACCGCGCCCGCGTGGCCCGCCTTGAAGGTCTGCCGCAGCATGCGGTCGTACAGCGCCGCCACGCCGCGCGGATCCTCGCCCTCGATGGCGGCGAAGACGCCGTCGATCTCCACGTGGGGCCCGATGCCGACACCGGTGATCCCCTCGTCGGTGTCCACCATGACGATGGACACCGGAACGACCCCGTCGGCGTAGACGCCGTTGGAATCACCGACAGGACGGTCCCATTCCTGGACCGTCGTCAAAGTGCGATACCCCGAAATACGCATGTCAGCCCTTCGTGGAACCGGCGGTGACCCCGTCGGCGATCTGGCGCTGGAGAAAGAGATAGATCATCAACATGGGTACGGCGGCGATCAGCACCCCGGAGGCGAAGGTGGGGATGTTGTCGGAGTACTGTCCACGCAGCGAGGTGACCCCGACCATGAGGGTGCGGTGGTCGGCCGACGGCATCATCAGCAGGGCGATGAGCACGTCGTTCCAGCAGAACAGCGTGTTGAGAATGCCGACCGACAGCAGCGCCGGAGTGCCCATCGGCAGCATGATCCGCCGGTAGACGCCGTACGTGGTGTTCCCGTCGATCCTCGCCGCGTCGACGATCTCCGCCGGGATGGTCTTGTAGTAACTCGTCATCAGGAAGATGGTGAACGGCAGGAACTGCGCGACGTAGGCCAGGATCAGCCCCGGGTAGGTGTCGATGAGGCCGCTGTCGGCCATGACCCGCGCGAGCGGCACCATGATCACCTGAAACGGGATGAGCAGCGCCGCGAGACAGCCGAGGAAAAGCACCTTGGAACCGCGAAACCGCAGCTGGCTCAGCGCGAAGCCCGCCATCGACCCGAAGAGGAGCAGCAGGACCACCGAGATCGTCACCACGATGAGCGAGTTGGCGAAGTATCGGGCCATGCCGACGCTGGTCCACGCCGTGAGGATGTTCTCCCACTGCAGGGAGGTCGTCAGGGCGAAGCGGTCGAGGACGTACTCGCGCCGGGTCTTCAGGGCGACGTTGACGGTGAATATGAGGGGGTAGATCGTCGCCAGCGCGAGGAGCGCCATCGGGACGGCGAGCACCCACCTGAGCAGTCTCTTGCCGAGCATCAGTCCTGCCTCCCCGCGCGGCGGAGCACGCTGATCTGCAGGAGCCCCACCACGAGCATGATGAGGAAGAGGACCGTCGACGCGGCCGAGGCGAGCGCGGGGCGGTTCATCTGTCCCTGCTGGATCCAGACGTAGTACTCCGGCAGGTAGGTGGACCCCTCCGGGCCGCCGCTGGTCATGACGTACAGCAGGCCGAACATGGATGTCAGCATCCCGATCATCGTGGTCACGAAGACGAACTGAATGGTGCGGGTCAGGCCCGGGATGATCACGTGCCAGATGGTCTGGGGGAGCGACGCGCCGTCCATCCTGGCCGCGTCCAGGAGCGCGGAGTCCAGGGTGGCGAATCCGGCGAGGAACACCACCAGGGCCATCCCGAACGTCGCCCAGATCTGCACGCCGACCACCGCGAACATGGCGACATCCGGATCACCGAGCCAGTCGACGGGACCGAGGCCGATCGTCGCGAGGACGGAGTTCAACGGGCCGTCGAAGGCGAGCATCAGGTTGAAGATCGCACCGACGATCACCGGCGAGAGCACGGCCGGGAAGAAGTAGACGCTGCGGAAGACCCGGTGCCCGGGAACACGCAGGTAGATGAACGTCGCGAGCAGCCCGGGGATGGCCACCGCCAGCGGAAGCAGCAGCACCAGCAGCAAGACGTTGCGCAGCGCGCTCTGGAACGTCGCGTCCTGGAACATCTCCAGGTAGTTGTCGAAGCCGACCATCGCCCCGTTGCGCTCACCGTCGCCGGTGAAGGAGAAGTTGACGCCCAGCAGCAGCGGCCACAGCCGCAGGACCACGATGATCAGTAGGGCCGGAGCCACCAGAACGTAAGGCGCGAGGCGCTCGGAACGCAAGGAGCGGGAGGGCGGCCGGGAAACGATCCCGGTGTCGGCACGGCGTACCCGCTGCCCTGCTTCCTTCGTTCCTCCCGCACCGCCTGCACCGCCTGCCCGCCCGGAACCGACCGGGCGGGCAGACGGTGACGAATCTCTGACCGGCACGAGATCAGCTCGCCCGATCCGAGGCGGCCAGCTGCTCCACTACCTCGTCGACGGTCGCCGAGCCGCTCAGGAGCTGCTGGGAAAGCCTTCCCATCAGGTCCAGGGTCTTGGAGGACAACGCGACATGCAGTGCGGGCTTGCCTTCCTTGAGCTGGGAGACGAGCGTGCCGACGGCCGCGGGGGCCTGCGAGACATCGATCGTGGTGTCGGACGCGATCGCGCCGGCGTCGGAGTAGAAGGCGGTGAGGGCGTCGGTGGTGGTCAGTGACCGCACCAGGTCGGCGGCGAGCTTGGGGTCCTTCGCCCACTTCGCGACGCCGTAGCCGATGCCGCCGTCGTAGGCGAGGCTCGGGGTCACCCCGTCGGTGACGACCGGAGCCGGCATGACGCCGAGCTTGTCGGCCCCCAGGAACTCGCTGAAGTCCTTCCAGTGGCCGATGTCGGACATCAGTCCGATGATGTGGGCGGCCTTACCGGAGTTGAAGATCGTGAAGGCGTCGTTGAACATCGCGGTCGAGTTGGCCCCGTCGTTGTTCAGCTTCGCGTCGCCGGTGTCCTTCCACAACTTGAAGATCTTCTTCACGTTGGGGGAGTCCCAGACGCGCTTCCCGGCGATCCAGTCGTCGTACTCCTGTGCCGTCAGGATGCCCGAGCCGAGGCCCGACATGAAGAACTGGATGCCGGCGCCCTCCTTGTTGCCGAGCGCGAAGCACTTGGCCCCGGTCGCCTTCTTGATGGTGGCGCAGTCTTCGAGGAACTTGTCCCAGGTGGTGGCGGGGCTCGCCGGGTCGAGTCCCGCCTTCTCGTACAGCGTCTTGTTGTAGTAGATCGGGTGGCCCTGCAACGTCAACGGAGCGGCGTAGATCTTGCCGCCCTCGCTGAACGCGTCCCAGCCCGCCAGGCGCTGCTTGTCCTCGGCCATGTACTGGTCGAGTGGGAGGAGCGCGTCCACGCGGTCGCGGATCTGGCCGCCTCCGTTGAAGAGCATGACGTCGGGCCCCGCGCTGGACTGGATCGCCGAGCCCAGCAGGGTGTAGTACTGGTCGAAGGGCTGGGCCACGAACTCGACCGTGACGTCCGGATGCTTCTTGGCGAAGTCGTCCTTCGCCTTCTGGATGTAGTTGGCGGCGGACGCCTCACCCGATTTCCAGTCCCAGACCACGAGTTTCGTGACCTTGCCGGAGTCGCTCGGCGACGACGTGGGTCGCGTGGCGCTTCCGCAGCCGGTCAAGACCAGCCCCGCGGCCAGGACGGCCGACCAGAGTGCTCGCTGCTTCATTGCTGTTCACTCTCCAGAGGGTGGCCGGGCTCGCCCGGCCTTCGTTTGAGGCGAAACGTAATTCGTATGACGTCTGACGTCAATATGCGTGACATATACTGATGTTGAAATGTGGCGCCGCCCGCGGCACCGGAGGAGATATGACGGCATCACAGGAGTCGCCCCTGAGCTTGGCGTCCCCTCCGGCGTGGGTGCGACGGCCGACGAACCTCGCCAGGGCGGTCACGGCGGAGCTGGTGGAGCGCATCGTTCGCGGAGCGCACCCGCCCGGCACACCGCTGCCCGCCGAGCCGGTCCTCTGCGAGACCTTCTCGGTGAGCCGGACCGTCATCCGTGAGGCAGTGAAGATCCTTCAGGAGAAGGGGCTGGTGCAGGTCCGCCAGGGCAGCGGCACCATAGTCACCTCGCCGACGATGTGGGACATGCTCGATGAGCTCGTCCTCGCGGCGACCATCGCCGAGGACGAGAGCCTGGCGATCCTCGACGACCTCGTCGTCACGCGGCGCGTGCTGGAGTCCGACATGGCGAATCTCGCCGCCCGCCTCGCGGACCAGGAGACCATCGATCGGCTGCGTGCGCTGGTCGACCGGATGGACGAGCTCGTGGACGATCACGTCACGTACGCCGACCACGACCGCGCCTTCCACGACACGATCATGCAGGCGTCCGGAAACCGCATCGCCCGCGGCGTGGTGCGGGCACTGGAGAGCCAGGTCATCAACACCGCCCGCTACCTGGGCCAGCCCCAGCGGGCCCTGTGCGTGGCGTCCAACCTCGGTCATCGCCGTATTTACGAGCACATCGCCGCCCACGACCCCGGCGGTGCCGCCGGGGCGATGTTCACGCACATCACCGAAGCCTGGCTCGTTCGTCGCGGCGGGCCGAGCGATCCCGTGCGCCTGGAGCGCTGAGGGCCGGCGGCGGCCTACGGACACGCGTTCCCTCGCGCGGGGCCGCCGGGAAGGTCCGAGGGCTCGTTGGAGGGAGCCGGCCCGGTCAGGCCCAGGGCGGTGACGCGCCGTACCAGGGACTCGCGCCGCACCCGAATCTGCCGGCCGTTGTCGTGGCCGGCGAGGGTCGCGGCGCGCACCTCGGCGATGACGTGGGAGTGCGGGACGTTGAGCACCGCGGCCGCCGTGGCGACGCTCACCAGGGGCTCGTCGGGCAGCATCGCGAGCCGTTCGGCGATCATGCGCTCGCGGAACTCGGCGGCGAACCACACGGTGGCGTCACCGATGCCGTGATGAAGGACGAGACCTTCGCGTTCCAGATACCGCAGGAGGTCGTCGATGTCGCCCGGCGTGCTCATGTGGTGCTTTCCCTCGTGTTCGGTGGTGTGGGCGGGATGGGGGCCTGCGTTCCGGCGACGGTGCCCCCCGGAGCGTCCCGGGCGGGTGGGTCCGTCCGCGCCCGCCCCCGGCCACGCCTTCGCCGGGGCGGTGGGCCGCCCCGGCGAAGGCGTGAGACGGCCGGATCAGTTGCGCAGGCTCCAGCGCTGGTTGGCGCCGCCGTTACAGGCCCAGAGGTTGAGCTTGGTGCCGTTGGCGGTGGCGTTGCTGGGCGCGTCCAGGCACAGCCCCGACTGCACGCCCGTGATGGTGCCGTTGGCGTTGACGTTCCACTGCTGGTTGGTGCCGCCGTTGCAGTCCCAGATGATCACCTGGGTGCCGTTGGCGGTCCCCTGGCCGTAGGCGTCCAGGCACTTGTTGCCGTACACCTGCAGCTGCTTGCCCGCGGTGTGGGTCCAGCGCTGGCTGGTGGCGCTGCCGCAGTCCCAGAGATGTGCCTGGGCTCCGTTGGCGGTGCTGTTGCCGGTCACGTCGACGCAGCGGTTCGACTGGGCTCCGACGATCTGCGCGCTCTGCTGTGGGTTACCGCCTGTCTGGGGGCCGGCGGCGGCCATCACGGCCTGGGCTCCCGAGGGCCAGTTGCCGTTGGTGACCGTGACGTTGCCGTTGACGACGTTGCCCCGGTCGCCGTTGGTCACGTTGGTGCTGCCGTTGGTCGACCAGTTGTTGGTGACGGTGAAGTTCCCCATGTTCTCGGCGTACCAGTAGTTGGCGGTGGCCCAGGTGCCGGTGGAGGAGAAGACGTTGTTGCGAGCGGTGTAGTAGCGCGAGCCCTCGTCGAAGTAGAGCCCGAAGTAGCCGTTGGTCCGCAGGCAGTAGTTGTCGCTGATCACCGCGTTCGGGTTCGCCGACAGCGTGTAGATGCATCCGCCGTCGTTCATCTGCTGCATGACGTCGTGCACGTAGTTGCCGGTGAGCCGGTTGTTGGACGCGGTGGTGGCCGTGGTGTACCTCGGCTGGTAGTTGTACAGGCCGCGACCGGCGTAGTGCTCACTGCCGCCGGCGTCGTTGGCGCCCCAGCCGTACCCGATCGACATGCCGGTGTACGGCATGTTGTAGACCTCGTTGTTGGAGACGGTGGTGGTGTTGACGTAGGTGGTCAGGACCGACACGATGCCCCGGTACTCCACGCCGAGGTCGTGGATGCGGTTGTTGCTGACGGTGATGTTCCGGTTCACCATCCGCTGGTCGCCGGGGTGGTGCGCGTCGGCGCGCACGCCGCCGACCACGATGCCGCCGGCCGAGGTGCGGGCGATCTCGGACCGGGTGACGGTGATGTTGCTCGCGCCCAGGCCGACACCGCTGGTGTGGCCGTTGGCGTCGTTGCCGATGCCCACGGCCGTCTGGCCGAGGTTGAAGAACTGCGAGTCGCTGAAGGTGATGTTGTTGGCGGCGGACACCTGCACCGCGGCGGGCATCTGGTACCAGTTCGGCCGGGTGGCCTCGAACTGCGGGCAGCCGTTGTGGCAGGAGGAGAAGCCGGGCCAGCTCCAGTTGCCGGCCATGTAGACGCCGGTCTGCTGGTCCACGTAGCCCTGGTTGCTGCTGGGGCCCATCCAGGTCGTGCCGGTGAAGGTGATTCCGGTGAACGCGATGTGGTGGGCGGGCGCGTCGTAGGTGCCCCCGATGTTCACCAGGGACTGCAGCACCGGCAGCTCCACGCTGACGTTGCTCATGTTCTGCCCGGCGAGCGGGATGTAGGAGAGCTGGCCGGTCCCGGGGTTGAGGTGCCACTCGCCCGGTGAGTCGAGGAACTCGTAGGCGTTGGCCAGGTAGAGCGGACCCGCCCGGTGCGGGCTGGTGAAGGTGTCGTACCCGAAGTTGTTGTTGCTCCAGCCGGGCTGCTGCATCGTGATGAAGTTCCCGGTGATGTTCTGCACCCTCACGTACCGGTCGGTGAACGAGCCGACGCTCTCCATCTCGACCTGGTTCTTGTTGGCGAGGTTGTTCAGATAGCTCAGGGCGCCGTTGGTGAAGGAGAGACCACTGCTGTTGGCGGTGAAGTCCGACCGGTTCACGGTGGTACGCGCACGCGTGGCGATGGCACCGTTGACGTAGAGCTGCCGGGAGTCGACCCCGGTGCCGACGTTGGCCCGCCAGATGTTCTTCCCGGAGTCGGCGAGCGACCAGCCGGTGACCGCCCTCGCGCCGCTGATCACGGGGCGTGCCGACGGGGCGGCCCGCCATATCACCTGGTACCCGTTGTTGCCGGAGTCGGCGGCGGTGAGCCGTAGCGGCGCGGAGAGCCGGTACACCCCGTCGGCCAGTTCCACGACGATGTCACCGGACATCGCGCCGGTGAGCGCCCGCACCGCGGTCTGCGCGGCCGGCAACGAGCACGGCTGGGCGCTGGAGCAGCTGCTGCCGCTGCCGGAGGGGGAGGCGTAGAGAGTCGTGGTGGCCGCGAGGGCGGGGGAGACCGGCGCCACCAGAGCGGCCGCGGCGGTCAATCCGATCGCGGCCGCTCCGGCCAGCATCAGTCTCCGTATCGCGGAGTACGAGAGTTCGAACACGGCACTTCCTTACGTGGGGGGGTGGTGGGAGGGCGGTTGGCGTGCCGCTCTCCCACGGCGGGCACCCGAAGGTGCCCCGCCGTGGGCGGAATCCCCCGCCGGGAGGTCGTTCTTCCCGGCGGGGGATTCCGAAGGTGTCTCAGAGATGGTCAGGCAAGAGGATCAGATCCGGGTCCAGCGCTGGTTGCCTCCGCCGTTGCAGGACCAGATGACGAGCTTGGTGCCGTTGGCGCTGGCGTTGTTGGGCACGTCCAGGCACTTGTTCGAGCCGAGGGCGGTGATGCTGCCGTCGGAGTTGAGGCGCCACTTCTGGTTGTTCTGGCCGTTGCAGTCCCAGATCTGCACCGCGGCGCCGTCGGCGCTGCTCTGGTTGCTCACGTCCAGGCACTTGTTACCGTAGACCCGCAGCTCATTCGCGCCGTTCGACGTCCACTGCTGGTTGCTCTGGCCGTTGCAGTCCCAGATCTGCGCCAGAGCGCCGTTGGCCTGGGAGGCGCCGGTCACGTCGAGGCACTTGCCCGAGGCCGTGCCCCGGAGCGGGCTCGTCTGCGTTCCCGGGTTCGCGGTCGGGGTCGGGGTCGGGGTGGGGTTGGGGTTGGGGTCGCTTCCGAACTGCGAGAAGAACCTCCACACCTCGCCCTTGGTCCAGGTGGTGATGCCGCTCTCGGCGTAGGTCCCGTCCACCGGACCCGGCATGTGACCGTTGTCGAAGGCGGCCCACACGACCGGGTAGCCCGCGCGGCAGCCCGAGTAGGTGGTGGTGATGTGCGTCCTGCTGCCAGAGCCCGGCTCGGGCGGGTTCTGGGCGGTGCAGCCGTTGTTCCTGACGAACCTGTCACGCAGTGACCGGCCCTGGGAGATGTTCAGCACCGAGTCGCCGATGCCGTGCAGTCCCATGTACGCGATGGGCTGGCTGCCGTCGCTGCATCCGCTGAGCTGGGCGCCGGCGTAGACCGCGACCGCGCGGAAGACATTCGCCCGGCTGCAGGCGAGCGAGTAGCTCATACCGCCGCCGTAGCTGAAGCCCATGGCGAAGCGCTGCGAGGTGTCGACGCACAGGGCCGCGTCGATCCGCCTGATCAGGTCGTCGACGAGGACCACGTCCTCGTTGCCGGAGTTGGCCCAGCCGTTGCCGATGCCCTGGGGTGCGACGAAGATCGCGTTGTTGTTCGACATCTGCCGCATGCCGTAGAAGGACCACGGGTAACCGCTGGTGCCGCCGGAGTCGACGTCGTTCATGGTGCCGCCCCGCCAGTGGAATCCGAAGAACAACCGGTAGGGGGTGTTGTTGTTGTAGTTGTCGGGGAGTCTCAGGATGAAGGAGCGGGTCTTGCCGCCGCTCTGGATCGTCTGCGTACCGCTGTTCAGCGCCGGGGCCTTGCCGCACCCGGCGGTCGGCGCGAGGGCGCGGGCCCCCGCCACCGACGACGCGGTAGCGCTGGAGCTGCTGCTCAGTGCCGCATGTGCCGAGGACACGACGAGAAGGGCCGCGACCGCGATCGCTCCGAAGAGGGATTTCCGCTTCACCATCAGGTGACCTCCCCCGCGGTTCGAATCTCGACATGTCTTGGTGGGCAGACCACTTGCTTCTCCTTCATGTGGGGGGTGAGGAGTTTCAGCCGGCCGGTGTGGCGGCTCGACGCCGTTTTGTTTTCGCCCGCGCCGAACAGCACGCCTGGCCGGTTCTTGCAGGTGTCGCCGAACAACCGCGCCCTGGTCCGAGGTGGTTGGAACCGTTCGCGTTGCCGTCGTGGACGGCGATGTCCGTCCTTGTCGCCGGTGGCTTCCCCTCCGCTCCAGATGTGGTCCGGCCAAAGGGGGGCCCTCCGACAGGAGGCGTCCCGGAGACTTAGCTACTAATTACGTTCCTCGCGCTGAGTCGCGTCAAGACCTTAAGCCCACTTATTTCTGACTCCTCACAGGGGTTCCTTTGTCAAAGTTGGCGCTCTTTTCAAGATAAGTGCAGGTAGATGGCTTACTTCTTCCTTCCTCTCCGTCGTGGATCCGAGCTCGAGCAGGATGTGTAGCACTTAATCTCAGGTAGGTTGAGAGGGATTGATGCTGATCCGTGCCTCAGTTGGTCGTACTCTTGAGGAGGTGGTGGCAGGGAGAGGGCGGGTAGCGTGATCGATAATCCGCGCGTGGAAGGCGCATACCGGCCGGGCTACGAGGTGGCCGCGGAGCAGGTGCTGGAGTTGATCACCAGGCTGCACCTGCGGCCGGGTGACCGCATGCCCACCGAGAACGAGCTGGCCCAGCAACTGGGCACGAGCCGGACCGTGGTCCGCGAGGCGGTGAAGATACTCTCCGCGCTCGGCAGGATACGCGCCCAGAAAGGGCGCGGCCTCTACGTGGCCGACGACGAGGGGATGCTCGGCACCGGACGATGGGCGTCCTTCTTCCTGCCCACCGACCTGGACCACATCTACATGCTGTTCGAGTTCCGCCGGGCCCAGGAGATGGAGACCAGCCGGCTGGCCGCCCGCCGCGCCACCCCGGCGGAACTGGGAGACATCGAGAAGTGGGCCGGGGTGTGCCGCTACGGGTTCGACACCGGACGCGAGGATCTGTTCAACGAGGGCGACGACGCCTTCCACACCGCCATCGCGACGGCCTCGCACAACATGTTCCTCCAGATAGCGGTGCGGGAGGCCCGCCGGCTGCAGGCGCAGTCCAACCTCATCGGACTGCGAGGCTCGGTGGGCGGGCACGCGGCGAAGGCCGTCGAGGAACACGACGCCATCTACCAGGCCATCCGCGCCGGTGATCCCGAGGCGGCGGCCCAGGCGGCGGCGACACACATCGACAACACGCTGGACGACTACCGCAGGGAGATCCAGCAACGCATCTTCTCGCCGACCGACTGACTCCCCGCGGGCGGGCGACGCGGACGGCAGGTGCGCGGCGCCGTCGGAACCCGCCCGGCCCGGTCGCGCCGGGCGGGTCGGCCGTGAGGTCAGGTCCGGGTCCGGCGCTGGTTGTTCTGGCCGTTGCAGTCCCAGATCTGTACCGCGGCGCCGTTGGCCTGGGAGGCGCCGGTCACGTCGAGGCGCCTGCCCGAGCCGCCCCCCCTGATCGCGCTCCCGGTCGCGGGAGTGGGCGTGATCGTGGGGGTGGGCGTGGGGGTCGTGCCGCCGTCGAGGCCGAGGAAGGTGATGGCGTGGGGGAACACGCCGTCCAGCGGCAGGGAGTGGCCGTAACCGGCGAAGCTGAACGCCTCCACGGGAGGCTGGGTCGTGGTGGCGCCGTACCTCGTCCGGGTCACGCCCGATCGAGGGCGGTGTTGGTGCCGCGGTCGATGATCTGCTGGCGGCCGTTGCCCACGCTGTTGAGACGCCACTGCTGGTTGTTGCCGCCGCTCCAGGCGGCCTGTCTGGCGTTGGCGTCGTTGGCGGTGTTGCCCCAGCTGTCGATGACCATGCCGTTGGTGCGGTTGACCATGCGGTACCAGCCGCCGCCCATCTGCGTGGGGCCTTCGCCGAAGGCCGTCCAGACCCGGGTGGAGTAGATCGACTCGCCGAAGCGTCGCAGGTGGTCCCCGATGCCCAGCAGGATCGTCCGCTGCCCGGACGGGATGGTGCCGTCAGCCATCGGGGCGATGTTCCAGGCGATGGCCTGGTTGTAGTAGGCGAGGAAGTTCAGCCGTTGCGCCTCGGTGATCTGGGGGAGGTTGAAGTCCTGCCAGATGACGTCGGGCTGGTAGCCGTCGATGACCTCCTTGAGCTTGTCGTACCAGAGCTGGTTCTCCGCGGTCCTGTCCAGCTGGCCGTACAGCTTTCCGAGGGAGGCGGTGGACTGCTCGGGGCGTTGGCCGCCCACGCGGGACGTGATCCCAGCAGGCCGGCCGCGGCGCCTCCGGCTCCGGTGAGCAGCGCGCGGCGGCTGAACGGTGACGAGGAGGATGAGGACATGAGCGGAAACCTCTCGGAGTGGGGGATTCTCCTGGCCGTTCCGCAGGTGGGATGAACTCCGTGGTCGACGGCCCCCGCCGCGCACCACCGACTTGGCATAGGGGCCGTCTCGGGGACTCAGTGTGGAAAGTATTACAAAATGTGTCAAGCTCGTGCGGTAAGGCTCTGTCTCACCGCGTACCGCACACGTGATGGACCCGCTTCGACGTCTGCCGGTCCTTGCGGGGCGTGGTGCCCTCCTCCGGGACGAGACGCTGGCGGTGAAATTTTCATCACATCACCACGGCCCGTTCGGTGCGGTGACCTGTGAAACGCCAGATGGAGCCGTCTCCGGCTTCCGCTCCTGTTCGTCTCGCCGTGTTTCCGGCTCTTGACAGCCTCTCCTCGCCTCGTGTTTGCTCCGCTGCACCACCACAATCATTCGACGCTGGAAGAGGCCGCGACCGGCAGAAAAATGTTAGCGCTCACATCTCCCCACCCCCCAAAAGACACACTCGGCGACCGTGAATCCCGGCCACACACCACATCCGCGATTCTCTCCCACGGTCACCGATTTCTCGACAGGAGGATTCTCCGCACGGCGAAAGCCGGACCGACCCGATCCATCGGACCTCGCAGCCCTGTGACCGGCGGGCACCCGCGAGGTGCCCCGAGCCGCCGCTCCCGCCGCCACATGACATTCGTTGGAAAGTGCTTCGAATACAGACCGTCAGCGCTACACGAGCTGTCAGCAGTAACTGCTCTCGGCTTTCGGAAAGAGGTTGAGCATGCGTAGGTGGAGACGGTGGTTCACCGCGGCGCTTCTGGCTGTGGTCGTGGTCGCGATGGGCGCGGTGACGCGGACGAGCGTCGCCGGCGCGGAGTCCAACGGCGGCGTACGGGTCATGCCACTGGGCGACTCGATCACCGAGGGTACGCAGGTGCCGGGCGGATACCGCATCGGCCTGTGGCAGCGGCTGGTCTCCGGCCGGTACACGGTGGATTTCGTCGGGTCACAGTTCAACGGGCCGGCCTCCCTGGGGGACCACGACCACCAGGGGCACCCCGGCTGGCGCATCGACCAGATCGACGCGAACATCACGAACTGGGCGCGCACCCAGAATCCGCGCACGGTGCTGCTGCACATCGGCACCAACGACATCCTGCAGAACTACAACGTGGGCGGTGCGCCCCAGCGGCTCTCCACCCTGATCGACCGCATCACCGCGACCGTGCCTGACGCGGACGTGTTCGTCGCCACCATCATCCCGCTGTCCAACTCCGGGCAGGAGTCCGCCGCCCGCACCTTCAACGCGGCCATCCCCGGCATCGTGCAGAACAAGGTGAACAGCGGCAAGCGCGTCCACCTGGTCGACATGCACAGCAAGCTGACCACCTCCGACCTGATCGACGGCATCCACCCCACCGCCGGCGGCTACGACAAGATGGCCGCCGCCTGGTACGCGGCCCTCCAGTCGGTCTCCGGCAGCATCGGTCAGCCCGGCGACCCCGGTTCGACGCCCTCGCCCTCGCCGACGAGCGCGATCAGGGGGGTCGGCTCGGGCAGGTGCCTGGACGTCGCCAACGTCTCGCAGGCCAACGGTGCCGCGGTGCAGATCTGGGACTGCAACGGCCAGAACAACCAGCGCTGGGCGCTGACCGGCGCGAGTGAGTTGCGGGTCTACGGCAACAAGTGCCTGGACGTGAGCAACCAGAGCAACGCCAACGGCGCGCAGCTCCAGATCTGGGACTGCAACGGCCAGAACAACCAGAAGTGGCGTTTCAACTCCGACGGCAGCATCACCGCCATCGGCGCGAACAAGTGCCTGGACGTGTCCAACAACTCCACCGCCAACGGTGCCAGACTCCAGATCTGGGACTGCAACGGACAGGGCAACCAGCGCTGGACCCGCGTCTGATCCGCACCCCCCAAACGGCGCGTGGGCCTGTACCCCCCAGGCAGGCCCACCCCGCCGACCGGTCCGGCTACCGGCGCGTGGGCCTGATCGTTCAGGTCCACCCGCCCCGCCGGACCGGCCCGGTGCTCCCGCCCCACGGCGGGAGCACCGGGCGGCGCGTGGTCATGGGAGCGGCCCCGCGTCGCTCTCGGCCACGGAGGCGTTCACCCCGTCGATGGTGAGTTCGAGGACCGGCGCGTTCGTCCCGCCGAAACCGGCCCTCGCCTCCGTGGCCGGGATCCGCATCGGATCCTCGCCGCCCGTGGACGGGTAGTTGAGGAAGCTCACCACCCGGAGATCGGGCAGCACCAACCAGGCGTACGCCTGATCGGGCTCGCTCTCGGGGTTGCGGACCACCAGCCCGGAGCCGTTCAGCGGCTCGTACGGTCCGGTGAGGCTCGGGGCCACGAAGCCGTACAGGCCGGTGGGCGCCGACCTCGGGGGGTGGAACGAATGCCGGTGCGTGCAGAAGAAAAGGTAGTACGAGGACCCGTACGCGACGATGTGCGGTCGTTCGATCTCGTGATTGATCCCGTCGGCCACCAGCAGTGGCGGCTGGAGCGACCAGCCGTCAGGCTCCGCGCCGGCGAGGGCCACCGCGCCCGTGAAGCGATCCTCCCAGGCGACGGAGGCGGCGACGAGAAGGTGCTCACGCCCGTCGGCGGGATCACGGAACCAGCCCGGATCGCGAAAGGCCCGAATCTTCCCCGGGCCACCCTCGACATCGTCGGCGGGCAGATACGTCCGGCCGTCCGAGCTCAGGATCTCGCGGTGCTCGGCGTGCGGTTCCAGCACGATCCGGTCGCCGTCGGCGACCAGCCTGGCACGTGCCTCCACGACACGCTGGACGAACGTCGGGCGCGCCTCGCCTCGCCTGCCGGCGGCCGTGTAGAACACCGACACCGTGCCGTCGGGCCTGCGGACCGCCGACCCCGACCACTCGCGGCTGCCCGGCGAGGCACCGTCGGCGAACGCGTGCCCCAAGTCCTTCCAGTCGTCGCCGTCCTTCGCGAGCAACCGGACGCGAGCGTGGTCATGACGGTCCTCGGGGTGACCGGTGGCGGGTGCCGACAGGCCCATCCACAGCTCGTGGCCGAGAACCGTGGAGGTCGAGCCGTCCTCCTCCTGGATCGGCCACAGGTCCCAGACGTCGTCGTGCGGCAGCACGCGCGGCAGGGCCACGGGACCGACGGCCGGCGCCGTCGTCGCGGGGGTGTCGGTGAGCAGGGCGAGATGGCGCCGGTCCCACCGCGCCGGCCGGCCGCCGTGTCCAGGCGATCCCGTCTCGGTATCCGTGCCGAGCAACGACATGACGTGTGTCATCCCTTCAGGGAGCCCTGGAGCAGAGCCGTGACGAACCGGCGCTGGAAGATGAGAAAGATCAGCAGCGTGGGAGCCAGGATGAGCAGCGACCCCGCGCACAGCAGCGGGATGTCGGTGCCCCACTGTCCCTGGAAGGCGCCCAGCGCGCCGGACATGGTGCGCTGCAGTGGGTCGTCGACCAGGACGATGGCGAGCAGGAACTGGTTCCAGGTCCACAGGAACAACAGGATGGCGAGCGACGAGATCGCCGGCATGGCGAGCGGGACGTGGACGCGCCAGAACAGCTGCCACACGTTCGCCCCGTCGATCCGCGCGCTCTCCGACAGTTCCGCGGGCATGTTCACGAAGTGCGCGCGCATCCAGTAGACGGAGAACGGCATGAACAGCCCGATGAGCGGAAGGATGATCGCCCACCTGGTGTTCAGCAGGCCCATGTCGCGCACCTGGTAGTACAGCGGGGTGATGATGCCCTCGAAAGGCAGCGTCAGCCCGAACACGAACGCGAGGAACACGACGTGCTGTCCGGGGATCCGCAGGTGGCCGATGGCGAATCCCGCCATCGTCGCGATGATGAGCGCGAGGGGGACCACTCCGAGCACGATGAGCGTGCTCGACTTCAGCAGCTCGCCCATCCGCGCCACCTGGAAGGCCTGGACGAAGTTGCCCCACTGCGGGTCGCTCGGCCAGGAGAGTCCGAGCGGGTAGGTGCCCGACGGGTGCAGCGCCGTGACGAACAGGCTGACGAACGGCAGAAGGGTGACCGTCATCAGCAGGACGAGCAGCACCCTTCCCGTCCACGCCTCTCGGTATCCGGTGATCATGTGGACCTGTTCCTGGTGAGCCACTGGATGGGAAGGGCGAAGACGAGCACGAGCAGCATCAGCACGACGGCGAGTGCCGAGGCCGTTCCCACCTGCCGGTCGGAGAAGGCCAGGTAGTAGATCTCCAGGCCGGGGACCATGGTGGCGTTCCCCGGCCCGCCCTGGGTCGAGATGTAGATGATGTCGAAGCTGGCGAGGGCGGCGATCACGGTCACCGTGACGCAGACGCCGATCTCCTGCCGCAGGCTGGGCACCGTGATCGAGAGGAACTCCCGAAGCGGCCCTGCCCCGTCCAGCCGGGCGGCCTCGTACAGCGCTATGTCGATCTTGCTCATGCCCGCCAGGAACAGCAGGGTGCACAGGCCGAGGAGCACCCACGCGCCGATCACCCCGACCGCGGGCAGCGCGGTGGAGAAGTCACCCAGCCAGGCGCGGGTCACGCCGCCGAGACCGGCGTAGGTGAGGAGCTGGTTGATCAGACCGGTCGACGACAGCAGCCAGCTCCAGGCGATGCCGGCGGCGACGAGCGGGATGACCTGCGGCAGGAAGATCACCGTTCTCGCCACGAGCGCGAGCCGGCTCGTGGCGATCCGCCGGATCGTCGAGGCGATCACCAGGCCCAGTACGACCGGGATCGCGCTGAAGAACACGATCAGCTCGAAGGCGTTCACGATGGAGGCGAACAGGTCGGGATCGAGGAAGACCTTCGCGTAGTTGTTCAGGCCCGCCCAGGTGGACGAGCCGATGCCGTCCCAGGTGTACAGCGAGTACTGGAACGTCAGGAGGATCGGCCGCAGGACGAAGACCACGTAGAAGGCGAGCGCTGGAACGACGAACAGCCAGCCGATCCAGTGCGGCGTGCGGAGCCCCGCCGATCGGGCGGGGCTCCTCCTCCTCGTCACGGCCTTCGGCCCGGACCGGGTCGCGGCGAGATCGACCGCCGCGTCGGGAGTCGGCCGTGCCATGGCGTGCTCAGCTCCCCTCGACCTGACTCTGGTAGTCGCTCTGCACCGACTTCAGCAGGCCTTCGGGGGTCTGCTGCCCGCCGACCAGCTTCTGCAGCTGCGGGGTCCAGCTCTTGGCGTAGATCGCACCGGTGGCGTTGGCGATGAAGTCCATCGCGCCGTTGTCCTCACCGATCTTCGCTCCGGCCGCGAGCGTGCTCGCCGTCACCGTGTCCTGGGCGAGGGGCGGCATATGAGCGTCGGCGGGACCCATGGGGTGCGATCCTCCGACCTCAACGGCGATGTCGCGCGCCTTCTGATCGCTCGCCACCCAGTTGAGGAAGAACGCGGCGCAGTCGGCGTTCTTGGCCTGGGCGCCGATGCCGAAGGTGAGGGGAGCCGACATCGCGGCCAGCTTGCCGCCCTCCTGCGCGGACGGCATCAGGAAGAAGCCCACGTCGCCCGGCATCTGCTTGTCGAGGTTGCCGGACTCCCAGTCACCGTTGAACATGAACAGGCCGTCACCGCCGATGAAGCGGCTCATCATCGTCGCGTAGTCGACGGCGTTGACGTCCTTCCAGAAGGTTCCGGCCTTGATCCAGCGCTCCAGGTGCTGCGCGGCCTGGAGGTTCGTCGGCGTGTCGATCGTGGCGTTCGGCTTCTGGAAGATCCAGTCGTTGATCGGCCCGGCCGTGCCGTAGGCGGCCATCAGACCTTGCAGGGGGAACGCCAGCCCGCCGGTGGCTCCTCCGTTGAACTGGGCGATCGGGGTGACGCCGGCCTTCTTGGCCTTCGAGATCGCGTCGTCGAGCTCGGCCAGGGTGGTCGGCGGGGACGACATCCCGATCTTCTCGGCGAGCTTCTTGTTGTAGAAGACGCCGGTCATGCTGAAGTTGAGCCCCATCGCGTACAGCGACCCCTCGCCTCGGGTCTTGCCCCCGGGGCCGAGGCGCAGCTGCGCGAGCTGGGACTCGGGCCAGGCGTCCCAGCCGAAGACCTTCGCGTAGTCGTCGAGGTTCTTCAGCAGGTTGTTCTTGACGAGTTCGGAGACCTGGGGGAGTCGCATGAGGTCCGGCGGGTCGTCCGCGAGGACACGCGGGGCGTTCTGCGTGATCACCGCGAACTGGTCCTCGCGGATGTTCCACGTGACGTTCTTGTGCTGCGCGGAGAACTCGGTGGTGAGCGCCTTCGGCAGGGGGAAACCGGTCTCGAAGTAGGCGTTGAGCGTGATCGGGTCGGTCCCGCAGGTCGGTGCGGCCGACAGCGGGGTGCTGCTGCCGGCGGCCTCCGGCTGCGGTGCGTTGTTGTTGCCCGGTGCGGCGCAACCGGCGGCCAGCGTCCCCCCCAGGACGACCATGAGCACCGCCCGGCGATGAGGGCTGAATCGACGCGACATCTGCGTCTCCTTGGTTGATCGGGAACTCGCCGGCGAGTAGCCGGATGTCCTGGGAACTCATTTGCTAAATCGGATTAGCAATGCGGTAGTCTCACCATACGTATAGCTGGCTGTCAACCCTCACAACGTGGGAGGTCTCTCGGTGAGCCCAAAGCGGGTCACGCTGGCCGATGTCGCCAAGATAGCCGCTGTCTCCACCACCACGGCATCGCTCGTCCTGTCCGGCCGAGGCCGTGAGCTGCGCATTTCCCAGGACGTCGAGCAACGAGTCCTGAAGGCCGCCGAGGAGTTGCAGTATCGGCCCAACATCGTTTCCGTGGGACTGCGCACGGGCACCACGCGGACCATCGCCTTCGTGTCCGACACGATCGCCACCTCACGGCTCGCCGGCGACATGATCAAGGGATCTCTCGAGGCCGCCCGGGAACGCGGTGTGATGCTGTTCATCGGTGAGACGGAGGGAGACCCCGAGCTCGAACGCGCCCTGCTGCAGGCCATGCAGGACCGTCAGGTCGACGGGATCATCCTGGCCTCGATGTTCACGAGGACCATCAAGGTGCCGAAAACGATAACGGCCGTTCCCGCGGTCCTGCTCAACGCGCTTCCCAGGCAGCCCTCCCCGCTTTCCTCGATCGTCCCCGACGAGGTCGAGGCCGGCCGCACCGCCGCCCGCCTGCTGCTCAAGGCCAGCCATCGCGAAGGCATCCACCTGGTCGGCGCCGGCCCCGGGATGCGCAATGTGCCCGCGGGAAGTGTCGCGGCCGTGGAACGGCTCGCCGGCATCCGAGAGGTGCTGGGCGAGGCGGGCGTCAAGATCGCGAGTGGGCGGGTCTGCCCTGACTGGCAGCCGGAGTACGGCCTCGACGCCACCCGCGCGATCCTGGAGAAGGGGCGCCCGCGCGCGTTGATCTGTTTCAACGACAGGATCGCGCTCGGCGCGTACCAGGCGCTCAGCGACCACGGGCTGAGAATCCCGCAGGACGTCTCGGTGATCTCGTTCGACGACCACCCCCTCGCCTCGTGGATGCGGCCCAAACTCACCACGGTGGCCCTCCCGCACTACGATCTCGGCCGCAGGGCGGTGGACGTGCTGTTCGCGGAGATCGGCCACCACCGTGACGGCGGGGCCGGCAGGGAGAGCGAGACGCACCGGGTCCCGATGCCGCTGCGCGACCGCGAGTCCGTCGCGCCACCGGCGGTCTGAATCGCGCGAACCCGCGGTGCCGCGTCCTCGAGGTGCGGGCGAGGTGAGGCCCGTGACACGCCGGGATGACGCGTCACGGGCCCCGGGCGATGGCGAGTCGTCCGGGCGCGTGTTCCTAGACGGCGCGGGCGACGGCGATCGTCGAACCGCCGCGCCGGCCGGCCTCGTAGAACATGTAGGCCACGCCGCCGTCGGTGCCGAAGGAGGGCGCGGCGCTACGGCCGTTGTCGGGGGCCCCGGTCAGGGGACGGTGGAAGACGCCGAGGTGCACCTCACGGTCGAAGGCGTTGCCCACCTCGGTGAGGAACACGTTTCCGCTGTTGCCGTGATAGGCGACATAGGTGGTGTTGTTCCGCTTGAGCAGGGACGGTCCGGACAGGTCGCTCTGCCCGTCGGGGCCGGGCGACACCAGCGGGGTCGGGTCGAACCGCCAGTCCATGCCGTTGGACGACCAGCCCCAGAAGATCTTGCGGGAGCCGCCGGTGACGCCCATGAAGACCATGACGTACTTGTTGCCCAGCCCCGGGACCGCGTGCTCGAAGACCCGGGCGTAGGAGGTCTCCGTCGAGCCGGGGATCATCGCGGTGGTCAGCACCGTGCCGTGGTAGGTGAAGCGCACGCCGTCGGTCGACCAGGCCATCCGGGTGGTGTTGTTCTCGCCGTGGAAGTACATGTAGAACCGCCGGTCGGCGGCGTTCCAGATGATGTGCGGCGAGGAGATGTGGCTCACCGAGTAGTGCGGTGACCAGGTCCTGGGGATGATCGGGTTGCTCGGATACTCGGTGAACGGGCCGCCGAGCGAGTTGCCGTAGGCGAGGCAGATGCCGCCGGGCGCGTCGTGGGGGGCGTAGTAGAGGTAGTAGCGCCCCAGCGGGCTCGCGATCTTGTCGTACATGCCCCGGATGCAGGGGAAGATCAGCTCGTTGGTCGGGTTGTAGCGCAGGCTCGCCTTGTTGAACGCCGTGCCGATGTAGCGGTACGTGGGAAATCCGGCGGGCCCCAGCGCCGCGGTCGTACCGGCCCGTACGGGCGCCTGCGCGATCGCCGCCGTGGCCGTCCCGGGAAGGGCGAGCCCGAGACCGCCGGCCACGCCGGCGCCGACCGCCGCGCGCAGGAGTCCGCGGCGGTCCAGGAGGGGTTCAGACATGGAACGTCCCTTCGCGACAACTTTCACCGTGAGTGATGGTGAGAAACTTCTCCCTGATCGCAAAGATTCGGCCAGGCGTGCCCGCCCGTCAAGGTGCTAATACGGATTATCACCGGCGAAATTTCCAGGACAAGATCCTGGAGCCCGGCTCTTGACAGGATCCGCCGCTGATTGCAGGATGACGTCCCAACTTCGCTAATGCGCATTATCAGCAGATGGGACGCTACGAATCGTGACCGCCCCCGGCCGCCGGCTCACCCAGCAGGACATCGCCCGCATCGCGGGGGTGAGCCAGACGACGGTCTCGCTCGTCCTCAACAACCGGATCGACGCCGAGGTGCGCATCGCCCCGGAGACGCGCGAGCGGGTGCTGAGGGTGATCAGGGAGACCGGATACGTCGCGGACCCGGTCGCCCGGCGGCTCGCCGAGCGGCGCAACCGCATCCTGGGCGTCTTCACCTACGAGGCGGTCTTCCCGACCGCGAGCGCGGACTTCTACCACCCCTTCCTGCTCGGCATCGAGGAGTGCGCCGAGGAGATGGGCTGCGACCTGCTGCTGTTCACCAGTGCCAGGGCCGCGGGGGAGCGGCGCCGCATCTTCAACGAGGACAGCCGGGTACGGCTGGCGGACGGCTGCGTGCTCCTCGGGCGCGCCGTCGACCGCGACGACCTGGCCCGGCTGCTGACCGAGGGGATCCCCTTCGTCTCCATCGGCCGCCGCGACGACGCGGGAGCCCCGGTGCCGTACGTGGGCGCCGACTACTCGCCCGCGGTACGCGCCCTGGTCGACCGGGCGGCGGGACTCGGCCACCGGCGGCTCGCCTACGTCGGCACCGGGGCCGGTGCCGAGTCGCCGGCCGACCGCATGCGCGGTTTCCGCGAGGCGGTGGCCGCCGTCGGAGCCGAGGGAGTGCACGTGCCGGTCGTCGGCAGGACCCCCGAGGAGATGCTGGACGAGCTGTCGGCCGCGGGAGTGACGGCGGTCTTCGCCGAGGAGCCCGCCGACGCCGTGGCGATCATGCACGCGGCGGGCGAGCGGGGTCTTGAGATCCCCGGTGACCTGTCGTTCATCGCGCTGGGCGCCCCGACCAGGCCCGTCCGCGTCGATGTGGACCTCACCGGGTTCCGCATCCCGCGGCGGGAGATGGGCCGCAGGGCCGTCGAGCTGCTGGCGCGGCTGCTGGAGCGCGGCGGGGGAACGCCACAGGAACTACTGGCCTGCGAGCTGGTCGAGGGATCCACGCTCGCGCCGGTCCGGAGCTGACCGGACGGTGCGGAGCGCCGGGAACGCCAGGAGCGCCGAGAAGGCGAAGAACGCCGGGAACGGCGAGAAGGCGGAGAGAACGACGATGATGGGAGAGAACCCCGACGTGGTTGAGATATCGGCGGACGCGGTGGTCGTCGGCGGAGGACTGGGCGGCGTCGCCGCCGCCCTGGCGCTGCTGCGAGCCGGGCGCACCGTGATCCTGACCGAGGAGTACGACTGGCTCGGCGGCCAGCTGACCAGCCAGGCCGTGCCGCCCGACGAGCACTCCTGGGTGGAGCGGTTCGGTGTCACGGCCTCCTACCGGGCGCTGCGCGACGGCATCCGCCGCTACTACCGCGACCACTACCCGCTCACCGCGCGGTCGCGGGCCTGGCGGGAGCTGAACCCGGGCGCCGGGCACGTGAGCCGCCTGTGCCACGAGCCGCGCGTCGCGGTCGCGGTGATCGAGGCCATGCTCGCGCCGTACCGGGGCTCCGGCCGGCTGCGCGTGCTGCAGCCGTACCGGCCGGTCGGCGCCGAGGTCGACGGCGACCGGGTGCGGGCCGTGCGCCTGGAGCACCGCGACGGGAAAGGTGAGGTCACGGCCGTCGCGCCGTACGTGCTGGACGCCACGGAGACGGGTGAGCTGCTGCCGCTGACCGGCACCGAGTACGTGACGGGGTTCGAGTCGCAGGGCGACACCGGAGAGCCGAGCGCGCCCGCGGAGGCCCAGCCGATGAACATGCAGGCCGTCTCGGTGTGCTTCGCGATCGACCACGTCGACGGCGACCACACCATCGACAAACCCGCCGCCTACGAGTTCTGGAGAAGCTACCGGCCCGACTTCTGGGGCGACCGGCTGCTGTCCTGGCGCTGCCCGCACCCCAGGACCCTGGAGATCGTGGAACGCTCCTTCACTCCCAACCCCGACGACGACCCGCTGCTGGTGGAGGCCGACCAACGCCTCAACCCCGGTGACGCGAACCTGTGGACGTTCCGCAGGATCGCCGCGCGGCGCAACTTCGTCGACGGCGCCTACGACAGCGACATCACCCTGGTCAACTGGCCGATGATCGACTACCTGGAGGGCCCGGTCATCGACGTGCCGGACGCCGCCGCGCACGTGGCCGCCGCCCGCGAGCTGTCGCGCTCGGTGCTGTACTGGATGCAGACCGAGGCGCCCCGCGCCGACGGCGGGACCGGCTTTCCCGGCCTGCGCCTGCGCGGCGACGTCACCGGCGGCGGCGAGGACGGGCTGGCCCAGGCCCCCTACATCCGCGAGTCGCGTCGCGTCCGCGCCCTGTACACCGTGGCCGAGCAGGATCTGTCGTTCGCGGTGCGCGGAGACAAGGGCGCGGTGAGCTACGCCGACTCCGTCGGGGTGGGGATGTACCGCATCGACCTGCACCCCTCCACCGGGGGCGACAACTACATCGACGTGGCGAGCTCGCCGTTCGAGATCCCCCTCGGCGCGCTCGTGCCGCAGCGGATGACCAACCTGCTGCCCGCGTCCAAGAACATCGGCACCACCCACATCACCAACGGCGCCTACCGGCTGCACCCGGTGGAGTGGAACGTCGGCGAGGCCGCGGGGGCCCTCGCGGCCTTCTGTCTGGACAACGCCACCACCCCGCACGCCGTACGCGAGGACGAGGGACTGCTCGCCGACTTCCAGCGGCGGCTCACCCGAGACGGCGTCGAGCTGCGCTGGCCGCAGGTGACCGGCTACTGACCGGACGAGCGGCACCGGCCGGGCGACCGGTCACCCACCACGACCGCCGGGGGATTCCCAGCAAGGAGATCGGACCATGAGAACATTCGCGAAGCCCGCGGCCGTCGCGCTGGCGGCGCTGCTCACCCTGACGGCGTGCGGCGGGGGAGGCGAGGCCGCCCCCGCCGCGCAGGGCCCGCAGCCGCTGCGCATGACGATCTGGACCTCCAACGAGGCCCACCTGAAGCTGTTCGACGAGATCGCCGCCGAATACCGGAAGACGCGCCCCGACGTCGGCGAGATCAAGTTCGACCCCCTCCCCTTCGAGAACTACACCACGACCCTGACCACCCAGATCGCCGGGGGCAACGCCCCCGACCTGGCCTGGATCCTGGAGAACTCCGCGCCCGACTTCGTCTCCTCCGGCGCGCTGACGCCGCTCGACGACACGCTGCGCAAGGCCGAGGGCTACGAGTTCGACGACCTCACCCCCTCGGCGGTCAAGCTCTGGCAGGCCGAGGGCAAGTTGTACGCCTACCCGTTCTCCACCTCGCCGTTCGGCGTGTTCGTCAACACCGACCTGCTCAAGAAGGCGGGCCAGAAGCCTCCCGCGGAGATGATCGAGGACGGCACGTGGACCTGGGAGAAGGTCGCCGCCCAGAACGCCGCGGTCGCCGCCGAGACCGGCAAGGCGGGCATGGTCGTCCGCGACTTCGACTACAAGGGCTGGGACAACCTCTCCACGGTGTGGGGCGGCTGGGGCGCCCAGGCCTGGAGCGAGGACGGTAAGAGCTGCGGGTTCGACAGCCCCGAGATGGTCGAGGCGATGACGTTCCTGCACAAGTCGATCTTCACCGACAAGGCCTTCCCCGGCCCCGGCACCACGGCCGACTTCTTCGCGGGCGACGCGGCGATGACCATCACCCAGATCTCCCGCGCCTCGCTCCTGCAGGACGCGAAGTTCGGCTGGGACCTCGTGCCGCTGCCCGCCGGGCCCAAGGGCGAGTACTCGGTGATCGGCCAGGCGGGCCTGGGCGTCTTCAAGCAGTCCGCCAACGCGGAGCTGGCGGCAGACTTCCTCGCCTTCTTCACCAACCCCGGCAACTCGGCCAAGCTCGCCGCCTACTTCCCGCCGCCCCGGGCCTCCCAGCTCACCGCCGACACCCTCGCCAAGAGCAACCCGCTGCTCAAGCCCGGCCAGCTGCAGGAGGTCGTGATCGGCGGCATCGAGAAGGGCGTGGTCAAGCCCAACCACACCGGCCAGGCGGAGCTGTCGCAGACCGTACGGGCCGCGCTCGACCCGCTCTGGCAGCCCGGCGCCGACGTCAAGGCCGTGCTGGGCGGCGTGTGCGCCAAGATCCAGCCGATGCTGGGTGCGTGACGTGGCCGCGTCACACCCCCGATCCGCGGTGACCGGCCGGGCCCCCCGCCCGGGGGGCGCCCGCCGGCCGACCCCCCCCCCCGCGGGGGGGGGCCCCGGCGCCCAACGCCCCCCCGGCGGCCCCCCCCCGGCCC